>JBAUYT010000001.1:0-5608 GCA_049584935.1 Steroidobacteraceae bacterium
GCGCAGAGCCATGCGGCCGGGGCCGCGGGTGCCCTGGCGGCGCCGGCGCTGCCGGGCAGCGGCAACAACGCGGCCGCGCCGCAGTTTGCGCAGCTCCTCAAGCAGGGAATCGATTCGGTGAATCAGACGCAGCAGAGCGCCAGCGCGCTCGCAGATGCCTGGGAGCGCGGCACGCCGGGGGTCGATCTGGCCAAGGTCATGATCGAAAGCCAGAAGGCCTCGGTGTCGTTCCGTGCACTGACCGAAGTGCGTAACCGCCTGGTGACCGCGTACCAGGACATCATGAACATGTCGATCTGACCGAGGCGGAAATTAGTCCATGGCCAATACCGAGACCGTAGTCGTTCCCCCTCCGCTTGGAATCAACCTGCGGCCGCTGCTGCTGCTGATCGGCGTGGCGCTGGCCGTGGCGGCCGGCGTTACCGTGGTGCTGTGGTGGAAGGGTCCCGACTGGACGTTGCTGTATGGCAACCTGTCGGATTCCGATGCCAGCAGTGTGGTGCAGTCGCTGCAGGCCGGCGGCATCGAATACAAGATCGACAACAACAGCGGCGCCATCATGGTGCCGGCCGAGCGCGTGCGCGACGCGCGCCTGCAGCTTGCCTCACAGGGACTGCCGCAGGGCAAGAACAGCGGCTTCGAGATGATCAGCAAGGACCCCGGGTTCGGCGTGAGCCAGTTCATGGAGAACGCGCGCTATCAATATGCGCTCGAGAGCGAGCTGGCACGTACGATCTCATCGCTGCAGGCGGTAGAAGCGGCACGCGTGCACCTGGCCATACCGCAACAATCAGCCTTCGTGCGCGACCGGCGCCCGCCGAGCGCCTCGGTGCTGCTGCAGTTGCGCGCCGGACACCGGCTGGCACCCGAGCAGGTATCGGCAATCGTGCACCTGGTGGCCTCGAGCATTCCCGAGCTCGATTCCGATCAGGTGACCGTGGTCGACCAGCAGGGGCGCCTGCTGTCGTCACCCAAGACCGGTGACGCGGCGGTCGCCGCCGAGCAGTTCGAGGAGGCGCATCGCATCGAAGACACCTACATGCAGCGCATCGAGCAGCTGCTGGCGCCGATGGTCGGTGATGGCCATGCGCGCGCGCAGGTGACCGTGGACCTGGATGCCGCGGCCAGCGAAGAGGCGCACGAGCAGTACAAGCCCGACGGCACGGTCGTACGCAGCGAACAGAGTTCCGAGGAGAGCAGTCGCGGCGGTGGCGCACTCGGCGGCGTTCCGGGCGCGCTCACCAATCAGCCGCCGCCGGGTGGCCAGGCGACTGCGGCCGCTCAGCCCAAGCCGGCGAACCCACCGGCTCCGGCCGGCGGCAGCACCAACAAGAACGCCGCGGCCGCTCAGGCAGAAGCCGCGGCTGCTGCCGCCGCCGCGGCTGCTGCCGCCGTGCCGGAAAGCAGCTCCAAGCAGAGCACGCGCAACTACGAGATCGACCGCACCGTCAGCTACTCGCGTCAGCCGGCCGGGCGCGTCAAGCGCGTGACCGTGGCCGTGCTGGTCGACAACATGCGCACGGTGGGCGCCGACGGCAAGGTGTCGCAGCAGCCGCTGTCGAAGCAGCAGATCGAAGATATCACTCAGCTGGTCAAGAACGCCGTCGGCTTCGACGAAGCTCGCGGTGACAGTGTCAACGTCGTCAACCAGTCGTTCCAGGACGAGAGTTCGCCACCCATCAAGCCCGAGGCGGTGCCGCTGTGGCAGCGGCCGATGGTGCGCGACATTGCGCGGCTGGTGCTCGGGGCGCTGGTACTGATCGCGCTGACGCTGGGAGTGCTACGACCGCTCGTCAAGAACCTCGCCAATCATGCCGTCGTTGCCAGGGGCGCAGCGGTGCTGGCGGGCCCGACCACGGGTGGGGAGCGTGCCGCCACGGGCGGCGAGGGTGCAGCGCCCGCCGCACCGGCGCTGGGCTACGAACAGCAGCTGGTCCAGGCGCGCGGGCTGGTTTCGCAGGATCCGAAGCGCGTCGCCCAGGTCGTCAAGACCTGGGTGGGTGAGGGCGCATGAGCGAAGCCGAGCGGCCTGGCGTAGAGCGCGCGGCAATTCTGCTGCTGGCGCTCGGAGAGCAGGACGCAGCGCAGGTGCTCAAGCACCTCGGCGCCAAGGATGTGCAGCGCGTTGGCGCCGCGATGGCGCAGCTCAACGGCGTGTCGCGCGAAGAAGTCTCCACCGTGCTGTCGACTTTTTCCACCAAGGTGGAGCAGCAGACGTCCTTCGGCGTCGGCAACGACGAGTACATCCGCAAGGTGCTCACCGAGGCGCTCGGCGCGGACAAGGCGGGCAGCCTGGTGGATCGCATCCTCGGCGGCCGCAGCAGCCGCGGTCTCGATGCCCTCAAATGGATGGAAGCGCGCGCGATCGGCGACATGCTGCGGCTGGAGCATCCGCAGATCATCGCCATCGTGCTGTCGTACCTCGAATCCGATCAGGCAGCCGAAGTTCTCAACCACCTGCCCGAGAACCAGCGCGCCGACGTGCTGATGCGCATTGCCACGCTCGACCGCGTGCACCCCACGGCGCTCGACGAGCTCGACCAGGTGCTCGAGAAGCAATTCTCCAGCAGCGGCGGCTCCAAGACCGCTGGTGGTTTCGGCGGCCCGAAAGTGGCGGCTGAGATCCTCAACCTGGTGGGCAGCTCGCAGGACGCGCTGATGCAGCAGATCTCCAAGGTCGACGAGCCGCTGAGCCAGAAGCTGCAGGACCTCATGTTCGTATTCGACGATCTCAATGAGGCCGACGACCGCGGCATGCAGGAGCTGCTGCGCGAGGTCCCGGGCGACAAACTCATCATCGCGCTCAAAGCCGCCGATGAGAAACTCAAGGAGAAATTCTTCAAGAACATGTCGGAGCGCGCCGCGCAAATGATGAAGGACGACCTCGAAGCGCGTGGACCCGTGCGCCTGTCGGAAGTGGAGGCGGCGCAAAAGGAAATCCTGATCATCGCCCGCAAGATGGGTGAAGAAGGGCGGTTGCAGCTCGGCGGCAAGGGCGGCGATGAGTATGTCTGAGCCTGCGATCGCATCGCGCTGGCAGCTGCCGGAAATCGACGGACCGGTGCTGACCACCAACCGTCGCGTCGAGGATCTTTCCGCCATGGAGCGCGAGGCGTGGGAGAAGGGCTATGCCGAGGGCCGCGAGGCGGCCACCGCCGCCGTGCACAAGGAGCAGCAGGCCACCACGCTGGAACTGGACCGCCGCGTGCAGAATCTGGCGTCGATCCTGGATTTCATGTCCAAACCGATTGCCGCGCTCGACGAGGAAGTGCGGCGGCAGCTGGTGGCGCTCGCCGGAGCGATTGCGCGTCAGATCGTGCGGCGCGAGCTCAAGACCAACCCGGACGAGATCGTGGCCGTGATCCGCGAGACCGTGGCGCTGCTGCCGCTGGCGGCGCGCGACGTGCGCGTGCATCTAAATCCCGAGGACGCGCGGCTGGTGCGGGCCCGGCTGGCCGAGGCCAGCGGCGACCGCGCCTGGAGTATCGCCGAGGATCCGATCATTTCCCGCGGCGGCTGCCGCGTCAGCAGCGAGAATTCCGCCATCGATGCCCAGGTCGAGCAGCGCGTCGGCGCGGCCATCGCGGCGGCCATGGGCGATGCCCGCAATGCCACGGCCGAGGAGTCGCCGTGAGCGCTGCCGAAGCCCCGCGCAATCCGATGCTGGCGCCCGCGGCACGCCGCTGGTCGTCACGGCTCGAGTCGGCGCGCGCTCGGCTGAGTGCCGTGCCGCCACCGATCGTGGCGGGCCGCCTGACCCGCATGATCGGGTTGACGCTCGAGGCGTCGGGCTGCCAGGCAGCGGTCGGTGATCGCTGCGAGATCGTGAGCACCGACAAGGATTGCATCGAGGCCGAAGTCGTGGGCTTTGCCGGCGATCGGCTCTACCTGATGCCCACCGGCGACGTCCACGGCCTTACTCCCAACGCGCAGGTCTTGCCGCGCAGCAGCGCGGGGACCGTCAGCGTCGGCAGCCACATGCTCGGCCGCATCATCGATGGCGCCTGCAATCCGCTCGACGGCCTGGGCCGCATAGAATGTGACGCCAACGTGCGCCTCACCGGGACGCCGATCAATCCGCTGCGGCGTCATCCCATAACACAGCCGCTCGATGTGGGTGTGCGCGCCATCAACGGTCTGCTGACGGTGGGTCGCGGGCAGCGCATCGGCCTGTTCGCCGGCAGCGGCGTGGGCAAGAGCGTGCTGCTCGGCATGATGGCGCGCTATACCGCCGCCGACGTCATCGTGGTCGGACTCATCGGCGAGCGCGGCCGCGAGGTCAAGGAATTCATCGAACGTATTCTCGGCCGCGCCGGACTGTCGCGCTCGGTAGTGGTCGCCACGCCCGCCGATTACCCGCCGCTGATGCGGCTGCACGGCGCCTGGCTCGCCACCTCCATCGCCGAGTATTTCCGCGACCGCGGTCGCAACGTGCTGCTCATCATGGATTCGCTGACGCGCTTTGCACAGGCGCAGCGCGAGATTGCGCTTGCGATTGGCGAGGCGCCGGCCACCAAGGGCTATCCGCCATCGGTGTTTGCGCGCCTGCCGCAACTGGTGGAGCGGGCCGGCAATGGCATCGCCGCGGCCGGCTCGATTACGGCCTTCTACACCGTACTGGCCGAAGGCGACGATCAGAACGACCCGATCGTCGATGCGGCGCGCGCCATCCTCGACGGCCACATCGTTTTGTCGCGCCGCATTGCCGAGAGTGGCCGATACCCCGCGATCGACGTCGACGCGTCGGTGAGCCGCGTAATGCATGACATCGTGCCGGCGAGCCAGCTCGAACTCGCGCGGCGCTTGCGGCAGACCAGCGCGACCTTCGAGAACAACCGCGATCTGATCACGATCGGGGCGTATCAGCGCGGCAGTGATCCGCGCATCGACAACGCCATTGGCAGATGGCCGCAGATCGAAGGCTTCCTGCGGCAAGACATGCACGAGCGGGTGGATCTGGCCGCCAGCGTTGCTGCGCTGGCCGCGACCATGGCAGAGGCACCGGCAGCTGCCGCCGAGCCTGCCAGAACCACAGGGGGTATGACGTGAAACGCGCGAAACGCCTGCAACCGGTCGGACAGCTGATGGACGAATTGGAGCGCGAAAGTGCGCTGCGCGTCTCCGCCACGCAGACGCGCCTCAGTGAGGCGCAACGACGCTGCCGCGAACTGCAACGCTATCTCGAAGAGTATCGCGCCATGTTCGAGCAGCGGGCCAAGGCCGGTATGGGCGTCGCCGGCATGCGCGACTACCAAATATTCATCGCGCGCCTCAACGAGGCCGTACAGGCGCAACAGACCGTGGTCGATCAGCTTGCAGCCGAGTGCCAGACCGAACGCGAAGTTTGGGCCCAGGCCGCGGCCCGCAAGAGCGCGGTCGGCAAGGTCATCGAACAGGCTCATTCCGATGAGCGCAAGGCCGAAGATCGCCGCCAGCAGCGCGAACTCGACGAACGCGCTCAGCGCCGGAGTGCACAGTGAGAGCCACTGCACCTGCGGCCAATACAGCGGGCACCGCCACTACCGCGCGCGCGGGCGCTGCGGTGCCCAGTTCCACTGACAGCAGCTTTGCCGACATGCTCACCGGCCGTGCCGGATCAGCCAATGTG
>JBAUYT010000002.1:0-28948 GCA_049584935.1 Steroidobacteraceae bacterium
GGCTCGAGAGCCGGCGGGCGGCCCGCAGTTCGATGGAAGGCGCGCTGGCGCGTCTGCAGCAGCAGCGCACCCAGCTCGAGGCGCAGCAACAGACTCTCAACCAGACACTGGCGCAGGCGGATGCGCCCATCGCGGAAGCGGAGACGCGGCTGCAGGATCACCTGTCACGGCGCGTCGAAGTCGAAGGCGAGCTGGCGGATTCGCGGCGTGCACAGGAGGACAGCGAGCGGGCCCTGCGCACGCTCGACGAGCGCCGCCAGAGCGCCGAAGCGCGAGTCGCCGAGGCGCGTGACTCGATGGAGCAGGCGCGGCTGGCTGCGCAGGAGTCGCGTGTGCGGCGCGAGTCGCTGCTGGAGCAGTTCGTCGCCACGCAGTGCGAGTTGGCCGCCGTGCAGGCGGGCCTGCCGCCGGACGCGCAGATCGAGCCGCACGAGCAGAAGCTATTGGAGCTGCGGGCGGACATCGAGAGGCTCGGTCAGGTCAACCTGGCGGCGATTGACGAGCTGGCACAGCAAAGCGAGCGCAAGGTCTATCTCGACAGCCAGTTTACCGATGTCAGTGACGCCCTCAGCACACTCGAGCAGGCCATGCGTCGCATGGACAAGGAAACGCGTGCGCGTTTCGACGATACCTTCAATCGCATCAACACCGGCCTGCAGGACAAGTTCCCGCGGCTGTTCGGCGGCGGCCACGCCTATCTCGAGCTGATCGGCGAGGATCCGCTGGCGGCTGGTGTGGCCGTCATGGCGCGCCCGCCCGGCAAGCGCAACAGCACCATTTCGCAGCTGTCCGGTGGCGAGAAGGCGCTTACCGCCGTGGCGCTGGTGTTCTCGATCTTCGACCTGAACCCGGCGCCGTTCTGTCTGCTGGACGAGGTCGATGCGCCACTGGATGAGCATAATGTCGGGCGCTTCTGCGACATCGTGCGCGATATGTCCAGCCGTGTGCAGTTCATTTTCATCACTCACAACAAGGTGACCATGGAGCTGGCCTCCCAGCTCATCGGCGTCACCATGAACGAGCCCGGTGTATCGCGGCTGGTGGCAGTGGACATCGACGAGGCCGTTAAGCTGGCGGCGGTGTGAGCCACATGGCGGAACTGCGCTTCATCCTGCTGATCGCCGGGCTGGTGTTCCTGGTGGTGCTGGCGGCCTGGGAGTTGCGCAAGCCGCGGCAGGCGGCGCCCGGCAACGCGACCCTGCGGCGCTCGTCGCGCAGCGAGCCCGAGTTCGGCTCGTATACGGACTCAGCCTCTGAGCCGGCGGGGGAACCGGCGGCGCCGGCGGTGCGGATGCGCCAGGCGATGATGCCGCCGCGCATCGACCTGCCCGAGCCGGGCATCGGGCTACCGGAAATGGAAGCCATCCGCGCCGAGTCGATCCTCGCCAACGGCGATGCGCTGCAGGGCTTCGACATCGGGCCCATGACCGCGAACGGCGACCCGGCGCCGTTGCCGAGCCTTGCCGCAGCCGACTCGCCGGCGGAGCAGGCCGCGCCGGTCGGTCACGGATCTGTCGCCGCGGCGCACACGACGGCCGGCGCCGCATCGACCGTTGCCCCAGTACCGCCCGCTGCGCCAGCGGCCGCGTCGCCTGCGGCGCCGGCGCCGCAGCTGATCGTCGAGTGGCCACCCGACGGCGAGCGGCACATCGTTGCCTTGCGGCTGGTTCCGGCTTCGAACGACCGCCTGTCAGGCCGCGCCGTCCGGCTGGCAATCACCGGCTGCGGATTCGTGCATGGCCCGCTGGGGATCTACCATCAGCCCGACCATAGCGGCCGGGCACTCGTGAGTGCTGCCAGCCTGAGCAAGCCCGGCCTGCTCGATCCGCAGACACTGGATTTCCAGCGCCTTGCCGGGCTCAATCTGTTCACGGTGTTGCCGGGGCCGCTGTCGCCGGCCGCGGCGCTCGATCATCTGCTCGAGACCGCGCGTGAGCTGTCGCAGCGCCTGCCCGCGCGCCTGCAGACCGAGCAGGGCCAGCCGCTCGACGCGGACCGGCTCGAGGACCTGCGGGACCGGATGCAGAGCCTGTCCTTCGCTGGATTGCGCGCCGAGCCAGCCGCGTGACCTCGGCGGCGCAACGCCGCATCGCCGAGTTGCGGAGCGAGATCAGCCGGCACGACTACCGCTACTACGTCCTCGACGATCCGACGGTGCCGGATGCGGAATACGACCGGCTGATGCGCGAGTTGCGCCAGCTCGAGGGCGTGCATCCGGAACTGGTAACGGCAGACTCGCCGACGCAGCGCGTCAGCGGCCAGGTCGCCGCGGGGTTCGACGAGGTGCGTCACGGTGTGCCGATGCTGTCGCTGGACAACGCCTTCAGCGATGCCGACATCGAAGCCTTCGACAAGCGCCTGCGCACGCGCCTGGGGGCCGAGGCGGAGGCCCTCGAGTATTGCGCCGAACCCAAGCTGGACGGGCTGGCCGTGTCACTGACTTACGTTGGCGGTACGCTCGCTCTGGCGGCGACCCGCGGTGACGGCACCACCGGTGAGGACATCACGGCCAACATTCGCACCATTCGCGCCGTGCCGCTGGTGCTACGGCCGCCGGCGCCCGAGCGCATCGAGGTGCGCGGAGAGGTGTTCATGCCGCTGGCGGGTTTCGCGCGCATGAATAGTGCCGCGGCGGCAGCCGGGGACAAGGTGTTCGCCAATCCCCGCAACGCGGCTGCAGGCAGCCTGCGGCAGCTGGATGCGGCTGTGACCGCCAGGCGTCCGCTGGATGTTTTCTTCTATGCCGCAGGCGAGTGGCAGGGGGATCCGGCGCCCCCCTCGAGCCAATGGGCGCTGATCGGACAGCTCCAGGCCTGGGGCCTGCGCACCTGTCCGGAGATCCGTGTGGTCAGCGGCGTCGAAGGCTGCCTCGACTACTACCGCTCGATCGGCGCGCGCCGTGCCGAGCTGCCATATCAGATCGACGGCGTGGTCTACAAGGTGAACGGGCGGCGCGAGCAGGAACGTCTCGGGTTCGTATCGCGTGCTCCGCGCTGGGCGATCGCACACAAATTTCCGGCCGATGAGGCGCTCACGCTGGTGCGCGAGATCGAGTTCCAGGTGGGTCGCACCGGTGTGTTGACGCCGGTGGCGCGGCTGGAACCGGTGGCAGTGGCCGGTGTCATGGTCAGCAACGCCACACTGCACAACATGGACGAGGTGGCACGCAAGGACGTGCGCCGCGGTGACACCGTGGTGGTCAGGCGTGCGGGCGATGTGATTCCGGAGGTCGTACGCGTGCTGGTGGAACGGCGGCCAGCCGGATGGAACGAGCATGAACCGCCGCGGCCGCAGTTGCCGGCAACGTGCCCAGTGTGCGGCTCGCAGGTGGTGCGGGCCCCCGGCGAGGCGGCGGCGCGCTGCACCGGCGCCTTCATCTGTGCCGCGCAACGCAAGGAATCGCTGCGGCACTTCGCCAGCCGCCGCGCTTTGGATATCGAGGGATTGGGGGACAAACTCGTCGAGCAGATGGTGGACCAGGATCTGCTGCATGGCCCGAGCGACATCTTTGCCTTGTCCACCGCGACGCTGATGAAGCTCGAGCGGATGGGTGAGAAATCAGCCGCCAATCTGGTTGCGGCCATCGAGCACAGCCGCAAGACCACACTGCCGCGACTGTTGCTGGGCCTCGGTATTCCAGGAGTGGGGGAGAGCACCGCCAAGTCCCTGGCCGACCATTTCGGTTCGCTCGAGCGGCTGCAGGCCGCCAGCAGCGAACAGATCGAAGAAGTGGCCGATGTCGGTCCGGTCATCGCGGCGGACGTGCAGGCATTCTTTGCCGATGAACGCCATGCGGAGGAGATCCACAAGTTGCGCCGGCACGGTGTCAGCTGGCCCGAGGGGCCGCCGGCAGCGGCACGCGCACCGGTGGCAGCGCCGCTGCAGGGGCTGACCATCGTACTGACGGGAAGCCTGGCCGGCATGACCCGGGAGGAGGCCGCAGAGCGTCTCGCCGCGCTCGGCGCCAAGGTCAGCGGCTCGGTCTCGAAGAAGACCAGCTACGTGGTGGCGGGCAGTGAGGCCGGTTCCAAGCTGAGCAAGGCAGAGCAGCTCGGTGTTCCGCTGCTCGACGAATCGGGTCTGGAGCGGCTGCTGCGCGGCGAGCAGCCGCGCGCGCAACAGCCACGTTCCCGCCGCTGACGCCTCAGGGATTCTTTTCCACCTTGGCGTTCTTCATCAGCTCGTCCTGGTAGGCCTTGAATTTCTTGTTCTGCACCAGCTGATCGACGCGGTCCTTGACCGAGTCGAGCGGCGGTACCGGCGTCTCCCGCGTGTCGATCAGCTGGATAACGTGCCAGCCGTACTGTGTCTGCACCGGGGTCTGCGTGTACTCGCCCTTCTTCAGCGTGGCGACCGCATCGGCGAACGGTTTCACCATGTTGGAAGGCGAGAACCAGCCGAGATCGCCACCCTGGTCCTTTGAGGAGTCGATCGAGTCCTTCTTGGCAAGATCCTCGAACTTGGCGCCCTTCTTGAGCTGGTCGATGATCTTCTGCGCATCCTCCTGGCTTTTGACGAGAATGTGACGCGCGTGATACTGCGTCTTCGGCATGGCCGCGACCTGCGTGTCGTATTCCGCCTGCCGCTCGGCATCACTCGGCTTCTTGTCCTTCAGGTACTGCTCGGCTTCGGCCTGCTCCAGGATCTGCAGATGCGAGAGCTGCAACAGCGAGGCGGTGTCGCCGCTCTTGTCCAGGCCTTCCTTCTCGGCCTGCTGCGCCACTACTTCGCCGCGGATCAAATTGTCGAGCAGCTGCGAGCGCTGTTCCTCGGTCAGCTCCCCGGGCGGCTTGCCGGCGGTGTTCTTGGCGTAATAGTCGAACATGGCGTGGCTGATCGGCACGCCGTTTACCGTGGCAATCGGTTTCTCGGCGGGCGTTTTGGCGGTGTCCACCGACGAGCCGGTCTTGGCGCAGCCAGCCAGCACCAGGAGCGTCAGCAGGGACAGCTTTTGAGTAAATTTCATTCGATCTCTCAGTAGGTTGGGATAATTACTTAGAAAATTCTTTAGGAGTCAGCGTTTCCATGGCCACGGCGTGCAGCCCGGCGGCGAACAAGGGCGACAGGGCGTCGTTGACCAGGCGGTGGCGTTGCAGGGGCTTGAGGCCGTCGAAGCAGGTAGACACCACCCTGACGCGGAAGTGCCCCTTGCCCGCGCCAGCGTGGCCGACGTGCGCCGCGCCCTCATCCTGTACCTCCAGGTGCGTCGGCCGCAGCTGCCGCTGCAGCAGATCTTCGATACGCTGCGCGGTCGGCAGGTCGGTGCTCACGAGGCCTGTGCCTCCTGCACCTCGGGGCGCGATGCCAGCCACGCCGCCTGCGCCATTGCAAACAGCGCGAATGCCAGCGTCAGGCCGAAGAATTTGAAATTCACCCAGGCCCGTTCGCTGCGGTAGTAGGCAATCCATAGGTTGAGTGCGCCCAGAAGAGCATAGAAGGCCACCCAGATCCAATTGAGGCGCAGCCAGAGTGCGCGCGGCAGCGCTTCACTGCGGGCGATCATCGGCTGCAGCAGCCGCTGCGCCAGGGGCGTGCCGTGAAACCAGGCGCTGACGGCGGCGACTCCCGCCATGAGCCAGAGGAACACCGTTGGCTTCCACTTGAGGAAGCGCACGTCCCGCAGCACCAGCGTGGCGCCTCCGAGCACCAACACCAGGGCAGCGCTGAGCGCGTGCATGGGCGGAATGCGCCGCAGCCGGACCACGTCGACCAGCAGCAGCAGCGCCATGCCAGCCATCAGCACCGCCGTGGCGACATAAATGCCGCCCAGCGAATAGGCCACAAAAAAAGCCGCCACCGGCACCAGATCAAACAGCGCTTGCATGCCAATATGATAGCGCATGAGCCAGTATTTCCAGCTTCACGGTGTCAATCCGCAGCTCCGCCTGATCCGCCGCGCGGCCGAGATCGTGCGCGGCGGGGGCCTGATCGCCTACCCGACCGATTCGTGCTATGCGCTCGGCTGCCATATCGGCGATGCCGACGCGCTCGAGCGCCTGCGGCGTATCCGCGGCGCCGACAAGCACCATCACTTCACCCTGGTGTGCCGCGATCTGCGCGAAATCGGCCGCTACGCGCGCATCGATACCTGGCAGTTCCGGCTGCTGAAGGCGGCCACCCCCGGCCCGTTTACGTTCCTGCTACCGGCGACGCGTGAGACGCCGCGGCGGCTGCAGCATCCCAAACGCCGCACCATCGGCATCCGCGTGCCCGATCACATCGTCCCGCGCATGCTGCTCACCGAGCTCGACGAGCCGCTGATGAGCTCGACACTGCTGCTGCCTGGCGATGCCATGCCGCTGACCGACGGCGAAGAAATCCGCGCGCGCCTGGAGCACCAGCTCGACGCCATACTCGATGGCGGCCACTGCGGCGTCGAGCCGACGACGGTGGTCGATCTGGCCATTTCGCCGCCGGTAGTAGTGCGTCAGGGGCGCGGCAAGCTGGCCGGCGTCGAGTGGGAACTTGGCTCGAACCCCGTATAATCAGCTCTGTACTGTCAGAGGCCCGTCGCCTACGCGGGAAAACTTCACAGGATGAGCGCTGTTCCCCCAGGCAAGCGCGTGCTGTCGGGCATGCGTCCCACCGGCGCGCTACATCTCGGCAACTATCACGGCGCTCTGCGCAACTGGGTGGACCTGCAGTACCAGTACGAGTGCTACTTCTTCGTGGCCGACTGGCATGCGTTGACCACCGGTTACGATGATACCGCCGGCATACCGGCGGCGATCCGCGAGGTGGTGATCGACTGGCTGGCGGCCGGTCTCAATCCCGGCGTCGCCACGCTGTTCGTGCAATCGCACGTGCCCGAGCATGCGGAACTGCATCTGCTGCTGTCGATGATCACGCCGCTCGGCTGGCTCGAGCGCGTGCCGACGTACAAGGATCAGCAGGAACAGCTCAAGGAAAAGGACCTGGCCACTTACGGCTTCCTCGGCTATCCGCTGTTGCAGAGTGCGGACATCCTGCTGTACCGACCGGCCTTCGTGCCGGTGGGCGAGGATCAGGTGTCGCATGTGGAGATCACGCGCGAGATCGCGCGCCGCTTCAATCACCTGTACGGCCGCGAGCCGGAGTTCGAGCAGAAGGCCGAGCGCGCCATCAAGGAACTCGGCGGCCGCAACATCACGCTGTACCGGCAACTGCGGCGGCGCTTCCAGGAAACCGGCGACCAGGCGGCGCTGGAGCGCGCACGCGCGCTGGTCGCCAGCAACACCCGCATCACGGTCGCCGACCGCGAGCGTCTGCTGGGTTACCTGGAAGGCTCGTCGGTCACCATCCTGCCGGAGCCGCAGGTACTGCTGACGGCTTCGCCGAAAGTGCCGGGGCTCGATGGTCGCAAGATGTCCAAGTCCTACGGCAATACCATCCTGATGCGCGAGGATCCGGATCAGGTGGCAGCCAAGCTCAGGACCATGCAGACCGATCCGGCGCGGGTACGACGCACCGACCCGGGCGACCCGGAGAAGTGCCCCGTGTTCGATCTGCACCGACTCTATTCCGATGACGCCACGCGGCAGTGGGCCGCGGCAGGCTGTCGCTCCGCCAGCATCGGCTGCCTGGATTGCAAGGCGCCACTGATCGAGCGCATCGTCGAGGAAGTGAAGGGCATGCGGAAGCGGGCCCAGGAATTCGAGGAAAACCCCGAGCTGCTCTCCAACCTGCTGCACCAGGGTGACGAGAAGGCCCGGGAGGCCGCACGCGAGACCATCGATGAGGTGCGCCGCGCGATGCATCTGCGTTCTTAATGACTTAGGCGAGCGCCATGAAGCCAGATCTCAAGATAGTGGTGTCCAATCCGAGGCCTGAGCCGGCGCTCGAGGCGACGCCGGAACAGGCCGAGATGCCGTTCGCGGTCGTCAACGGCGAGCCGATCACGCAGCTGCCGAAGGATCTGTATATCCCGCCCCAGGCGCTCGAGATATTCCTCGAGGCCTTCGAGGGGCCGCTGGACCTGCTGCTGTACCTGATCCGGCGACAGAACGTCGACATCCTCAATATCCCGATTGCCGAGATCACGCGCCAGTACACCCGATACATCGAGCTCATGCAGGATCTGCAGCTCGAGCTGGCCGGCGAATACCTGGTCATGGCTGCGACCCTGGCGGAGATCAAGTCGCGCATGCTGCTGCCGCGGCCGCCGGGGGCCGGGGAGCTCGGCGAAGAAGACCCACGCGCCGAACTGGTGCGCCGGCTGCAAGAATACGAGCGCTTCAAGCGCGCCGCTGCGGACATCGACGAGCTGCCGCGGCTGGAGCGCGACGTCTGGCAGGCCAGCGCCGAGCTGCGCGACCGGCCCGCGGTGCGGTCGCTACCGCAGGTGACGCTCAAGGAAATGTTGCTGGCCTTTCACGACGTGGCGCACCGGGCACAGCTGTTTGCGCATCATCACGTGCAGCGCGAGCCGTTGTCGGTGCGCGAACGCATGAGCAACATTCTCGCGGCGCTGGCGGAGGGCAGCTTCGTCGAATTTTCGCGCCTGTTTACGCCCGAGGAGGGCCGCGCCGGCGTAACTGTGGCGTTCATTGCCATCCTCGAGCTGGTACGCGAGGGCCTGATCGAGTTCAACCAGACCGAGCCGTACGCGCCATTGCACGTGCGTAGCGCGTCGGCGCACCGTACACTGCATCTGGTGGCTGACAACTCCGTTGCGGAGCTGGACGCGATCGATACGCGCGTCGTCGAGGGCGCGCCCGGCGATGAGGAATCGACCTCATGAACGAGAGTCAAATCAGAAACACCCTGGAAGCGGCGCTGCTGGCGGCCGGCAGGTCCCTGACCTTGAGCGAACTGTCGCAGCTGTTCGAGGATGGTGAGCGTCCTTCGCCAAGCGATATTCGCGCAGCCATCGAGCTGCTGTCGCAGGACTATGCCGGCCGGCCGATCGAGATCCACGAAACCAACGCCGGCTTTCGCATCCAGATACGGCGTCAGTACGCCGCGACCGTGGCGAGGCTGTGGCCCGAGCGGCCGCAGCGCTACTCACGCGCCCTGCTCGAGACGCTGGCCCTGATCGCCTATCGCCAGCCGATTACGCGCGCCGAGATCGAAGCGGTGCGCGGCGTGGCGGTCAATCCCAATATCATCCGGACGCTGCTGGAGCGGCAATGGATCCGCGTCGTCGGCCACCGCGACCTTCCAGGTCGACCGGAGCTGCTCGGCACCACGCGCGACTTTCTGGAGTACTTTGGGCTCAAGAGCCTGGATGACTTGCCGCCGCTGGCGCAGCTGCGCTCGTTGGGCGAGATCGACCCGCAGCTCGAACTGTCGGTCGGCAGCATCGATGACGCAGTGGTCGCCGACCGCGCCGATGACGACGCCGGCGATCTCGTCTCGGATAGCGAAGCCGAGCTCAGCGCCGAGGCCGATCAGGGTGATGCCGACGAGGAGGCGTCAGCGGAACGGCGCACGTCGGGATTGCTAGCCGCGCCGCCTGACGAGACCGACTGAATCCCGAGCGAGTGCAGAAGGTGCTGGCCCAGCTCGGGCTGGCTTCCAGACGCGAAGCGGAAAGCTGGATCCGCGCCGGCCGCCTGACCGTCAACGGCCGGCCCGCCGAGCTCGGCATGCGTGTGCTGCCGCAGGACCAGATCAAGCTCGATGGCCGGCTGATCCGTCGCCGCCTGCTGGCCGCGCCGGTGGCGGCGCCCGTGATTCTGTGTCACCGCTCTCCGGGCGAGCCGCTGCTGGATGAACGTGTGCCACGCGCCGCGGCCGCGACGGCGGCTGGCGCAGCGGTCGCCGCCAGCATGGCGGCACGATTGCCGCGCAAAGCCGGGCGCCGCTTCATCAGTATCGGCCCCATGCCGACGGTCGATGGCGGGCTCGAGCTGCTGACCGCGGATGGTGCCGTGGCCTCACGTCTGCAGCGCGCGATACGCAATATACCCATGGAGTTCAGCCTGCGCGTGCGCGGGGAGCTCAGCGAGCAGCAGCGGCAGGCCATACTCAACGGGCAGCTCGACGGCGGGATCGTGCTGCGTGTCGCGCTGCTCGAGCCCGCCGGCGGCGAAGCGAGTAACCGCTGGTACCGGCTGGTGGCCACGGGCGCCAGCGGCAATGAGATCCGCCAACTCATCGAGCGTGCAGCGGCCACGCTGGTGCGGCTGCTGCGCACGCGCATCGGCGCACTGACGCTGCCTCGCTCGCTGCCACGCGGTCACTGGCGGCAGCTCACCCCGGCTGAGCTGACTGCGGTGACGGAATCGGCCGGCGCGGCTGGCAGTCCAGGCTCTGTCCGTTGATGCCGCGGCTGGCCGCGCTCAGCAGCCAGAGGTACGGACCGATCACGTCCTCCGGCCGCGCCGTACTGGCCGGATCCTCGGCCGGGAAAGCCTGCGCCCGCAGGCGCGTGCGCACCGGACCCGGGTTCAATACGTTGACGCGTAGCAGACCGGCCGTGCCGACTTCGTCGGCAAGCGTGCCGCTGAGCGCTTCGATGCCAAACTTGGATACCGAGTACGCACCCCAGTAGGCCCGCGCCTGACGGCCGACACCGCTGCTGGTGAATACGATCGAGGGATCGGGCGCGGCCTGCATCACCGGCAGCAGCACCTGCGTCAGGGCGAAAGCCGCCGTCAGGTTGACGTGCAGCACGCGGCACCAGGTGGGCACGTCGTAATGCTCTATCGGCGCCAGCGCTCCCAGGATCGCGGCATTGTGTACCAGGCCGTCGAGGCGTCCGTAGCGGCTCCTGAGGCCATCGGCAAGCGCGTCATAGTCGCGTGCCACGGCGCGCTCGAGATCGAATGGCGCAATGCTGGCTTCGGCCTGTGCCAGCGCCGCAATGCGGCCGTGCACGGCCTCGAGCTTCGATACCGTGCGGCCGATCAGCACCACCTCGGCGCCGTGGACCGCGGCTGCGAGCGCCAGCGCGCGGCCGATGCCCTCGCCGGCGCCAGTGATCGCAATGACACGGCCGCGCAACGCATCGGGTGGCGGCTGATAGAGCAGGTGCGCGTTCATGATTCGGCCTGAGCCTTGTCCGGCGCGCGCAGCGAGCCGCGCACAGGCTGCTCGATCGTCTCCGGCGCCGGCAATGGCTCGCCGACGGCGGCGCCGAACTCGCCCAGTTTCTGTGCGCTCGGCAGTACGCTGCGGTCGAGCGAGCCGACCGCGGCGTTATAGGCATCGACGGCACCGCCGAGCTGCCTGCCGGCCTTGTTGAAGTGCGCCATGAACGTGGCGAGCCGCCGATGCAGCTCCTGCCCGGCATCGCGGATGCGCGCCGCGTTCTCCGCTACCGCTGCCTGGCGCCAGCCGTGCGCCACGGCCTTGAGCAGCCCGATCAGTGTCGAGGGGGTCGCGACGATGATGGATGAGCCGAGCGCGCGCTCTAGCAGATCTGGCCGCTCGATGAGTGCGCTGCTCAGGAACTGATCGCCGGGCAGAAACAGCACCGCAAACTCGGGGCTGTGCTGGAACTGCGCCCAATAGGTCTTGGAGGCCAGTTCGCGCACGCGTTCGGCAACTTGCTGGGCATGGCGCACCAGCGCGGCGCTGCGCAACGCTTCGGTCGGCGCATCGACGGCCTCCAGGTAGGCGTCGAGCGGCGTCTTGGCATCGACCACGAGGTCGCGCCCCTCGGGCATGTGAATCACCAGGTCCGGACGCTGGGTTACACCGGCGGCGTCGAGCGTCGGCTGCACGCTGAAATCGCAGTGCTCCGAGAGGCCCGCGAGTTCGACCACGCGGCGCAGCGTCAGCTCGCCCCAGCGACCGCGCACCTCCGGCCGCCGCAGCGCCGTGACCAGGTTGCGGGTTTCCCGTTGCAGCGCCGATTGCGATTGCACCAGGCCTTCGAGCTGCGAGCGCAGTGCGCCGTAGGCTTCGCGGCGTTCGCGCTCGAGCGCCGCCGCCTGTGCATCGGTTTTCTCGATGGCGTTGCGCAGCGGATCGATCAGCGCAGTGAAGGCCGCCTCGCGCTCGCGCCACAGTCCCTGGATGCTCGCCTGCTCGCGGCCAAAGGATTCGCGCGCCAGCTTCAGAAACAGATCGGTGTTGTCGCGCAGCGCCGTGGTGGCGAGTTCCTGGAATCCGGCGCGCAGGCGCTGCTCGGATTCCGCCAGCTCGCGTGCCTGCCGCCCGCTAAGCAGGCGGAACAGCAGCGCCGCGCTGATCGCCGCCAGCAGCAGCACGCCGAGCAGCGCATATACGATCTGCGCAGCGTCCATCTCAGCCTACGTCCGCCGGCGCGCGCGCCGCGCGCGCCAGGCCCACCCAGTCGAGCAATTCCAGCGGCGAGTCTATCCAGGCGGTCACCGGCCAGTCGGCGGTGAGTTCCGCGGCGTCGATGTAGCCGTAGCGCGCGGCTAGGCCGACCATGCCAGCGGCGCGCGCGGCCTGCATGTCCCGCAGGGCGTCGCCGAGGTACAGGCATTGTTCCGGTGCCACGGCGATGCGGTGCGCCGCGGTCAGCAGCGGCAGCGGATCCGGCTTGCGTACCGGTAAGGTATCGCCCGAGATGACGCAGGCGGCTCGGGCGTAGAGACCCAGCTCCGTCAGCAACGGCTCGGTCAGCCAGCCGGGCTTGTTGGTGATCACGCCCCAGGGAATGCGATGCGACTCCAGTGCCGGCAGCACCAGCTCGAAGCCGGGGAACAGCCGCGTGGCCACCGTCAACTGCCCACGGTAGAGCTCGAGGAAGCGCTGCTGCAGCGACGCCAGCCGCACGCCGTCGATGCCGGGGAAGGCAGTGCGCAGCACCGCAGCCGAGCCGTGCGAGACCTGCGGGCGGATCTGCTCGTAGGACAGCGGTGCGAGCTGTGCCTCGACGCGCAACTGATTGGTGACCCGCGCGAAATCCGGTGCGGTATCCAGCAACGTGCCGTCGAGATCCAGCAGTACCGCCGAAAGTGGCGTTGCGTGCTTCAACGGCCGCTCATGCCGGACGATGGAACTGCGCCAGGTAGTTGACGCCGGCGTCGGCGCTAAGCCGGGCGCTGCGTGTTAACGGGTTGAACTCGATGCCGCTGACATCGCGCAGTTCCAGGCCGCGCACGCGCGCCAACCGCGCCAGCTCGGCCGGGCGCAGTAGCCGCGCATACTGATGCGTGCCGCGCGGAATGAGCCTGAGCAGGTACTCGGCGCCGACGATGGCGAGCAGGAATGAACGCAGATTGCGATTGATGGTTGAAACGAACAACTGGCCGTCGGGCCGCAGCAACTTTGCGAGCGCCGCCAGCAGCGCGGCCGGGTCGTCGACGTGTTCCACCAGTTCCATGCAGGTGATGATGTCAAACGGCGCAGTGCCGCTGTCCGCCAGCTGCTCCGCGGAGCAGACGCGGTAATCGATGGGCAACTGGCTCTCGTGCGCGTGCAGGCGCGCCACCTCGATCATCGCCGGCGCCAGGTCGATGCCGCAGACCTGCGCGCCGTGGCGCGCGAGCCCTTCGGCCAGCAGTCCACCGCCGCAGCCGACGTCGAGCACCCGCCGCTGCGACAGCTCGCTGCGCTGCGCGACGTACTCCAGACGCACCGGATTGAGTGCGTGCAGCGGATGAAACGCGCCGCGTGGATCCCAGAATTCGTGCGCCAGCGCATCGAATTTCTGCACTTCGGTCGACAGCGCCGCCGTGGCTGTTTGCGAGTTCATGGCGGCAGTATAGCCGCGTGCGCAAAGCTGCCGGCGGCGGCGCCCACAGCGGACCAACGGCCTCGGGCAGAGGCCTTGCTGTGCTATAATTTTCGGCTGGGATTTTGCTTTTCACCGGTCTCAGGGAGGCGCGCGTCCGGTCGTGCGCCAGCGCAAAATCCAGAGAGTTTGAGTGACGTCAGGTGAGCCCCAGTGAGCCCCAGTGAGCCCCAGTGAGTGATATAGCGCGCGAAGTAGTGTCCGTCAGTCTCGAAGACGAGATGCGGCAATCCTATCTCGATTACGCCATGAGCGTCATCGTCGGCCGCGCGCTGCCGGACGTGCGCGACGGTCTCAAGCCGGTGCACCGGCGCGTGCTGCACGCCATGCGCGAGCTCGGTAACGATTACAACCGGGCCTACAAAAAGTCTGCGCGCGTGGTCGGCGACGTCATCGGCAAGTACCACCCGCACGGTGACATTGCGGTCTACGACACCATCGTGCGCATGGCGCAGCCGTTCTCGATGCGCTACCTGCTGATCGACGGCCAGGGCAATTTCGGCTCGGTCGACGGTGACGCGCCGGCGGCGATGCGCTACACGGAAGTGCGCATGTCGCGGCTGGCGCACGAGCTGCTGGCCGACATCGACAAGGAAACGGTCAATTTCACGCCCAATTACGACGAGTCCGAGCACGAGCCGGCGGTGCTGCCCACGCGCGTGCCGAACCTGCTGGTCAACGGCGCTTCCGGCATTGCGGTCGGCATGGCCACCAACATTCCGCCGCACAACCTGACCGAAATCGTCAATGCCTGCCTGGCGTTGCTGGACGATCCGGCGATCTCGCTGGCCGGGCTGATGCAGCACGTACCAGGGCCGGATTTTCCGACTGCCGGCATCATCAACGGCGCACAGGAGATCGCCACCGCCTATAAGACCGGGCGCGGGCGGCTGTCGGTACGCGCGCGGGCGGAATTCGAGGAAATGGATGATCGCGGCCGACAGGCGATTGTGGTGACCGAGCTGCCCTACCAGGTCAACAAAGCGCGGCTGCTGGAGCGCATCGCCGATCTAGTGCGCAACAAGGAGATCGACGGCATCTCCGAGCTGCGCGACGAGTCCGACAAGGACGGCATGCGCGTGGTCATCGAGCTCAAGCGCGGCGAAGTGGCCGAGATCGTGCTGAACAACCTGTACTCGCAGACGCCGATGGAGACCGTGTTCGGCATCAACATGGTCGCGCTCATCGATGGCCAGCCCAAGCTGCTGTCGCTGCGCGACATGCTCGATGCCTTTCTGCGGCACCGGCGGGAAGTGGTCACGCGGCGCACGATCTACGAGCTGCGGCGCGCGCGCGAGCGGGCGCACGTGCTCGAAGGCCTGTCCGTGGCGCTGGCGAATATCGACGCCGTCATCGCGCTGATCAAGGGCTCGCCGACACCGGTCGAGGCGCGCAGCGCCATGGTGGCGCGGGTCTGGCCGCCGGGCGTGGTACCCGAGCTGCTGGCGCGCGCGGGCTCGATCTCGACGCGGCCGGAGAGCTCCGCGCACGAGGGCGGCCTCGGCGCGGATGGCTATCGTTTCAGTGATACCCAGGCGCAGGCGGTGCTCGATATGCGCCTGCACCGTCTGACCGGGCTCGAGCAGGGCAAGATCGTCGAGGAATACCAGGAGTTGCTGCGCCAGATCGTCGACCTGTCGGACATCCTCGCGCGCCCGCAGCGCCTGATCGAAGTGGTGCGCGCCGAGCTGATCGAGATCCGCGACGCCTTCGGCGACGCGCGCCGCACGCAGATCAGCCTGGATCATCTGAATCTCAGCACCGAGGATCTGATCGAGCCGCAGGACGTGGTGGTGACGTTGTCGCATGCCGGCTATGCCAAGGCGCAGCCGGTATCGGACTACCAGGCCCAGCGTCGCGGTGGCCGCGGCAAATCGGCCACCGCGGTCAAGGACGAGGATTTCATCGAGAAGTTTTTCGTGGCGCACACCCACGACACGCTGCTGTGCTTCTCCAATCGCGGCAAGGTCTACTGGCTGCGCGTGTTCGAGCTGCCGCAGGCCGGCCGCGGCTCGCGCGGCAAGCCGATCGTGAACCTGCTGCCGCTCGAGCAGGGCGAGAAGATCAGCGCCGTGCTGCCGGTGAAGCAGTTCGACGAACTGCACTACGTGTTCATGGCCACCAGCAGCGGCACCGTCAAGAAAACTCCGCTGGCGGCGTTTTCGCGGCCGCGTGCCAGCGGCATCATCGGCCTCGATCTGCGCGGCGACGATACGCTGGTCGGCGTATCCCTGACCGATGGCAATTGCGACATCCTGTTGTGCACCAGCGGCGGCAAGGCGATCCGCTTTCACGAGGAAGAAGTGCGGCCGATGGGGCGCGAAGCGGCCGGCGTGCGCGGCGTGCGGCTTGGCATCGGCCAGCGGCTGATCGCGCTACTGGTGCTCGGCGAAGGGCACGTGCTGACGGCATCGGAGAACGGCTACGGCAAGCTGACACCGCTGGATGATTTCCCCAGCCATGGCCGCGGCGGCCAGGGCGTCATCGCGCTGCAGACCACCGATCGCAACGGCGCCACCGTGGCGGCGCTGCAGGTGCGCGCCGATCACGAGCTCATGCTCATCAGTTCGACCGGCACGCTGGTGCGCACGCCGGTAGCGGATATCTCGGTGGTGGGTCGCAATACCCAGGGCGTACGACTGATCCGCCTGGGCGAAGGCGAGCGGCTCACGGCGGTGGAGCGCGTCGAAGGGCTCGAGGCGGCCGAAGAAGGGCAGGCAGACAGCGCCGGCAGCTCGGACGAGGTTACGCCACCTCAATGACGGAGTGCAGGCTGTGGATGTCCGATCTCAGGAACCACTCCTCGAAATGCGTTACGCGACCCTTCTTTTCGCGGAACAGGCTGGTGACGTGCAGCAACGGCGTACCCACGGGCACCGACAGATGCCGCGCCTGCTGCTGGTCGGCCAGTAGCGCACCGTAGACCTGGTGTGCAACCGAGAAGGTTGCGCCGGTCTTGGCCAGCGCCACCACGGCGGCGCGATTGCCGACCGCGCTGCGTGACAGCCTGCGGCCCCATGTCGGTGCGACATACGCCGAAATCAACGCGAAGGGCTTGCCGCGTGCTGCGCGCGCGCGCTCGATATGCAGTGCATTGGGTCCAAAGTCCGGCGCCAGTTTCAACAGCCGCCGCGGCGTCGGAATCTCGTGGTACTGCAGCAGCCTAGTGGTAGTGGTCGATTCGAGTGCGCGGGCACTGTCGAAGAAGCTGCTCTGGCTGAAATGTGTGCGCTCGCCATCGGGCGATTCGCCGGCATAGGTGCCGCTGCCGTGCCGGCGGATGATGCGCTTTTCCTGCTGCAGCCGGTGCAGCGCGCGACGCACGGTCGAGCGCGACAGCCGGAACTTTCGCATCAGATCCGGCTCGCTCGGCAGCACGTCGCCCGCCGCGTAGGTGCCGTCGCGCAGGGTGTTCGACAACGCCAGGTACAGTTCGTAGTACCGTGCCAGCCCCGTTTTCTCGCCGCGCGCGCTACCGGCGCTCCGCTTTTTGCGAGATCCCATCCCCGATTTTCCTTGTTGTGGGAAATTCGCGAGCCTAGCCGCGTGTGCGGCTGCATGCAACCTTGTTGCGCTCTGCGAAAGATGATGCCGTTATCGTGCCCGCTGGCCGCCCGCCGGGTGCGCCGCAATGGCGCGGCGCACCCTTCTGATACTATGTGAACTTCCACTTTCCTCTAACGTCAGCCCCTAAGGTCAGCGCGTGCGCGTATTCAATTTTGCGGCCGGTCCAGCAGTCCTGCCGCTCGAAGTTCTCGAACAGGCGCGCGATCAGCTGCTCGATTGGCAGGGCCTTGGCATGTCGGTCATGGAAGTCAGCCACCGCAGCAAGGCCTTCGTCGCCGTGGCGCACGAGGCCGAGGCCGATCTGCGCACCCTGCTGGCGGTGCCGGCCAACTACAAGGTGCTGTTCCTGCAGGGCGGGGCCACGGGCCAGTTCGACGCCATTCCGTTGAATCTCACCCAGGCCGACTCTCGCGCCGACTACGTCAACACCGGCGCATGGTCCAAGAAGGCGATCGGCGCGGCGCGGCGCCACTGCCAGGTGAACGTGGCAGCGGATGCGGCTGCCAGCGGTTACAACGACGTGCCGCCGCAGAGCGCCTGGAAGCTCACGCCCGGGGCCTGCTACCTGCACTACACCCCCAACGAAACCATCGGCGGTGTCGAATTTCCCTTCGTACCGCAAAGTGACGCGCCGCTGGTGGCGGACATGTCGTCGACATTGCTGTCACGACCGATTGATGTCAGCCGTTTCGGCCTCATCTATGCCGGCGCGCAGAAGAACATTGGCCCATCGGGCCTGTGTGTGGTCATCGTGCGCGAGGATCTGATCGGGCGGGCGCGCCCGGGCACCCCCGCGGTCTGGGACTTCAAGGCCATGGCCGATGAGGGCTCGATGCTGAACACGCCGCCGACCTTCGCCTGGTACTGCGCCGGCCTGGTGTTCAAATGGCTGCTTCGCCAGGGAAGCCTCGCCACCATGGCGGAGCGCAACCGCGCCAAGGCGCAGCTGCTCTACGACACCATTGATACCAGCGGTGGCTTCTACCGCAATCCGGTGGCGGCGAACTGCCGCTCGTGGATGAACGTGCCGTTCACCCTGGCCGAACCCGCGCTTGATCCCACCTTCCTCGGCGAGGCACGCCTGAGCGGACTCATGAATCTGGAAGGCCATCGCTCGGTCGGGGGCATGCGCGCCAGCATCTACAATGCCATGACGCTCGCGGGCGTCACGGCACTGACCGACTTCATGCGCAACTTTGCGCGCCGGCACGCTTAGGAGCTTCGCAGTGGGATACCGCGTTCTGACGCTCAACAACATCAGCGTGCGCGGGCTCGAACAGCTGCCACGCGAGCGCTACGAGGTGGCATCGCAGATCGGGCAGCCGCACGCCGTCATGGTGCGCTCGGCCGATATGCATGCCATGCAGATCCCCGAATCGGTACTGGCAGTCGCGCGCGCCGGCGCCGGCACCAACAACATCCCGGTGGCGGCCCTGACGCGCCGCGGGGTGCCGGTTTTCAACGCGCCCGGCGCCAATGCCAACGCCGTCAAGGAGCTGGTGCTGGCGGGCCTGTTCCTGGCGGCGCGCAATATCTGCCAGGCGTGGGCGTACGCGCGCGAGCTGAGCGGCGAGGATGCGGCCATCGATGCCGCGGTCGAGCAGGGCAAGGGTCGCTATGTCGGCTTCGAACTGCCGGGCCGGACGCTGGGCATCATCGGGCTCGGGGCCGTGGGCGTGCAGGTGGCCAACAGCGCCGAAGCGCTCGGCATGAAGGTGCTCGGCTATGACCCGCAGATTACCGTGCAGCGTGCCTGGCAGCTGTCCTCGAGCGTACAGCAGGCACTCTCGCTCGATGACCTGTTCGCGCGCTCCGATGCGATCAGCGTGCACGTGCCGCTGCTGCCGGCGACCCGCGGGCTGGTAAATGCCGCGCGGCTGCGGTTGCTGCCGTCCGGCGCGGTTATCCTGAATTTTGCCCGCGCGCCGATCGTGGTGGAGGCGGATGTGGTGGCGGCGCTGGACAGCGGGCAGCTGCGCGCCTATATCTGCGACTTTCCAACGCAGGCGCTCAACAACCATGCGCGCGCGATTACGCTGCCGCATCTGGGCGCCTCGACGCTCGAAGCCGAGGATAACTGCGCCATGATGGCAGCCGACACGCTGCGCGAATTCCTGGAACACGGCAATATCCGCAACTGCGTCAACTTTCCCGAGGCAGTGCTGCCGCGCCAGCCCGGCTCGCAGCGCATCGCCATCGCCAACCGCAACGTGCCCAACATGGTCGGCCAGATATCCACCTGTCTGGCCGGTGCGCGCCTCAACATCGCCGAGCTGCTCAACCGCTCGCTGGGCGAATTCGCCTTCACGCTGATCGATGCGGAAGGCGCGCCCGACGAGACGCTCATGGCGCGGCTGCGTGCCATAGACGGCGTGTTGTCGGTGCGCGTGGTCCAGCAGTCGGGCGACTGAGCGCCGTATGGCAACACGCCGTAGCAAAAACAGCCGCACCCGCAGCACCTCGCTGCAGGATCTGCGCGCGCAGATCGACGCAGTCGACGAACGGCTGCACGAGCTGATCAATCAGCGCGCGCGGCTGGCACAGCAGGCCGGCGTCTCCAAGCATGCCGATGGCCACACGGTGGACTTCTACCGTCCCGAACGCGAGGCCGAGGTGCTGCGGCGTGCGCTCGAGCGCAACCGCGGGCCGCTGCGCAACGAGGAGATCGTGCGCCTGTTCCGCGAGATCATGTCGGCGTGCCTGGCGCAGGAGGAGCCGCTGAAGGTGGCATTCCTCGGCCCGGAAGGCACCTTTACCCAGGCTGCCGTGCTCAAGCATTTCGGCCACTCGGTGCGCGCGCTGGCGCTGTCGACCGTCGATGAGGTGTTTCAGGAAGTCGAGTCCGGCGCGGCCGACTTCGGCGTGGTGGCCATCGAGAATTCGAGCGAGGGCACCATCACGCACACGCTCGACCGCTTTCTTGCCAGCGGACTCCACATCTGCGGCGAGGTGGAGCTGCGCATCCATCACTGCCTCATGGGCAAGATGGATTCGCTCGAGCGGGTGCTGCGGGTCTGCTCGCACAGCCAGGCGCTGGCGCAGTGCCGCGGCTGGCTCAATGAGCACCTGCCCGACGCCGAGCGGGTGCCGGTGGCGAGCAACGCCGAGGGTGCGCGCCGGGCGCGTGACGAGCACGGAACCGCGGCGATTGCCGGCGAGACCGCTGCCGAGGTCTACAACCTCAATCTGCTGGCGCGCGAGATCGAGGACCGCTCCGACAACACCACGCGCTTCATCGTCATTGGCCGCAAGCTGCTGCGGCCCAGCGGCGCCGACCGCACCACGCTGCTGCTGTCGGCGCGCGACACGCAGTCACCCGGCGCGCTGCAGCGGCTGCTGGAGCCGATGGCGCGCTTCGGCATCAGCATGAGTCGCATCGAATCGCGGCCCTCGCGCCGGCAAAAGTGGGACTACGTGTTTTTCATAGACATAGAAGGGCACGCCGAGCAGCCTGCAGTGCGCAAGGCACTCAGCGTGCTCAAGCGGCGCGCATCGCTGTTCCGAGTGCTCGGCTCCTATCCGCGCGCAGTGATCTGAGTGCATGACAGCCACTAGACACCCCGGCGAGCTGGCCGTGGCGGCGGTGCGCGGCCTGGCGCCGTATGTGCCGGGCAAGCCCGCAGCCGAACTCGAGCGCGAGCTCGGCATCAGCGGTGTCGCCAAGCTGGCGTCGAACGAAAATCCCTATGGCCCGAGCCCGCGCGCGCTCGAGGCCATGCAGGCGGCACTGGCCCAGATCTGGCTCTACCCGGATGGCGCCAGCCACGAGCTCAAGCAGGCGCTAGCGCATCACCTGGGCGTGGCCGAGGCGCGCCTGACGGTCGGTAACGGCTCTAACGATCTGCTGGTGCTGCTGGCCGAAGGCTTCCTGACGCCCGCGCACAACGCGGTATTCTCACAGTACGGCTTTGCCATCTACCGCATCGTCACCCAGGCAACGGGGGCGCGCTGCGTCGAAGTGCCGGCGCTGGGCCTGGCCGACGGCATGCCGCTCGGGCACGACCTGGCCGCCATGACGGCGGCAATCGACGGCGCCACGCGGCTGGTGTTCGTTGCCAATCCGAACAACCCGACCGGCACCTGGGCGCCGCCGGCGGCGATAAAGCGGCTGATCGAGCGCGCGCCGCCCTCGACCCTGGTGGTGCTCGACGAGGCCTACGTCGAGTATGGTCGGGAGCGCGGCTCGCAGGATGGAGTGCCGTGGCTCGAGCAGCATCCGAATCTGGTGATCGTGCGCACCTTCTCCAAGGCGTATGGGCTTGCGGGTGCGCGCGTAGGCTATGCCATATCGCACCCCGAAGTGGCCGATGCGCTCAACCGGCTGCGGCCGGCATTCAACGTCAATTCAGTGGCGCAGGCGGGTGCCGCCGCGGCGCTGGGTGACCAGACCTACATGCGGCGCATCGTCGCGACCACGCTGCAGGAGCTCACACGGGTCGAGGCCGCACTCAAGGGTATGAAGCTCTGGTGTGCACCCTCGGCCTGCAATTTCCTGCTGGTGCGCGTGGGTTCCGAGGCGCAGCGGGTCTACGAGCGGCTGCTGCGGGTCGGGCTCATCGTGCGCCCGGTGGGCGGCTACGGCCTGCGGGAATATCTGCGCGTCTCGATCGGACTGCCGCAGGAGAACGACCGGTTGCTGCGCGAGCTGGCCGTGCTGCTGGCATGACGCAGCCGGCGAAACGTCGCTACCTAGCACGGCCCACGCGCAGCGTGCAGGGCACGCTCAGTGTGCCGGGGGACAAGTCGATCTCGCATCGCGCGCTGATGCTCGGCGGCGTTGCCGAGGGCGACACCGACATCAGCGGCTTCCTGGCCAGCGAAGACTGCCTCGCCACACTGACGGCGCTGCGCGCGCTTGGGGTCGAGATCGAGCGGCCTGCGGAGACGCGGGTGCGTGTGCACGGCGCCGGCCGGCGCGGACTGCGCGCCGCCGCCAGCGCGCTCGACATGGGCAATGCCGGCACTGCCATGCGCCTGTTCATGGGGTTGCTGGCCGGGCAGGGCTTCGACAGCACGCTGATAGGAGATGCCTCGCTGATGCGCCGTCCCATGGAACGGGTGGCGCAGCCTCTGCGCACCATGGGTGCCAGCATCCGCACGCAGCAGGGCCGGCCGCCGGTGCAGATCCAGGCAGTGACCGAACTGGCGGGCATCGACTATCGGCTGCCGGTGGCGAGCGCGCAGGTGAAGTCGGCGCTGCTGCTGGCTGCGCTGTCAGCGCGCGGCCGCAGCAGCATCAGCGAGCCGGCACCTACGCGCGACCACACCGAGCGCATGCTGCGCGGGTTTGGCGTCGAGGTGGAGCGTGAGGGCCTGCGCGTCAGCATCACCGGCGGCCAGCGCCTGACCGGCTGCGCGGTCGAGGTGCCGGGCGATTTTTCCTCGGCGGCATTCTTCCTGGTGGCCGGCTGCCTGGGTGCGACCGCGGGCCTGACTCTGCGCGGCATCGGCATGAACCCGACGCGTACCGGACTGCTGCAGCTGCTGCGGCTCATGGGAGCGGATATCGAAGTCGAGCCGCGCGGCGGCGCCAGCGCGGAGCCGATCGCCGACATTCACGTGCGCGCCAGTGCACTCAGGGGGATCCGCGTACCCGAGGAACTGGTGCCGCTGGCCATCGATGAGTTTCCGGCGTTCTTCATTGCGGCGGCCGCCGCCGAGGGCGAGACTCTCGTAACCGGCGCCAGTGAGCTGCGCGTCAAGGAAAGCGACCGTCTTGCGGTCATGGCCGCCGGACTGGCGGCGCTCGGCATCGAGTGCGAGCTTCTCAAGGATGGCCTGCGCCTGCGCGGCGGCGTCATGGGCGGGGGTCGTATCGACAGCCACGGCGATCACCGTGTCGCGATGGCTTTCGCAGTGGCCAGCCTGATTGCGCGTGAGCCGATCGAGATCGACGATGTCGCCAATGTGGCGACCTCGTTTCCGGGTTTCGCCGACCTGGCCCGAAGTGCCGGCCTGGCAGTGTCGGAGGAGGGGTGAGCGCCCAGCCCCCGGCGCCGGCAACGGTACCGGTCGTCACCCTCGATGGTCCCAGCGGCTCCGGCAAGGGCACCATCAGCCGGCGGGTGGCAGGGCGCGCCGGCTGGCACCTGCTCGACAGCGGCGCGCTCTACCGACTGGTGGCGCTCGCCGGGGAACTGGCCGGGCTGGCGCCTGATGACATCGATGCCCACGTGCGGCTGGGCGTGTCGATGCGGATCGAATTCTCCGCGGATGCGGACGGCAACGAACGCGTGCTGCTGGACAGCCGGGACGTCACCCAACCGCTGCGCACCGAAGGCACCGGTGCCGGCGCTTCGCGCGTAGCCGCGTGGCCCGCGCTGCGCCAGGCACTGCTCGAGCGCCAGCGCGCCTTCGCGCAGCCGCCGGGACTGATCGCCGACGGCCGCGACATGGGGACTGTGGTTTTTCCTAATTCACCCCTCAAAATATTCCTGACGGCAACTGCTGCGGAAAGAGCCCGGCGACGGTATAAGCAGTTGAAAGACAAGGACTCTAGTGTTACCCTTGCGGCCCTTTCGCTCGACATCGCGGAGCGCGACCGGCGCGATATGACCCGGGCCGCAGCACCGCTCGTGCCGGCTGCAGATGCGATCGTACTGGACTCGACAGGCCGCGGCATTGCCGAGGTGACCGACGAGATCTATGAGTACGGCCGCTCGCGGCGATTGTGGGCGTGAGCGGCAGTTGGCGCTGCAGGCGCTGAGCGCCGGTGGCGGGGTGAGGGATTCGGTCGAATTCGACAGGTGGGACCGCAGGACGCGGGCCCTTTTGTGTTTTACCCGCGTAGCAGGACGCGTCGCGGTGGTCTGAGCCCGTCAGCGGGCGAGAGAGTATATGAGCGAAAGTTTCAGCGAGATGTTCGAGCAGAGCCTGGCCAACCAACGTATCCGCCCGGGCATGATCCTGACGGGGTTGGTAATCGATGTCGGTCCCGACGTCGTCATCGTCAACGTCGGACTCAAGTCCGAAGCGGTCATTCCGCTCGATCAGTTCAAGAATGAGCGCGGCGAGGTCGAAGTCCAAGCGGGTGAAGAGGTCGAGGTTGCGCTCGATTCCGTCGAAGACGGCACCGGTGAGACACGGCTGTCGCGGGAGAAAGCCAAGCGCGCCCGCACCTGGACCCGACTCGAACAGGCCTTCAACGCCGGCGAGATCGTTACCGGCATCATTTCCGGCCGCGTCAAGGGCGGCTTCACGGTTGAGATTGATCACGTACGCGCGTTTCTGCCCGGTTCACTGGTGGATGTGCGGCCGGTGCGGGATACCGCCTACCTAGAAGGCAAGCCGCTCGAGTTCAAGGTCATCAAGCTCGACCAGAAACGCAACAACGTGGTGGTGTCGCGTCGCGCGGTAGTGGAGCAGGAATTTTCCGCCGAGCGCAGCGCGCTGATGGACAACCTGCAGGAAGGCGCGGTCGTGCGCGGCTCGGTCAAGAACCTGACCGACTACGGCGCGTTCGTCGATCTCGGCGGCATCGACGGCCTGCTGCACATCACCGACATGGCGTGGAAGCGCGTCAAGCATCCGTCGGAAGTGGTCAAAGTCGGCGACGAGATCGACGTGCGCATCCTCAAATTCGATCGCGAGCGTTCGCGTGTGTCGCTGGGCCTGAAACAGCTCGGCGCCGATCCGTGGGAGAACATTGCGCGCCGCTACCCGCCCAACACGCGCGTGTTCGGCAAGGTTACCAACATCGCCGATTACGGCGCCTTCGTCGAAATCGAGGATGGTGTCGAGGGCCTGGTGCACGTCTCGGAGATGGACTGGACCAACAAGAACGTCAATCCGGCCAAGGTGGTGCACACCGGCCAGGAAGTCGAAGTCATTGTGCTGGATGTCGACGAGGAGCGCCGCCGCATCTCGCTCGGCCTCAAGCAGTGCAAGGCCAACCCGTGGAAGGAATTCGCCGAGAACCACAATCGCGGCGACAAAGTGTCGGGGCAGATCAAGTCGATCACCGATTTCGGCATCTTCATCGGACTGCCGGGCAACATCGACGGCCTGGTGCACCTGTCGGACATCTCCTGGGACCTGACCGGCGAGGAAGCCGTGCGCAACTACCAGAAGGCGCAGCAGGTCGAGGCCATGGTGCTGTCGATCGATCCGGAGCGCGAGCGCATCTCGCTCGGCATCAAGCAGCTGGCCAAAGATCCATTCTCGGCCTTCATCGCCGAGAACCCCAAGGGCAGCATCATCAAGGGCGTTGTCAAGGAAGTGGATGCGCGCGGCGCGGTCATCGATCTCGGCAACGGCATCGAGGGTCAGCTGCGGGCTTCCGAACTCGGACGCGATCGCATCGACGATGCGCGCGCCGTGCTCAAGGTCGGCGACGAAGTGGAGTCGAAATTTGTCGGCGTCGACCGCAAGACGCGCACGATCTCCCTGTCGATCAAGGCCAAAGAGGTGCACGAAGAGGCCGAGGCCGTACAAAGCTACCGCTCCGATGCGCCCACCACCGGCACTAGCCTGGGCGATCTGCTCAAGGAGCAGATCAACTCCGAGCGCGGCTGAGGGCAGCCATCAGACGGGGTAGCGCCATGACCAAATCGGAACTCATCGAAATCATCACGGCAAAGCAGAAGCATTTGCCGGCCAAGGACGTCGAACTCGCGCTCAAGCAGATGCTGGAGATCATGAGCGACTCCCTGGCACAGGGTGACCGTATCGAGATTCGAGGCTTTGGCAGCTTCTCGCTGCACTTCCGGCCGCCGCGCCAGGGGCGCAATCCGAAAACCGGCGAGGCGGTAGCGCTCGCCGGCAAGTACGTGCCGCACTTCAAGCCGGGCAAGGATCTGCGCGAACGCGTCAACAGCGGCGCCGATCGCCCGATCCGCGATTAGCAATCGCGCTCAAACCGTCGACAACTGCAGGAATCTCGTAGTTGGCAGCGAAACCGATTCGTACCGCGGTATTTCCCGTGGCCGGCCGGGGCACCCGCTTCCTGCCCGCCACCAAGGCTTCACCCAAGGAGATGCTGCCGATCGTCGATAAGCCGCTGATCCAGTATGCGGTGGAAGAGGCGATCGCGGCCGGCGCGGAGCGGCTGGTGTTCATCACGGGCTCGTCCAAGCGCGCCATCGAGGATCACTTCGATTCCGACGAGGAGCTCGAAAAGCTGCTCGAGTCGCAGGGCAAGACCGATCTCGCCGACCAGGTGCGCGGCGTACTCCCCGGCAATGCCTCATGCATTTACATCCGCCAGCCCGCGCCGCTGGGACTCGGTCACGCGGTGCTGTGCGCCCGTCCGGCGGTCGGCGACGAGCCGTTCTTCGTGCATCTGGCCGACGATCTGATCGATGCGCCGGTGGCCTGCCTCAAGCAGATGGCCGACGTCTACAACGAGCACGGCGGCAGTGTGCTCGGGGTCGAGGAAGTACCACGCGCAGATACCGACAAGTACGGCATCGTGCAGGTCGAGCCGGGGGAGGGACCGGTCAATCGGCTGCGCAGCATCGTCGAAAAGCCCAAGCCTAATGTGGCGCCGTCGACGCTCGCGGTGGTGGGACGCTACGTGTTGACCGCATCGATCTTCGACGAGCTGGCCCAGATCGGTCAGGGAGCCGGTGGCGAAATCCAGCTCACCGACGGCATCGCGCGGCTGCTGCAGAAGCAGCCGGTGTTCTCCTACCGGTTCAACGGCCGCCGCTTCGACTGCGGCAACAAGCTCGGTTATCTGCAGGCCACGGTCGAGTACGCGCTGGCACATCCGGGCGTGGGCCAGGACTTCCGCAAATACCTGCGTGGTATCACATCCCGCCTCTGAACGAATTGATCGCCGCGTGACCTTGGTCACATCCGACAAGTGCCTTAAGTAGCGCGCACAAGCTTATGATTGGGCGAGTGTAATCGCCCATGCGCGAGGGCCGCTGCAGCGCGGCGGCCTTCAAGAAACCCGCCGCGTGGCCGATAGCCAGAGTTGGATCCGTTTACCCCGGTAGTGGCTGCGCATGCTAGCGATCATTGGCTCCGTCCTCGTCCTTGCGAGCGTCCTCGGCAGCTTCGTCATGGAGGGCGGCAGCCTGCTGCTGCTGTGGCATCCGAGCGAGTTCATCATCATCCTCGGCGCCGCCATCGGCGCCTTCCTGAGCAGCAACTCGATGAAGGTGGCAAAGGGGGCCTTCGGCGCCGCCATCGGCCTGCTCAAGGGCTCGCGCTACGGCCGCTCGGATTACCTGGATTTGCTGAAGCTGCTGTATGACATTCTGGTCAAGATCCGCAAATCCGGCATGCTGGCCATCGAAGCGGATATCGAGGCGCCGGAGAAGAGCAAGCTGTTCACCGACTATCCGCGCATCGTCGCCGATCACCACATGATCGAGTTCATCACCGACTGCCTGCGCCTGATCGTCGGTGGCAACCTCGACCCGAACGAGCTCGAGAGCCTGCTCGAATACGAGCTCGAGACGCATCACAAGGAGGCTGCCGAACCGGGCCATGCGATCCAGAAGGTCGCCGACGCGCTGCCGGGCTTCGGCATCGTTGCGGCGGTGCTCGGCATCATCAACACGATGGCATCGATCAAAGGGGCTGACACCGCCACCATCGGCGAGAAAGTCGGTGCGGCGCTGGTCGGAACCTTCCTCGGTATTCTGGTGGCTTACGGCTTCGTCGGCCCGATTGCCTCGGCGGTCGAGAACCGCGCCCACGAAGAGGGCAAGGCATTCGAGGTGGTCAAGATGGCGCTGGTGGCGAGCGTGCGCGGCTATGCGCCGCCGGTGGCGGTGGAATTTGCGCGCAAGCTGCTGTGGTCGGACGTGCGGCCCAGCTTTTCGGACCTCGAGGTGCACCTCAAGGGCAAGAAGAAGGAAGGCGCCAAAGAAGGCGTGGCCGCATGAGCGCGGCGGGCGGTGGAGGCGCCGGCGGCAAGGAGCTGCGGCCGATCATCATCAAGAAGATCAAGAAGCAGGCGGCCGGCCATCACGGTGGCGCCTGGAAGGTCGCGTACGCCGATTTCGTCACTGCGATGATGGCCTTCTTCATGGTCATGTGGCTGGTGGCCTCGGTCACCAGGGAACAGCGCGCCGCGATCTTCGACTACTTCAACGATCCGAGCATGGAGCAGGGCAAGTCGGTCAAGCCCTCGCCCGGGCAGATGGGCCCCGGCGGCGCCAGCACCAGCGTCATCAATATGGGTGGTGGCCTCGACGCTCGCCGCTCCTCCAGCCCCATATCGACGGGCATCGGCACGCCGGTGAATTCCAATGCGCCGGCGCAGAACCCGGGCCCCATCGTGATGGAAGCAGCACCGAAAACGCCGCCGTCGGATCAGGATGCCCGCAAGGCAGTGGCCGAAGCGGATCACAAGAAGCTCGAGTCACTGGAGCAGGAACTGCGACAGGCCATCGACATGAGCCAGGCGCTCAAACCCTTCAAGGATCAGTTATTGCTCGACATCACACCGGAGGGTCTGCGCATCCAGATCGTCGATGCGAAGAATCGTCCGATGTTCGACCTGGGCAGTGCCCGGATCAAGGATTACACCGGCCAGATCCTGCACGAGCTGGCGCCATACCTGAACACCGTGCCGAACAAGATCAGCATCTCGGGGCATACCGATACCACGCCGTATGCGGCTGGCAACGGCCAGACCAACTGGGACCTGTCGGCCGACCGGGCGAATGCCGCGCGGCGTGCGCTCGAGGGTGGAGGTCTGTCGACCGACAAGATCGCGCGCGTGGTCGGGCTGTCCTCGTCGGTGCTGTTCGACAAGTCCAACTCGCGCAATCCGATCAACCGCCGCATCAG
>JBAUYT010000003.1:0-7889 GCA_049584935.1 Steroidobacteraceae bacterium
GTGGCCAGCACGGACCGCGCTGACCTGCGCGCACTGGCCGCGTTGCTCGAGCAGGGTCGCCCGGCGGAACTCGAGTCGGCGCTGCATGCGCTGTTGCCGCGGCGGCCGCGCGATGGCGCGCTCTGGCAACTGCTGGCCGCGGCCCTGCGTCAGCAGGGTAAGGACGCACTGGCACCGCTGACACGGGCAGCGCAACTGATGCCGCTCGATGCCTCGGCGCACAATAATCTCGGCAACGGTTACGCGGATGCGCGTCGGTCCGCGGAGGCGGAGGCAAGCTATCGGCAGGCACTCGAACTGCAGCCGGAGTTTCCGGAGGCACTGCACAACCTCGGTAACGTGCTGCTCGACAGCGGCCGGACCCATGACGCGGTCGCCAGTTACCGTTCCGCCGTGCGGCTCAGGCCCGACTACGCGCTGGCCTGGACTCAATTGGGCCACGCGGAGCGCGCCGGCGGCAGGCTGGAGGAGGCTGTGACGCACTACCGCCATGCGCTGGCACTGCAACCGCAGCTGGCCGATGCCCACCACGGTCTCGGCCTGGTGCTGCGCGATCTCGATCGCCTCGATGAAGCAGTTGCCAGCTATCGTGAGGCAGCGGTGCTGTCGCCCGAGAATGCAGCGCTGCATCGCGACCTTGCCGTGGCGCTGCGCCTGCAGGGCCGCAGTGAGGCTGCCGAAGCCAGCGCGCGGCGATCGCTGGCGCTTGATCCGGGCGCAGCCGCGCTGGTCGTGCTGGCTGACATCCGCGCCGATCGCGGCCGGTTCGCCGAGGCCGAGCAGCTGCTGCGCCAGGCGCTGAGGCACGATGGCTTGCATGCCGAGGCGCTGGCCGGAATTCCACGGCTGCGCCGTATGCAGCAGCGCGATGCCGACTGGCTGTCGCAGGCGCAGGATGCACTGGCCCGGGGGTTGCCGCCACGGCGCGAAGTGCCGCTGCGCTTCGCGGTGGGGAAATACTTCGACGACCTCGGTGACTACGATCAGGCGTTTGCACAGTTCCAGCGCGCCAACGAGCTGACGCGGGGCTATCGAATGACGCACTCGCGCCAGGCGCTATCGCGCGCCATGGATGCCTGCGTGGCAACCTTGCCCGCGCCAACGCCAACCGCACTACCATCCCCCACGCCATCCCCAACGGCGGCGATGCGGCCGGTGTTCATCGTCGGCATGCTGCGGTCCGGCACGTCTTTGGCCGAGCAGATCCTGGCTTCGCACCGCCAAGTGTTCGGTGCCGGCGAATTGATCGACTGGAGCCGCGCCGCGCAGCGCTGGCAGGCGGCGCTGCAGCGTGGCGATGCCGGCGAGGAACTGTTGCAGACTCTGGCGCGCGAATATCGGCAGCGGCTCGATGCACTGGCGCCAGGCGTGCCGCGCGTGCTCGATAAGATGCCTTCGAACTTCCAGCACCTGGGCCTGATTCATCGCGCCTTGCCGGAAGCCCGCATCATCCACATGCGGCGCGATCCCGTAGATACCTGCCTCTCCATCTACTGCCAGCATTTTGAGGCGACGCATTCGTACGCCACCGATCTCGGCGACCTGGCACATGCCTATGGCGAGTATCAGCGCCTGATGCGGCATTGGCGCCAGGTACTGCCGCCGCAGGCGTTGCTCGAAGTGCCCTACGAGGCTCTGGTCGAGGATCAGGAAGGCTGGAGCCGGCGCATGCTGGCCTTCATCGGTCTGGAGTGGGACCCGCGCTGCCTGGAATTCCAGCTCACCGAGCGCGGCGTGATTACGGCCAGCCGCTGGCAGGTCAGGCAGCGTATCAACCGCGGGTCGATCGGTCGCTGGCGTCATTACCAGGCTTTTCTGGCGCCGCTGCAGGCGCTATCCGAGAGCGACTGACGCTGGCCGTGCTCAGCCGGGCTCGGCCTCACCGCCGCGAAAGCGCTGCTCGAATTCAGTCAGCCGCTGAATGCGCTGACGGATTTCCATGGTGGCGGCGGTATCGTACTGGCTGGCAAATAGCTCGACGCCGCGGAAGTCGCCGAAGGCCACCACGTACTTGTGGCCGAGATGACGCAGGAACTGCGACACTTCACGCGTCCAGGCCTCGATCGCCGGCATGACCGCCTCGTCGCCTTCCTGGCGACAGCGCTCATGCAGATCCCGACCCTGCTGGATGAAGTTCGACAGCATGGTCTCGGGCGGCTGGTCCAACAGCCCACCGAACAGCGGCCAGATCACGAACAGCAGCCCGAGGCCGGCGAGGGCGTAGAGCGCCATTGGCATGAATTCGGGCACCGGTTGTTTCGCGGCCCACGCCGGGCAATCAACACTCAGTTGCCGCAGGGTCGGGCAGACATCGATGTACAGGTTATGCGGGCCGTTCTGGAGCGTCCAACCCGAAACCACGAAGGCTGCGCTCGCGAGCGCGACCAGGAAGCGGAGGAAGGGCATCCGCGCATGGTAACCCACTCCGGTCGCCGGACACGCGAAACGCCCGGGCATGGTTGTGCATGGTTGCCGGGGTCTCGTGACCCAGCCAGCGGGTGATCACCTCCAGCTCGGTCCCGCATTGCAACAGGTGGCTCTGGCGACGCCGTGCGCGGCAACCTCAGTGGTTGCTGGGAAAGCTGAACACCGCCCCTTCGCGCACCCCGGTCGAGGGCCAGCGCTGCGTGATGGTCTTGCGGCGAGTGTAGAAGCGCACGGCGTCCGGCCCGTAGGCGCCCAGGTCACCGAACAGCGATCGCTTCCAGCCGCCAAAGCTGTGATAGGCCACCGGTACCGGCAGCGGCACATTGACGCCGACCATGCCGATGCGGATGTGGTCGCTGAAGTAGCGTGCGGCTTCGCCGTCGCGCGTGAAGATGCAGGTGCCATTGCCGTATTCGTGCTCGTCGATGATCTCCATGGCGGCCTTGAGGCTGGCAACGCGCACCACCGCGAGCACCGGCCCGAAGATCTCATCCTTGTAGATCTTCATGCGAGTGGTCACGTGATCGAACAGGCAGCCGCCAAGAAAGTAGCCGTCTTCGTGGCCCGGAACGCGCAGCTGGCGACCGTCGGTCACCAGCTTCGCACCTTCCTGCACGCCTGAATCAACATAGCCTTTGACGCGCGCCAGATGCTCGCGCGTGATCAGTGGACCCATGTCGTTGCCGGCTTCGGTACCCGGTCCGATCTTGAGTTTTTCAACCTCGGCTTTGAGCTTGGCCACGACCGCGTTGGCCGTATCGTCACCCACCGCGACCACCACCGGAATGGCCATGCAGCGCTCTCCGCACGAGCCGTAGGCGGCGCCCATGAGCGCGTTGACCGCGTTGTCGATGTCCGCATCGGGCATGACGACGGCGTGATTCTTGGCGCCGCCGAGCGCCTGGACGCGCTTGCCGTGCGCGCAGCCGGTCTTGTAGATGTACTCGGCAATGGGCGTGGATCCGACGAAGCTGACGGCCTGCACGCGGGCATCGCCGAGCAGCGTGTCGACGGCTTCCTTGTCTCCGTTGACGACGTTGAGCACGCCCGGCGGCAAGCCGGCCTCCTGCGCGATTTCGGCCACGCGCAACGCGCTGCTCGGGTCGCGCTCCGACGGCTTGAGTATGAAGGTGTTGCCGCAGACGACCGCCATGGGCCACATCCACAGTGGCACCATGCAGGGGAAGTTGAACGGCGTGATGCCGGCGGTGACGCCGAGCGGTTGAAACTCGCTCCACGAATCGATCGACGGACCGACATTCTTGGAGAACTCTCCCTTGAGCAACTCGGGCGCACCGGCCGCGAATTCCACATTCTCGATGCCGCGCTGCACCTCGCCCATGGCATCGCCGAGGACCTTACCGTGCTCGCTGGTGATGAGCGCGCAAATCTCGTTGGCGCGTTCCTCCAGCAGCTGCTTGAAGCGGTACATCACGCGCGCGCGCTTGATCACCGGCGTATTGCGCCACTCCGGAAAGGCAGCCTGCGCCGCCGCGATGGCGGTCAGCACCGTGGCGCGCGAGGCAAGTCCGACCTGCCGTGTGACACGGCCCGTGGCCGGATCGTAAACCGGCTGGCTGCGCTGCGCGTCCTGCACGGGCTTGCCGCCGATCAGGTGACCGACGGTGTTGAGAGTGCTCTGCTCGGCCATCAGGTCGCTGGCGGTATTCATCGGCTGCTCGAGTTGAATGGGCGGTGGACGGAGTTTAACCCCTTCGATGGCTACGTGGCTGCGCCGCTTCGGAATGACAGCCATGTCCCTGGGGCATCGGCGCTTTGCGCCATAATGTCCGAATGACTGCGACCTTGCTGTGGCTGAGGCAGGACCTGCGCTTGCGCGACAACGACGCGCTGCGCGCAGCCGCGGCTCGCGGGCAGCCCGTCCTGCCGGTCTATATCTGGTCGCCGCAGGAAGAAGGGCTCTGGCCACCGGGAGCGGCCTCGCGCTGGTGGCTGCATCATTCGCTGGCCGCGCTCGATGCGGACCTGCGCCGGCACGGGCTGCGGCTCATCCTCCGCAGGGGCGCGGCGCTCGAGGCGCTGCGCGCACTGATCCGCGACAGCGGCGCCACCGCGGTTTATTGGAACCGCCGCTACGAGCCGGCGGCGCAGCAGTGCAGCAGTGGTGTCAAACAGGCGCTGCGGCGCGACGGCGTCGAGGTTCGCAGCTTCAACAGCACGCTGCTGCTGGAGCCGGCCGATTTCCTGAATCAGTGCGGCAAGCCTTATCAGGTCTATACCCCCTTCATGCGCCAGGTGCTCCAGCGGGCCGATCCACCGTCCGCGCACGCTCTGCCGCGCACCCTACCGGCGCCGTCGCGCTGGCCCGCCTCGGATGCACTCGACTCGCTGGAGCTGCTGCCGCGCATACCCTGGTACCGGACCATGGCCGCTCTCTGGCAGCCGGGCGAGCGCGGTGCTCAGCAGCGCCTCAAGAGCTTGCTCCATTCGCGCATCCAGGATTACGCGCAAGCGCGCGATCTGCCGGCGGCCGATGGCACCTCGAAGCTCTCGGCGCATCTGCACTTCGGCGAAATCGGCCCGCGCCAGCTGTGGCAGGCACTCGATCAGTCGAGTCATGACAGCGTGTTCCGGCGCGAATTGATCTGGCGCGAATTCGGCTACCACTTGCTGCATCATTTTCCGCATACGCCGGATCAGCCGCTGCGGGAAGAGTTCGCACATTTTCCCTGGGCGCGGGGACTCGCCGGGCTGGCTGCGTGGCAGCGGGGCGGCACCGGAGTGCCGCTGGTGGATGCCGGCATGCGTCAGCTGTGGCACAGCGGCGTCATGCACAATCGAGCGCGCATGGTAACCGGATCATTTCTGGTGAAGAATCTGCGGCTGCCCTGGCAGGAGGGCGCGCGCTGGTTCTGGGACACGCTGGTTGATGCCGATCTCGCCAGCAATACGCTCAACTGGCAGTGGCTCGCCGGCTCCGGCGCGGACGCGGCCCCCTATTTTCGCATCTTCAACCCGGTGCTGCAGGGCAAGCGCTTCGACAGCCAGGGCCGCTACGTGCGGCGCTGGGTGCCGGAACTGGCGCGGCTATCCGAGCGTGATGTACATGCGCCGTGGCTGTCGGCGGCTCCGCCGCCGGCTTACCCAGCACCGATCGTCGATCTTAACGAGTCCCGCGCCGCGGCGCTCGAGGCCTACAAGAGCATGCGCGCCCAAGTGGCGATAGCGCACTGATCATGCGCAGCATCCTCACCATCAACGCCGGCTCATCGAGCATCAAGTTCGCGCTGTTCGAGTGCGGCGAGGCTCCCGCCGAATCGGCCAACGATCCGCTGCGACGCCTGTTCAAGGGCTCGATAGAGCGCATCGGCCTGCCGGACGCAGAACTCAAGGTCGAAGGGGATGACAAGGCCGACAACCGCCGGCGCAGCGTGCAGGCGCCAGACCAGTCCGCGGCCGTGGCCGAACTCATGCGCTTCGTGGACGCACGCGCGGAACTCTCCAGGCTCAGTGCAGTGGGCCACCGCATCGTGCACGGCGGCCCCAGGTATTACGCGCCGATCCGTCTGGATGCGACTGTGGTGGAGGCGCTGCGGCAGCTGACTGTCTACGATCCCGAGCACATGCCGCAGGAACTGCGGCTGGTGGAAGCGTTCCAGCAACGGTTGGCGGAGCTGCCGCAGGTGGCCTGCTTCGATACCGGCTTTCATCACGAATTGCCGCGCATAGCGCAGCTGCTGCCGCTGCCGCGCCGCTTGGCCCGCGCCGGACTGCGGCGCTATGGATTTCACGGCCTGTCCTACACCTACCTGCTGCAACAGCTGGAGCGCATTGCGGGCGCGGAAGCCGCGGACGGCAGACTGGTGCTCGCCCATCTGGGCAACGGCGCCAGCCTGGCGGCGGTGCATCGCGGCCATCCCATCGATACCAGCATGGCGTTCACACCCGCCTCCGGGATTCCGATGAGCACGCGTTCCGGGGATCTCGATCCGGGGATTGTCGGATACCTGGCCCGCACCGAGCAGCTCGATGCCGCTGCCTTCGGCAAACTCGTCAATACCGAATCCGGCCTGCTCGGCATTTCCGAGACCAGCGCCGACATGCGCGACCTGCTGGCGCGGGAGGCACAGGACGAGCGCGCGCGCGATGCGGTGGAGCTGTTCTGCTATGAGGTACGAAAGCGGATTGGCGCTTACAGTGCCGCACTCGGCGGGCTCGACACGCTGGTGTTCGCCGGTGGCATCGGCGAGCACGCCGCGCCGGTGCGACTGCGTGTCTGCGAGGGTTTGAGCTTTCTCGGGCTGACACTCGATGCCGCGCTCAATCAGCAGCATGCGCCGCTGATCTCGAGCGCCGCGAGCCGGGTTGCGGTGCGGGTCATACCGACCGATGAGGAGCAGATCATGGCGCAGCTGGTGCGTGCCACACTCTGGCCGCCTGCCCGGGCGCTGTAGGAATTCACCGGCGCAAAATCTCCGCCTGTCACAGGTGGATGCGGCCGATGCTTACGGCTGGCCTGCTGCCGCGGGGCCACTATGCCCGCGGCGGTCCATCGAGGCCGCGATAAGAGCGCAGAAAATGAATAAATATGTTCTGGCTGCCCTGTACGTGCTGGCGCTGCTGTCCACCGGTATAACCTTCGGGGCGCCGGCGCCCGGTGTCGAACTGCCGCCGCTGCTGCAGCCTGCCAGCACCGAGATCCACCCCGGCAAAATGATCTGGGCTGATCTGGTAACGCCGGATCTCCAGCAGGCCGAGAACTTCTATGGCGGACTGTTCGGCTGGACCTTTGCCCCCGCGGCTGGCGATCCCAAGTTTGCGGTCGCGTCGCTCGATGGCCGTCCCATTGCCGGATTGCTGCAGCATTCGACCGGTTCGGAAAAACGCCAGCCGGCGTGGCTGACTTTCTTCGCGGTAGGCGATGTCGCGGCCGCGCAGCGCAGCGTCAAGGCCAACGGCGGCAAGACGCTCTCACCGCCCAGAGACTATCCGCAGCGTGGGCGCCAGGCGGTATTCGCCGATCCCGACGGCGCGGTGTTTGCGGTGCTGGCGTCCAGCAGCGGCGATCCGCCCGACTTCATGCCGGAACCAGGCGAATGGATCTGGAGTTCGGTGCTGGTGAAGAATGCCGATCGGGAAACCGGATTTTATCGGGCGCTGTTCGGCTACGAGGTGTTCGATCAGCCGAGTGACGATACCAGCCGCCATGTAATTCTCGCCAGCGACGATTACGCGCGCGCCGGCATCCACACCCTGCCTAACAACCTGCACCGGCACGCCCACTGGCTCAACTTCGTGCGCGTCGACGACGTGGGCGCCACGGTGGCCAAGGCGGTGCAGCTGGGCGGAAAGATCCTGGTCGATCCGCGGCCGGATCGACAGGGCGGTCAGCTGGCCGTGGTTGCCGATCCGAGCGGTGCGCCGATCGGCCTCATGGAATGGTCTGAGCCCGAGCCCGGCGAGCAATCCGACGCATCGGGCGGCATTGCACCGGGTACCCC
>JBAUYT010000004.1:0-11770 GCA_049584935.1 Steroidobacteraceae bacterium
GCAGGCCGTGCTCGATGCAGTAGTCGATACCCTGGTAGTAGCAGGTCTCGAAGTGCAGGCTGTGATAGTCCGCTTGCGCCCCCCAATAACGGCCGTAGAGCGTGTCGTCGGAACGGAAGAAAACTGCCGCCGCCACCGGCCGCCCCGAATGCACCGCCAGCTTGACGAAGAAAGCGGGACCAAGCGCTCGCGCCACGCGCGTGAAGAAGCTGCGGTTGAGGTAGGGCGTGTGGCCGTGCCGGATGAAAGTCAACGCGTGAAAGCCGTAGACGCATTCGAGCTGCTGCTCGGTAAGCTGCGTGCCATCGAGCGTCTGGAATTCGATGCCCTGCTCGAGCACCCGCCGGCGCTCGCGTCGCGCCTTCTTACGCTTCTCGGCGGAAAACGCCTCGAGAAAGTCGCCGAAGTCGCGATAGCCGCGGTTGTGCCATTGAAAATGGCAGTCCCGCCGCAGCAGCCAGCCCGCGTCAGCGCAGGCGGCCCGGCCGGCTTCGTCGAGGAACAGCGAATGCACCGAGGACAGGCGCTCGGACTGCACTCGCTCGCGCAGCGCGGTCAGGAGCGCCGCGCGCAGCGGTTCGGCCGCCACTCCCGGCCGGCACAGCAGTCTCGCACCGGTGGCAGGCGTGAACGGAATGGCGCACAGCAGCTTGGGGAAGTAATCCAGTCCGTACTGCTCGAACGCGCGTGCCCAGCCGAAGTCGAATACGAACTCGCCCCAGGAGTGGCTCTTGCGGTAGAGCGGTGCCGCCGCCGCCAGGCCGTGCTGATCGGACAGCAGCAGGTGCTGCGGTGTCCAACCCGTACCGGGGCTGGCGCAACCGGTGTCCTCCAGCGCGCTGAAGAACTCGTGCCGCAGGAACGGGTTCGCTCCCGCGAGGGCGTTCCACTGAGCGGCAGCTATGTCGCCTATGCGCGTGAGGAATTGCCGCTGCACCCGACCGCCTGCTAGGAGCCTCGCCCTCAGGCCGCGTGCGAGTTGAGCTGTTCGAGATAGCGATCGGCATCGAGCGCCGCCATGCAGCCCGATCCGGCGGAAGTGATGGCCTGACGGTAGACATGGTCGGCCACGTCGCCGGCCGCGAATACGCCCGGCAGGCTGGTCGCGGTGCTGTAGCCCTCGCTGCCCCCGCGAATGTTGATATAGCCGCCCTGCATGTCGATCTGGCCTTCGAACAGCGAGGTGTTGGGCGTGTGGCCGATGGCGATGAATAGGCCGGTGACTGCGATCTGCCGTTCGCCGGCGCCGAGCGTCGAGCTCAATTTCACGCCGCTGACGCCGCTCTCATCTCCAAGCACTTCCTCGACCGCGTGATGCCAGATGAAGCTGACCTTGCCCTCGCGCTCGCGTTGCAGCAGCCGGTCCTGCAGGATCCTTTCCGCGCGCAGCTTGTCGCGGCGATGAATCAGAGTCACGTGCGCGGCCATGTTGGATAAATAGAGCGCCTCCTCGACCGCGGTATTGCCGCCCCCGACCACGGCCACGCGATGGCCGCGAAAGAAAAACCCGTCGCAAGTGGCGCAAGCGGACACGCCGCGGCCGCGGAACTTTTCCTCCGACGGCAGTCCCAGGTAGCGCGCCGAGGCGCCAGTGGCGATGATGAGCGCGTCACAACTGTAGTGGGCGCGATCGCCGCGCAGTACCAACGGCCGCCGGGACAGATCCGCGTGATGGATGTGATCGCTGACGATTTCTGTCGAAAAGCGATCGGCGTGGGCGCGCATGCGTTCCATGAGCGCCGGTCCCTGCAGGCCTTCGACCTCACCCGGCCAGTTGTCGACTTCGGTCGTGGTCATGAGCTGGCCGCCCTGCTCGAGCCCGGTGATGAGCATGGGCTTGAGATTGGCGCGCGCCGCATACACGGCCGCGGTGTAGCCTGCGGGGCCGGAACCGACGATGATCAGACGACGGTGTGTCGGCGGCGAACTCATTCATTCTCCATTCCGCTGAACCGAGAAAGCGTGACCTGGCGCCGACGTGGAATAAGGTACTGCCTCTGGCGCCGCTGTTCACCGCTGAATTGGCGGAACGCACCAGCGCTCCACTGCCCAATAGAATATCGCGGCGACAAGCAAACTGGCCAGAGTGCCGAGCAAGATCATGGACGGTAAGTAAATCGAAGGACGCACGGAGAATGACGACAGGACTTGGTTGCAGATCGCTACTATGGGCGGATGTACCAAGTACAGACTGTATGAGAAAGCTCCTAGCGCAGTCGCGATCGGAGACTCGAATATTCCGATGAGAACGCCGCGGGCTCGAGAATCTCTCGTCTGCGAATTGTGAGCGCAGGCTACTATCACGCACATAGTGGCAAGCCCAATGAGTGTATCGGCGACCCAGGGATTGTCGTGAACCCAGGTGCGGGCGGCTAGAAGTGCCGCTGCCGCTACCGACGACGCCAAAGCCAGTTTTAGCCACGCCACCCGGTTCAAGTAGTATTTCATTTTGGTGTCGTTAGCGGTTGCTACCGCGGCGCCAGCTGCGCCCATGGCAAATAGACCCGCATACCACAAACGACCGACTACCAATTCGGGTCGGATATAACTCAGCGGAACCGTCGCGGCAAAAGCTCCTGCGATCATGGTTAGGAGCCCGAACCGTCGCCACAGGGGCAGCAGAAGCGCCGGAAAGATCACGTAAATTTGGCACTCGGTGGCGACGCTCCAGAGTGCGTGATTGATTTGATACGCCCAATCGGGTGACAGATTTTGGACAAGGAGCAGGTGCGAAATGATAGGCCCTGCCCTGAAAGCGGGCAGACTGACGTCCCAATGAGCTCCCGTCGGATGACTCAAACTCGGTACAAATGCAATCAATATCAGTGAGAAAGCGACTGCCGCATAATACGGGGGAAGTATTCGACGGCAACGCCTGCGGATATAATCCGGCAGGCTCCTAATCCGACCACCAGCTCTGACTACTGGGAGCATTAGAGCGTAGCCTGATAGTACGATGAATATGTCGACCGCGAGTTTGCCGGAGTCGAACAGGAAATTTATCGGACCCAGTTGGTGGATAAGCTCGCTGAACTGCGCCTTGACTGCCACCTCGAGATAGGCATGATGAATAACCACGTACAGGGCGGCTAAACCTCTTATCCCGTCAAGGAACCTTACGCGCAAGCCACTTCTGATCGCAGGTACTGGAGGACTCGGCGCTGCCGCCTTAAGCTGAGCATCCTCGGTTTGAAGACTGGCCTCGGGCACGCAATTCATAGCGAGAAGATCATACGGCGTTTTCTGAATTGGGCGTTGTGGCTACCGCACAATTTGACATCCGCGCCCTGGTTATCGGCCAGAAACCGGCGAGGATTTGTTTTGCGGTGGGCCATCCTAGCCGCTGACCGGCGGTGCCTTGACAAAGTGCATGGCGGATTTCGTGGTAACAACGCGCCAGCTTCTCGCTGTGGCGCTGATCGACTGGCCCCGATCCCCACTTGACGGTATCCGCGTCTGGGCAGCACCGCGCATGGCCGAACTTGCGCAGCAGGCGCAAGCGCTTTGCACCTCGCCGCTTGCAGGCCGCAACCGCTGCAATGCCATCCTGCGCCTGGTGCGCTGCCTCATGACCTCGGCTGCCAGGTGCGACTCACCCTCGAGCTGCCTGAATTGCCCCCGCTTGCCATACTCAAAATCCAAATCCAAGACTCCTCCTACTAGGCGTTATCATGCGCAACATGGCTGAATCCGCCGCTCAAAACCGAATGTCCATGCGCCTCTCGGCCGCGGTCAGCCGCGGCCTGCGGGAGAGCAGCGCCATCGCGCTGGCGGGCCTTGCGCTGGTGGTACTCGTGGCGCTGCTGAGCTTCAATCCACACGATCCCGGCTTTTCATTTACCGGAGAGGGCGGCCCGGTGCACAACCGCATCGGTCCCGTCGGCGCCTGGTTTGCGGATGCGCTGTATTTTCTGTTCGGTCGCCCGGCCTATCTGCTGCCAGCCATTCTGGCCGCATCAGCCTGGCAGGTGACGCGCGCGCACTCCTCCGGGGCACCCGGTTCACATCTGAATCTGGCGCTGCGCGCGGCGGGCTTCGTGACTTTGCTGGTGGCCAGCTGTGCGCTGGCGGCCTTGCACTGGAGCCCGGGAACGTTGCCCCAGGGGGCCGGCGGCGTGGTGGGCAGCGCCGCGGGCGGCGCGCTCGCCGCGGGCTTGCAGCTGTTGGGCGCCACACTGCTGCTGCTGGCGGCGTGGCTGGCAGGCGCAGCCGTGGCTTTCGGCGTGTCCTGGTTTGCCGTCATGGATCGGATCGGTCACTGGACCTGGACGGGCGTCAACTGGATACGCGAGCGCTTCTTTACGGCGCGCGAAGTCAACCAGGCGCGCTCGGCCCGGCTCGAGCGCAAGGAAGCTCTGCAGGCCGAGCAGAAACGCGCGCCGCCGCGCGTGGCGCCCCGAATCGAAGCGCCGGCACCGGCGCCCGTCAAGAGTGAGCGGGCGGAAAAGGAACGCCAAGTACCGCTGTTCGATCCGCCGCAGTCAACGGAGCTGCCACCGCTCGATCTGCTCGACGATCCTGGCCGGCAGGAGCCATCGTATTCGGCCGAGGCGCTCGAGGCCATGTCGCGCCTGGTCGAGCTCAAGCTCAAGGACTTCGGTGTCGAGGTGGAGGTGGTGGCGGTGCATCCGGGCCCGGTGGTCACCCGCTTCGAAATGCGACCGGCGCCGGGAGTGAAAGCCTCGCAGATCACCGCACTGGCAAAGGACTTGGCGCGCGCGCTGTCGACCATCAGCGTGCGCGTGGTGGAGGTCATTCCCGGCAAGAGCGTCATGGGGCTCGAGATCCCGAACGAAAAACGCGAGATCGTCACGCTGGGCGAGATTATCCGCTCTCGCACCTATGACGAGGTGGCCTCGCCGCTGGCGCTGGCGCTAGGCAAGGACATCGGTGGGCTCGCGGTGGTGGCGGATCTGGCGCGCATGCCGCACCTGCTGATCGCCGGCACCACCGGCTCGGGCAAGTCCGTGGCGATCAACGCCATGGTGCTGAGCCTGCTCTACAAGTCCACGGCCGAGCACGTGCGGCTGATCATGATCGATCCGAAGATGCTCGAGCTCTCGGTCTACGAAGGCATCCCGCATCTGCTGTCACCCGTGGTCACGGACATGAAGCAGGCGGCTAATGCGCTGCGCTGGTGTGTCGCCGAGATGGAACGGCGCTACCAGCTCATGGCGGCGCTGGGCGTGCGCAACATTGCCGGCTACAACCGCCGCGTCAAGGATTCCATCGAGGAGGGCAAGCCGATACCCGACCCGGTGCTCATGCAGCGCGCCGCTAACGACCCGGGTATCGACCAGACCGCTATTCCCAATCTCGAACCGCTGCCTTTCGTTGTCGTCATCATCGACGAGCTCGCCGATATGATGATGATCGTCGGCAAGAAGGTCGAGGAACTGATTGCGCGGCTGGCGCAGAAGGCACGCGCCTCGGGCATCCACCTGGTGCTCGCCACGCAACGCCCTTCGGTCGATGTGATCACCGGGCTGATCAAGGCCAATATCCCCACGCGCATCGCCTTCCAGGTGTCCGCCAAGGTCGACTCGCGCACGATTCTGGATCAGATGGGCGCCGAATCTCTGCTTGGCCATGGCGACATGCTCTACCTGCCGCCCGGCACCTCGATGCCCACGCGTGTGCACGGCGCCTTCGTCTCCGATGCGGAAGTTCACCGCGTGGTCGATGCGCTGAAGAAATCCGCCGCACCCAACTACATCGAGGAGGTGTTGAGCGGTCCTTCCACGCCGATCGCGGGAATTCCGGGAGAAGAAGAGGAATACGGCAGCGTCAGTGCCGGCGATCCGGAGCAGGACCCGCTATACGACGAAGCCGTGCGCATCGTGACCGGCGAGCGCAAGCCGTCGATATCGTACGTGCAGCGTCGGCTCAAGATCGGTTACAACCGCGCGGCGCGCATGCTCGAGGCAATGGAGCTGGCCGGTATCGTCGGGCCACTGCAGTCGAATGGCGGACGGGAAGTGCTCACGCCGCCCCCGCCGGGCCAGTGATGACGCGCCCGGTCCGCATCGGCTGGGGTGCGGCACTGTTGCTGTTCGCGGTGGCGCCGGCCTACGCCGCGGCGCCGGCCCCCTTGGCCCCGGCTGCTGCCACTGCAACAGTGCCTGCTACCACGGCGCTCGATCGCTATCTCAACGGCCTCAATGGCCTGACGGCAACGTTCACGCAGACGGTGACCAACGGCGACGGAGCCCAGACCGAATCCGGTTCCGGCAAACTCACAGTGCAGCGGCCCGGCAAGTTCCGCTGGGAATACACGCCCAGGGAATCCGGGACGGCGGATGACTCCGGCGTCAGCAACGAGCCGCGCGGTCAGCTGCTGGTGGCGGATGGCCGCAACCTCTGGTTCTACGACAAGGAGCTGGCGCAGGTGACGGTCAAGCCCGTCGAAAGCGCACTGTCGGCCACTCCGATCGTACTGCTGTCGGGTTCGAATGCGCAGCTGCACGCCAGCTTCGACATCAGTGCCGGCCCGTTCCACGACGGTCTGGATTGGGTGGAGGTGCGGCCCCGTGCTGCGGAGTCGGATTTCTCGCATGCCGAACTCGGATTCAGCGGCGACAAGTTGGTGCGGATGATCGTCAAGGACCGGCTCGGCCAGACGGTGCAGTTGGATTTCCCGCACAGCGTGCGCAATCCGCACATCGACGCGGCGGCGCTGAAGTTCACGCCGCCGGCCGGCGTCGACGTCATCGGCACGCCGCAGAGCTAGCTCGCAAGCGCCTGACCCATGGCCCGTCGCAATACGCCGCAACAATCACTGCTCGGAGACGAGCGCGCGCGCGATCTGCGGCCGCTCGCCGATCGCATGCGGCCGCATCGTCTGGAAGAGTTCGTCGGGCAGTCGCATCTGCTCGCACCGGGTAAGCCGCTGTACGAGGCGATCGTCGCCGGTCAGCCCCATTCGATGATCCTCTGGGGACCGCCCGGCACCGGCAAGACCACGCTCGCCCGCCTGATCGCGCAGCGTTCACGCTCGCAGCTGATCGCACTGTCCGCGGTGCAGTCCGGCATCAAGGAGGTGCGCGAGGCGGTCGAGCAGGCGCGTCAGGCCGCCGCGGGCGGCACCTCCACGGTGCTGTTTCTCGATGAGGTGCACCGCTTCAACAAGGCGCAGCAGGACGCGTTTCTGCCGCACGTCGAGGACGGCACGCTCACGTTCATCGGCGCCACAACCGAGAATCCTTCGTTCGAGATCGTCGGCGCATTGCTGTCGCGAGCGCGCGTTTACGTGCTCAGGGCGCTGACCGCCGACGAGTTGCAGGCGCTGCTGCGCAATGCGCTCGCAGACAGGGAGCGCGGCCTGGGAGCGACGCCGCTGACGCTGGAAGACGCGGCCCTCACGCTGCTGGCGCACGCCGGCGATGGTGATGCGCGACGGGCGCTCAATATGCTCGAACTGGCGGCAAGCCTGGCGATGGCGACCAGTGCGGGCACGATCACGCTGCAGATTGCGCAGGAGGTGGCCAGCGGCGGCCGGCGGCGCTTCGATAAGGGTGGGGAGCAGTTCTACGACCAGATTTCAGCCTTGCACAAGGCAGTCCGCGGCACCGATCCCGACGCGGCGCTGTACTGGCTGGCGCGCATGCTCGATGGCGGTTGTGATCCGCACTACCTCGCCCGCCGCATCACGCGCATGGCAAGCGAAGACATCGGTCTCGCCGATCCGCGCGCGCTGCAGATAACGCTCGACGCCTGGCAGAGCTACGAGCGGCTAGGCAGTCCCGAAGGCGAGCTGGCGCTGGCCGAGGCGGTCGTGTACATGGCCGTGGCGGCCAAGAGCAATGCGGTCTATCGCGCCTGGAGCGCGGCGCGTGAGGATGTCGAGCAGTTCGGCTCGCTCGAGGTGCCACTGCGCTTTCGCAATGCATCGACGCGGCTCATGAAGGATCTGGGTTATGGCAGCGGCTATCGCTACGCACACGACGAACCCGAGGCCTTCGCCGCGGGCGAGCGCTACTTTCCCGATGACATGCCCGATCGCCGCTATTATCATCCCGCGCCGCGCGGGCTCGAGCAGAAGATCGGCGAGGCGCTCGAGCGGTTGCGTGCCCGCGCCACCGCCACCACGCCGCCAGCCGCTGCCCAAAGTGATGAAACATCATGATAGATCCGAAACTACTGCGCTCCGCGCCCGACGAGGCGGCACGCAATCTGGCGCGCCGGGGCTACCGGCTCGACGTCGAGGCGCTGCAACAGCTCGAGGGGCGGCGCCGGCACTGGCAGATCGAAAGCGATCGTCTGCGCGCCGCGCGCAACAGCCATGCCAAGGCCGTGGGGCAGGCACGTGGCCGCGGCGAGGACATTGCGCCACTGCTGCAACAGGGTGAGCAACAGGCGCAGCAGCTCGACGGCGCGGATAAGGAGCTTAGCGACGTGCAGGCGGCGCTCGAGCGCTGGCAACTGGATCTGCCCAATCTGCTGCACGAATCGGTGCCGCCGGGTGCCGATGAGAGTGCCAACGTCGAAGTTCGCCGCCATGGCGAGCCGCGCAGCTTCCCGTTTGCGCCGCGCGATCATGTGACGCTAGGGGAGAGTCTCGGACAGCTCGATTTCGAGGCCGCCAGCCGCATCTCCGGTGCGCGCTTCGTCGTCATGCGCGGCGCACTGGCGCGACTGCACCGCGCCCTGGCGCAGTTCATGCTGGAACTTCACACCAGCGAGCACGGCTACACCGAGGTGTACGTGCCATACCTCGTTGCTGCACATGCGCTCGTCGGTACCGGCCAATTGCCGAAGCTTGAGCAGGATCTATTCGCGCTGCGCGGCGAGCAGCCGCTCTACCTGATCCCGACAGCCGAGGTACCGCTGACCAACCTGGTGCGCGACCGGATCATCGAGGCCGAGCGGCTGCCACTCAAGCTGGTGGCGCACACGCCGTGCTTCCGATCGGAAGCGGGCGCTGCCGGTCGTGACACGCGCGGCATGATTCGCCAGCACCAGTTCGACAAGGTGGAGCTGGTACAGATCGTGCGGCCGGCGGATTCGTACCCGGCGCTCGAGGCGCTGCGCGGCCACGCCGAGGCAGTGCTCGAGCGGCTCGAGTTGCCGTATCGCACCGTGGCTCTCTGCGGCGGCGACGTCGGCTTTGCCAGTGCCAAGACCTACGACCTCGAAGTCTGGCTGCCCTCACAGGGCAAGTACCGCGAGATATCCTCGTGCAGCAACTGCGAGGCGTTCCAGGCGCGGCGCTTGCATGCGCGCTGGCGCAATCCGGAAAACGGCAAACCCGAGCCGTTGCATACCCTCAACGGCTCCGGCGTGGCTGTCGGGCGCGCGCTGATCGCGGTGCTGGAGAACTATCAGAACGAGGACGGCAGCGTCAGCGTGCCGGCGGCGCTGGTCCCTTATATGGGCGGCGTGTCGCGCATCGGCTAGACCGGCAGCAGCCAGAACTGTCTCATGCCCCGCGCGTCCGATGTCTCCACCGCGCCCCGCAGCCGCTGGCCGGGTTTGCCCGTGCAGATCCTGGTGGCACTGCTTGTCGGTGCACTCGTTGGCTGGCTCTGGCCCAGCGCTGGAATCGCGCTGCAACCGCTTGGCCAGGCATTCGTTGCGGCCGTCAAGATGGTCGTGATACCGCTGGTGTTCTGCGCCGTTGCCCTCGGCACGTTCAAGATGGGGCTGGATACGCCCCGGCTCGGTCGCGTGGCGCTGGTTTCGTTCGGCTGGTTCTATCTGGCCGGCGCCGTTGCCATCTCCATCGGACTCGGGCTGGATGCCATTTTTCATCCCGGCAGGGGAATTGCCATCGCCAGCGGTCCGGCGACGGCGGCGCATGTTCGGGCCACGATCGACTGGACACAGTTCCTGCTCGATCTGATCCCGAACAACGTGATCGCCGCCATGGCACAGCAGAAGGTGCTGCCGACATTGTTGTTCGCGGCCTTGTTCGGTTTTGCGCTGGCCAGTCTCGGCAGCGAACGGGCGCGTCCCATGTCCGAGGTGCTTAACGCCATCCTCGCCGCCATGTTCCGCATCACTGGCTGGGTGGTGGCGCTGGCACCGCTGGCCGTTCTGGCGGTCATCGCCTGGCTCACTGCCACGCAGGGATCATCGACGCTGTGGGCGCTGGCCAAGCTGGTCAGCGTCATGTACCTGGGCTACGCCATGTTTGCGTTGCTGATCCTCGGCGTGTTCTCGTTGTTGCATCCACAGCCACTGCGGCTTGCACGTGAGATGCTGGCGCCGGCGTTGCTGGCATTCGTCACACGCTCATCCGAAGTGGCGTTGCCGCTGCACATGGAGAAGCTCGAAGAGCAGGGGTTCGACAACCGGACCGTTTCGGTGGTGCTGCCGCTCGGCTACAGCTTCAATCTTGATGGATCCGCGCTCTACATCGGGCTGGCAACCACCTTCATCTGCGAGGCATATGGACTCGAGCTGTCGCTCGCTCGCCTGCTCGCGATCCTTGGCGCCGCGCTGCTCGCCAGCAAGGGTGTAGCGAACGTTCCGGCCGGATCGCTGGTTGCGCTGTCGACCGTTCTGCTGGCGCTCGGTCTGCCGGCGGACGCCCTGGCACTCGTGGCAGGCGTCGACGTATTCCTCGACATGGGCCGCACCGGCCTCAACGTCTTCGGCAATACCGCCTGTGTGCTGGTTGCGAAGCGGTTTGCCGAGCGGGCGCCACTGGCGCAGGCGGCGACCTGACCGGCGGCGCAGCTCCGGTCGAGGCAGCGGAGCATGGCCAGGATGAACTCGCGCTTGAGGTCAATAGCGGGCGGTAGCTCGCGCACCTCGAGCAGCGCGCCGTGCATGTTCTTGACAACGTACCAGCGCCGCAAGCTGTACAGAGCTAAAGTAACGCATCAGTTCTTCCCCATTGAGGCGTACCGTGGCAGAAATCGATGTCTACTACTTCACTGGCTGGGATCAGATGCAAGGCGATAATCTATTGTCCGAGCGGCCCGCCACTCTCGAATCGATCAAAACGCGCGGGGGTACCGCACTTCCGGAGACCAGGCGCAGCGTCGACACCAGCCAACTCGACGGCAATGGTTTTCTGAAGCAAGAACTCGTCCGGCAGATATAGTGGTCCGATGTGCGGCCGATATGTTAACCCTGCCATCAGGGGATAACGCGGCCCAGCGGCCCTTGACTCTTCGGCGCACTCACTCGGCAACTGACCGCCACGCGATCATGGAATCCGCTGGATACGGCTTGAGCGCCAGGTGCGCATAGCGGTCATCTCTCGCAAAGGTCGGCCGCCCGCCTGGTTAAGCCCGTGCCGCGGTGCCGCAAGTCGGCGGAAACAACGGTACGCGCGCCGCTCGATCCCGGTCCATTCATCCTCGAGTAGCAGCCGTGGTCCTGGCGAGCGGTTACGTAGGCGGCGCCAGCTAGCTATTTGGCATCAATACGCGCACTGTACGTTAGCGTACGTGGCCGATCTCTTACCACGCGCGCGATCAGGAAGCCAATGTCGACAAGCGCCGATGCTCTAGACGCGGAGTGCCGCGCATTCTTGAGTCAAGCGGCTGAATTGCGTTCACTTGCGGCGCGGAGTGCAAGTGCAGGCGCTCGCAAGCTTTGTTTGCTCCTCGCTGAGTCGTACGAAAGGCTGGCTGGATACCCGGTCGGTTCGACGGCGCCGCGGCCGGGGCGTGATGCACCTACCGAGATATCCGTTGGCGCTGGACCCTAGGCAGAACCGGCTGCTCGCAGCCCTTGCTGACCTGGATAATGCACCGTGGCTGCCAGACTTGGAGCCTGTAGACCTGCCGCTTGGCCTGGTGCTGTATGAACCGGGCGG
>JBAUYT010000005.1:0-6820 GCA_049584935.1 Steroidobacteraceae bacterium
ATGGAAAGCAGCGATCACATCGGCAAGATCGTGCTGCAGGTGAGCTAGCGATCGAGTTCCGCATAGTGGCGGAAAATGCCCGACTCGTTGAAAGCCAGCCGTCGACCTGAATCGACATAGCGCTGGATGCGCGGGCGCGCAAACACGGCCTCGTGCAGGGCGCGCAGGCGCGGATAACGCGGCAGGCGGTGTCGCAGCGCGCGCGGGAACGCATACTGCAATCCGGCGATGATCTGTGCCATCGAGAGATCCGCATAACTGAGCCGCGACCCAGCGAGCCACGGTCCGGCGGTGCGATTGCGCGCCGCCACGGTCTCGAAGTAGTGCAGATACTTCGGTATGCGTTGGGCAAGGAATTCCCGCGTGCGCCGCTTCGCCGCCGCTTTCTGCTGCTCGAAGTACAGTCCGCCGCCGAGCGGATGGTGGGTGTCGTGAATCTCCACCACGAAGTCCGCCATGGTCAATTGCAGCTGGTGTACCCAGAGTCGCCCCGCTTCGCTGCGCGGCGCCAGTCCGAGCCGCGGGCCGAGGAACAGCAGGATATTGGCGGTCTGCGCGACCAATTGGCGGCCGGCGCGCAGGAACGGCGGGGCAAACGGCGGCGTGGCGATGCCGCGGCCTTCGAGATAACGCATCATGGCCGGCACGCCGCCGCCGCGTTGCGGTGGCAGCAAGGCGTAATCGACGTACTCGGCTGCCGCCTCCTCGAGCGCCAGACGCACGTATTCTCCGCGTCCCTGGATTCCGGGCCAGTAGTAGAGGTGGTAACGCATGCGCGGTCTCCTTGGTCGGAATCAGTCGAGCACGTAGCGCAGGGTCCCGGCGCCGTCGCGCGCGTGACCGAATAGGCCTTGCCGTCCTCGTCCGAGCTCGAGTCCTGCCCTACGAGGCACTCTCCACGCCAGAGTTCAGTGGCGCGATCGGCTCGTCGGTGCAATGACGATTGTACGTCAGAGCTGCAGGCGCAGCGCCAGCGCGAGCTCGCGTTCGACCGCGGCCTCGGGCAGGGCGAACTCCAGCCGTTCGTTGAGCTGGCTGTCGACCTGGATGAATTCCAGCGCCACGTTCAGATAGCGGTTGATGTCGCGTTGATAGGCAAGCGTCCAGGCGTGCCCATCGTCCCGGTAACCGGTGTCGATATCATCCAGCGGTTCGGATTGATGCATGTCGAAGCGGTCGTAGCGGCCTGACACGCGATTCGCGCCCCACTGCCAGCTCAGCAGCAGAAACTCGGACTCGAAGGTCCAGCAGTAGTACTCCTCGTCCTCCGAATCGGAGCAGGTGCTGCCGCGCATCCACTGCGAGATGACAGTCCAGTGCTCATCTGGTGTCCAGCGAACACCGGCACTGTTGAATTGCGTCCGCCAGGGATAGTCGTTGGCCTGGTCGGAGTAGGCACCGGGATCGGCGCGATTGTCGTAATGCAGTGCGCGCAGCTCCACCGTGTCCAGATATCTGGCGCTGGCATTGACGTAGTATCCGGCGCGGTTGGCGCCGTCCGCCGTCAACAGCCGCTCGTCCGCGACGGCGCCGGGCTGTGCCGTGCCGAAGCTGCCGAACAGCGTCGATTGCCGGTCGTGCAGCGCCCAGCCACGCTCCGACATGAGCTCGCCGGCCGATTCATTCCAGCCAAATACGCTGCCGCCGCCGGTGAGTTCCCAATCATGGCCGCGCTGCCGGCCGAGCCAGTCGAGCTGATACTCGGCGCCGATAGTGCGCAACTCTTCACCGACCCAGGTGTTGATCGCAGAATCTGACAGCGTATAGGGGCTGCGCCATCCGGGCAGGCGGTTCTCGAGCGAGATGGGCGCATAGAATGCACCGATGCGGAAGCGCGAGCGCCAGGGGCCGTGGGGAAAGGGCCGGATCTCGGCGAACGCCTCGGTCAGGTCGATCGGATTGCTGTCCCGATCGCCGTAGCTGACGGCCTCGACCGTAAAGTGAACGATGTCGGCAGCCGTGCCACGGTAGCCCAAGCGGATGTCGTCGAGCTGCAGCCCCTGATGATTCGAATCGAAGCGCAGCGCACCGAGACCGTTGTTCAGCCAGGAAGTCGTACCGTTGGACGACAACGCCAGCAGGTCGGCGCCGGCCTCGAAGCCGTCGGCGGCGGCCGTAGCTGCCGTCAGCAGCAGCAGCCCGGCCAGCGGGATTCTCAGTAGTCGACCCATCGCTGCTCCCCGCCATGATCGGTGGTCGAGGCACGGAGCGGCTTGGCGAGCTTGAATTCAACGGCAGCAGCGGCGCTCTCCGTTACCGTCAACGGCATTGAAAGCGTCGTACCCGCAGCTTCCTGCAGGCGCGGGTGCCAGGCCGTGATGCGATAGCTGCCCGCCGGTACGTCGCGCACGATCCAATGCCCGCTGCCGTCGCTGCGGCCGAAGTAGGGCGAACTGGTTACGTAGATATAGCCGATCATCTGGTCGTGGATGTTGCAACCAATCACCACCAGCCCCGGCTTGTCGAACACGATGGGCGGATACTTGTGTCCGGCATACAGCGACAGCTGGAACGGTTTCGGCACCGAGAACGAATACACCTGGTGCTCGATCTGGTCGCTGTTGGGGAAATCGACACCGGTACCCGTCTGGATGATCAGCATGTTGGGCACGAACTGCTTGTGCTTCTGATCCATGATGACGGTGCGCGGCGCGACGCGGTGCGCGGCTGGCAGATCGAACTGCGGTTCCGCAATCAGCCCGACACCGCCGACGCCCTGACCAGCGGGGTCGACCACCGCGACGTCGATTTCGGCCGCCGGCAATCCTTGCCATGCCGTCAGCAATGCCGCGGCAAACAAGCTCCGAAGGCGGCCGGTGGGCCGCTGGTCGAGGATTTGCATCATTCCGCCGCGCCGCAGTCCGAAAAGTCAGTGCCACTGGATGCGTGCCCGGGTTGCACGCCAACCCGGGAGCTGCAGTGGTTATCGGCGCAGCGGACCTGCGACTTGAGAGAACTGTGCCGCGGCGATCACATCCGCGGTGATTCCCCGGGCCGATGCGACCTGCGTCACACTCCGGGTATACGCCCTGGAGCGGTCAGGGCGCCGCGGCCTCGATGGCGATGGTGAGAGTGACATCGTCACTCACCATGGGCACGTACTTGCTCATGTTGAAATCACTGCGCTTGATGGTGGCGGTGGCATTGGCGCCGATGCCGTCTTTCTTCATCATGTTGAGCCCATGCTTGAACAGCGTGATGTTCAGCGTCACGGGCTTGGTGACTCCCTTGAGCGTCAGGTCGCCGGTGACGCTGACCGGCTTATCGCCGTCGAACTTGACCGAATTGGAGCGAAAGGTCGCCGTCGGGTACTGGGCAGTGTCCAGAAAATCCGCGCCCTGGATGTGCCCATTGAACAGGTCCGAGCCGGTATCGACCGACTTGGTGTCGATCACCAGATCCACCGCGCCGGTCTTGGCCGCGGGATCGAAGGTCACCGTGCCGGTGGTCTTGTCGAAACGCGATTCCTGCGTCGAGAAGCCGAGATGATCGTACGAAAAGCGCACGAAGGTGTGATCGGCGTTGGGAATGTAGGTCGTGGGCGCGGCGAGGGCCGCGGTGCTGGCGGCCAGCGTCAGACCCAAGGCGGCCAGCGCGATTCGCGTGGGGTGCATCGATCGACTCCTAAGGTGGGGAGGCGCGATCTTATGCCGGACCCGATCAACAGTGCCAGCGCGACCACCGTCCGGGTGCCGCGGCGTCGCCACGGCGCAGGTTCCGAGCCCGGTCGGGAACGGGCTGAACTCGACCAGGCCCAATCGACCCATGCCCTATATATAGCGTTCGCCGACCCCATATCCAACTTCCACCGCGGACGCGCCGGGGTAAAATCGACCATCCATGGCAACCGAGCAATTCCATCCGGCGGTCGCCCGCTGGTTTGCCGCCCATTTCGACCGGCCCACCGAGGCCCAGGCGGCCGCGTGGCCGGCCATCGCGGCAGGCCGGGACGTACTGATCGCGGCACCCACAGGCTCGGGCAAGACGCTGGCGGCATTCCTCGCGGCCATCGATCGACTGGTGCGCCAGGCGGTTGCCGGAGAACTGGCCGATACGACCCAGGTCGTTTACGTCTCGCCGCTCAAGGCCCTGTCGAATGACATTCTGCGCAACCTCGAACAACCGCTCAGCGGCATCGCCGCCGAGCTGGCGCTGCAGGGGCTGGATCCTTCGGCCATCCGCAGCCAGGTGCGCACCGGCGATACGCCGCAGGCCGAGCGCGTCGCGATGCGCAAGACGCCGCCGCATATTCTGGTAACCACACCGGAGTCGCTGTATCTGCTGCTGACCAGTGATTCGGGGCGCGCGATGCTGTCGGGCGCGGGCAGTGTCATCGTCGACGAGATTCACGCGCTGGCGGCCAGCAAGCGCGGAGCGCACCTGGCGCTATCGCTGGAACGGCTCGAGCAGCTTTGCGGCCGGCGACTGCAGCGCATCGGCCTGTCCGCCACGCAGAAGCCGATCGGCGAAGTGGCGCGCTTCCTCTGCGGCGAAGCCCGCGGACGCGACTGCGTCATCGTCGATCGCGGCCACGTGCGCGGGCGCGATCTGGCGCTGCTGCTGCCGGATTCGCCGCTCGAAGCGGTGATGTCGAACGAGGTCTGGGAGAACATTTACGATCGGCTGGCCGAGCAGATCCAGGCGCACCACACCACGTTGATCTTCGCCAACACGCGTCGCATGGTCGAGCGCGTGACGCGCCACTTGAGCGAGCGCATCGGCGAGGACAACATCGCCGCGCATCACGGCAGCCTGGCCAAGGAGCTGCGGCTCGACGCGGAGCAGCGTCTCAAGGCGGGCAGACTGCGCGCGCTGGTCGCCACGGCATCGCTCGAGCTCGGCATCGACATCGGCGATGTCGAATTAGTCTGCCAGCTCAGCACGCCGCGCTCGATCTCGGCGTTTGTGCAGCGTGTCGGCCGTGCCAATCACGCAGTCGGCGGCGTACCGAAGGGACGGCTGCTGCCACTGAGCCGCGACGACCTGGTGGAATGCACCGCGCTGATCGATGCCGTGCGCCGCGGCGAGCTCGATGCGCTGCAGACGTCGGTGCAGCCGCTCGACGTGCTGGCACAGCAGCTGGTGGCCGAGGTGGCGGCGCGCGATTACGGCGAGGACGATCTGTTCGCGCTGGTCCGCCGTGCCTGGCCCTACCATGCACTCGAGCGGCAAGAGTTCGACGGGCTGCTGCGGATGCTGGCCGAAGGCATCGCCACGCGGCGCGGTCGGCAGAGCGCGTACCTGCACCGCGACGCGGTCAATCATCGTGTGCGCGCCCGGCGCGGCGCGCGGCTCACCGCCATTACCTGCGGCGGTGCCATTCCCGACAACGCCGATTACCAGGTGGTGCTCGAGCCCGCAGGTACTTTCATCGGTACCCTGAATGAGGATTTTGCGGTCGAGAGCCTGGCTGGCGACGTCTTCCAGCTCGGCAATTGTTCCTATCGAATCCTGCGCGTCGAAGCCGGCCGGGTGCGCGTCGAGGACGCCAAGGGGCAGCCTCCAACCATGCCGTTCTGGCTGGGAGAGGCGCCGGCGCGCAGTGCCGAACTGTCCGCTGCGGTCTCACGGCTGCGTACCCAGATCGAGGCGGCGCTGCCCGAAGTCGACGCCGCGCACATCGCGGCCTGCATCACCGAGGTCGAGTCGCGCTACCAGCTGCCGAGCAGCAGCGCGCGGCAGCTGGTGGAATACCTGGCCGGCGCCAAGGCGGTGCTCGGGGTGCTGCCGACCCAGCAGCGGCTGGTGTTCGAACGATTTTTCGACGAGGCGGGAGACATGCACCTGGTGGTGCACTCGCCGTTCGGCGCGCGCATCAATCGCGCCTTCGGCCTGCTGTTGCGCAAGCGCTTCTGCCGCGCGTTCAATTTCGAGCTGCAGGCCGCGGCCACCGAGGATGCCATCGTGCTGTCGCTCGGCGAGACGCACAGCTTTGCACTCGAGCAGCTGCCGCGGTTTCTCAACAGCCGCAGCGCCGAGCCGGCGCTGATCCAGGCACTGCTGGATGCGCCGCTGTTCGCGACGCGCTGGCGCTGGGTGGTGACGATCTCGCTGGCGGTACGCCGCAATCGCGCCGGCAAGAAGACACCGGCGCCGCTGCTGCGCATGGCGGCCGAGGATCTGATCTCGGTGGTCTTTCCGGATCAACTCGCCTGCGCCGAGAACCTGAGCGGCGAGCGCGAGATTCCCGATCACCCGCTGGTGCGCCAGGTGCTGCACGACTGCCTGCACGAGGCCATGGATCTGGACGGCCTTAAGGATCTGCTCGAGCGCATGGAGCGCCAGGAGCTCGAAGTCGTCACGCGCGATCTGCCGCAGCCCTCATTGCTGGCGCAGGAGATCCTGACGGCGCGGCCGTATGCGTATCTCGACGACGCGCCGCTCGAGGAACGACGCACACAGGCCGTGGCGGCGCGGCGCTGGCTGGATCCGCAGATAGCCGCCGAATTCGCGCGGTTGGATCCGGCGGCAATCGCGGCCGTGCGCACCGAAGCCTGGCCGGCACCGGAGGGTGCCGACGAGCTGCACGATGCGCTCATGCTGCTCGGCGTGCTGACCGAGGCGGAAGCGCAGGCGCTGGCGCCGGCGGCCGATTTCGAATCGCTGCAGCAGCAGCGTCGCGCAACGCGCATGCGCATCGGCGGGGCTGGCGGCACGCTGCGCTGGGTGGCGGCCGAGCAGCTACCGATGCTCGAGAATGCCTATCCCGAGCACTCGCTCGAGCCGGTGATCGAGGCGCCGGCGGAATTCCGCGAACGCAGTTGGGAGTCGGAGCGCGCCCAGCGCGAACTGTTGCGCGGGCGGCTGCAGGCCACGGGCC
>JBAUYT010000006.1:0-20746 GCA_049584935.1 Steroidobacteraceae bacterium
GCTGCACGGTGGTGTTGCGGCCGTTGACCAGCACGCTGAAGAAGCGGCGCAGCCGGCTGCCGATGACCCAGTCCTCCGACAGCAGCAAGCGGATGAGCGAGCGCTCCTTCTGCGGCGCCCGCCCCCAGTAGACCGCTGCCGGTACCAGATTGAGGTCCAGAGTCGGGTCGGAGCGCAGTGCTTCGATCATCAGCAGCAGCAGTTCCGGCGTGCGCCGATCCAGCCGCGAGCGCCAGAATCCCACCATACGCGTCAATGGAAGGGAGCTGCGCCGGTGCCGCAGGCGCAGTGCCACCAGCCGGCGCCCCGGACGCGGCAGGCGCTCGCGCACGCACACCAGTTGCAGCACTGCGAGGTCGATGCGACTGCCCTGCTCCAGCACGTAACAGACCGGGACAGCCTTGGCCGCGAGGCGCGCGGCGGCATCCTCGGGCCGCAATGTCGCCCGCACCCACAGCGCCAGCACGCGGCTCAGCACACCTTGCATTTAGGAGCCTGTCGGCAGATCGAGGTCGATAAGGAAGTACTCGAACAGGTACTTGATGAATCTGAGCTGGTCGTGCAACTGATGATCGCTCTTGAACAGATGCAGCGATGCCCGGTGCTCGCGCGCAAATCGGATGCTGTGCTCGACCGGCACCGTCTCATCCTGCCAGCCGTGCACAACGGCCGCCGGACAGTCCAGCAGACGCTCGCGCAGCGGCGGCAGCCCCTCGAGGTAGAGCGCCGGCGCCATCAGGAACACCCCGCGCGCGTGCAGCATGGACGCCGCCGATACCGAGACGAAGCCGCCCAGGCTCGAGCCCGCCAGCACCAGGTCTCCGGACAGCCCCTGGCAAACCTCGATCAGCTTGTCGTTGCGACCCTTGAGCGTGTCGACGCCGCGGTAATCAACCGATTCGACCTCATAGCCCTCGCTGCGCGCAACGTCTGCCAGGGCGGTGATCTTTCTGCCCCACGGCCCGCTGTCCTTGCCATGCGAGAACACCACATAGCGATTCGCCATCCTGCGGGTTCCTCAGCTGAAGCCGCGAATGATACGCCTGCGCGTTCATTCCCGGTCGGGGAGTGCGAAACGGTTGACACTGACCGGACGCGTGCTGCTGCCGTCCGGCTGGTGTGTCACAAGGTAGGACTGAAACTCCCCAGGGCGGGACAGTGCCACCCCGAACAGCAGCTGGAACTGGCCGCCGGCGATGGCTGCAGCGTCATTCAGTCGCTGGTCGCAGATGACGAAGTAGTAAGCGGTTGCATTACCGCCGCCCGGGAAGGCGCCGTCACGTGCGAGGCTGTCGAAGAACGCCATCACCTGGGCGGTCACCTGCTCTCGCAGCGGCGTTCCATTGTGCTCGAAACGCACCCAGCGCGTACCCCGCTCGATGCTCGCCATCAGAAACAGCGCGAAGCGTCTGCTGGAGAGATTGCGCCAATCGTTCCTGACGCCGACCTCGGGCAACAGCGTCCGCAGGCTGCTGCGCGTGCGGCCACCGGCACGCTGTGCGAGAAAGCCGTTGACGCCGGCCTGCGCCAGGCGCGAGCGGTCCAGGTCGGTCAGGCTCGCGGCCGGTCGCAGTCCGAGGCGCATCATTGGCTCCTCCGCGTCCGTGGCCGACCAGACCGGGCAGAGTTGCTCGGCGCGCGCGAGGTAGCCGGCCGCGGCAGCGGCGGAGCCGAACTGCTCGTAGCGGCCGCGCAGGCGATCGAACGCCAGCACCCGCGGGTAGAACATGACGGCGTCTTCACTGTGGAACGGCCAACTGCGCAAAGCCTCGAGCGCCGCCGGTGCGTCGCTCCAGCCGGCCGGCGGATCGACCAGCAACATCGCCTGCCGTTCCCGGCACAGCCTCAGCGCCACGAGCAGGGCCGGCAGGCCCACATCCTGCTCCCGCGACAGCGAGGGGACGCACAGAAAATTGAAGGCGTGCTCGGGACGCAGTGCAAACAAGCCCGAGCCGAGGCGCGCGTCGCCGATGAGATCGTAGTTGGTGAGTGGATCGCCGTCGTCGCCGTCGGGATTGGAAGCCAGGTATCCGGCCGCGGCGAGTCCACCGGGGCCGGCTGTCCGATCCGGGCGCTCCGTCGGCAGCTCGCTCGCAAGGTGCACCAGGCGAGACTGCGCCAGCAGCTCGTGCAGCGGGCGTTCCCGATCCGGCAGTATCGAGACACGCCGGAAGATCTCCTGGTCCTCGATCAGTTCGGTGCCGGCGGCGCGCAATCGTTGCACCACCAGGTTGAAGCGGTCGGTCTCCTGCGGCGCGATGCCGTCATAGTCGACCGCCACGCGCAGATATTCGCGCGTACCCGGAGAGAGCCCCACCAGCACCAGCGTTTGCTCGCCACAGCGCAGTGTCAGGGTCGGAGCACGGCCGCCGTTGCAGACCCGTACTACCAGGCAGCTGCGGCCACCGTTTTCGAAATACTGCTCGACCGCGTAGGACAGCGACGAAGGCTGCCACAGGCCGCCAAAGATGCGTTGATAGTCATCGAAGCTGGTGAGCGCGACCGGTAGATCGACCGGTCCCTTGAGCGAACGGCCAATGAATGCAGTAACGGCGGTGGCCGCACGCTCCAGCGCTGGCTGCGGCCGAAGCAGTCTTTCGGTATCAATTTGGGAGACGACCAGCTCGGGCACGCCCTGTCCTCGAAGCTAGCGGCAAATGTAACACAGCGGCGTCAGCCGGATTGCGCGGCCTTGCGTTGCTCGCGATCCTGGGGCTTTGCAGCCGCTTGGCGTGCCTGCTGTTCCTCGACTGCGCTGCATTGCTCCTGCTGCTTGCGCGCGATCTCCGCGAGCATCAGCTGCAGCCATTCGCTCAACTGCGCCATGGCGCCGCTCAGCCCCCGGGTGCGTGGTGTGCGGGTGCCGGCGTACTCGACGGCTCGCGCTCGGAAAGCAGCTGCTGGGCGCTGCTGCCATCGGAGCCGGTGTCGTCCTTGCCATCCCAGTTGGAGCCTTCGGGGATACGGTTCTGCACCTTCGGCGCGGCCGCGACCACCGCATCCTCGCTGCCACCCTCTCCCGACACCGATACGACTATGCCACGCGGCGCGTGCGTGATCGCGGCTACGCTCTGCCAGTCGATGGTGGCGCCGGAGGACTTGAGCGCTGTCTGCAGCCGAGGCGACAGCGCCCGAGACAACAGTTTCTTCTGCGCCTTCTGCCAGTCGCGCGAGTCGTCTTCGAGCACGGTGTAGGCCTGCAGGAACAACTGGCCGTCGTGCCAGCCGAACACGAACGGCTGATTGACCACCCGAACCTGCGTGCCGTTCGGCACCATTTGGAACACTTTCTCGATGTCCTCCGGGTAGAGGCGCACGCAGCCGTGGCTGGATCGCAGACCGACGCCATAGGGCTTGTTGGTGCCGTGGATCAGGTAGCTCGGCCAACCGAGCCGGAACTCGTACTTGCCGAGCGGATTATCCGGCCCCGCCGGCACGACCGCCGGCAGATCCTCGCCATTGTCGTTCTTGTGATCGGTGCGCAGCGCCTGCGAGGGGTGCCAGACCGGATCCTTGACGTGCGCAACCACGTGCGTGACACCCTCGGGTGTCGACCAGCCGACTTTGCCGATGCCGATCGGATGGGTGTAGACCTCCTGCGGCTCGCCCTTCTTATGCGGCGGGAAGTAATACAGCCGCATCGCGGCCACGTTGATGACGATGCCCTCGTGCGGCGCATTGGGCAGTACGAAGCGCGTCGGCACCACCACGGCGCGATCGGCGCCCGGGATCCAGGGATCGACGCCCGGGTTGGCGCGCACGATTTCCTCGTAGCCGACATCGAAGCGCCGGGCTATGTCGGACAGCGTGTCCTCTTTCGCCGCGGCGGTAACCTGGACCTCGCCGACGACATCGTCCTGATCGCCAGCGAGCACGAAGTGATGGGTATCGACGGGTGCCGGCCGCACCGGCGGCGCAGGCGGCGCCTCGACCACAGGTTCCGGCGGCGGCGGTGCCACCGGATGCGATCCCAGCAACGAGCAGCCGGCGAGCAGCGTGGCCGCGGCGCAGAGCGCCGCAGCATGGATCGACCCGCAGGGACGCTTCCGGCTCACGCGGCCATTCTAGATGAGTATGGCTTGGTTGGGCAGTTCGTTGCCCGAGGACCGCGCGGCCGGAAAATGCTGCGCCAGCAGCCCCGCCACGCCGGCGACCGCGGCACGCGAGCCTTCGACATAACGGCCGGCGCGATAGTGAGCCTCGACCTGGCGGCATACCTGCTCCCATTCCGCCGGCGCGACGCGGGCGTTGATACCGCGGTCGGCGATGATCTCGACCGCGCGGTCGGCGCGCAGCAGGTAGATCAGGACGCCGTTGTTGGCCTCGGTATCCCAGACATGAAAGCGCGCAAACAGCTCAAGCGCGCGTGCGCGGGCGGAGATCCGCCGCCACAGCAATGGCCACGGCAGCGCGGTCTCGATCACGAAGCGGATCTCGCCCGCATGCCGCGACTCCGCGGCGGCGACGGCCGACTCAATCTCGGACAGCACGGCCGGTGAAAACAGCGTGCGTGTGCGGCGCGCGCTGCAGGTCAGATGTGACAGCCAGCGAGTGAGCTGCATATCACCAGCGCCCCGACGCGCCACCGCCGCCAAACCCGCCGCCACCGCCGCCAAACCCGCCGCCACCGCCGCCGAAGCCACCGCCTCCGCTGCTGCCAAACCCGCCGCCGCCGAAGCCACCGCCGAAACCGCCGAAACCGCCGAAGCCGCCTGAACGCCAGCCGCCGCCACCGAAGCCAAGCAGCCGTGCGAACACCGCGGCCAAGAATCCAGCGCCAATCGACAGCGCCAGCGCCTGGGTCAGCAGATAGACCACCAGACCGAGTCCCCCGCCGCTCAGCACCGCACCGAAAGAGCGGCCGAACACGCCGCGCAGCACGTTGGACAACACCAGGAAGCCGAAGATCACGATCGGCAGATTATTCCAGTGCAGCGGTCGCTGCTGCTGCCAGTGTGCGTCGGGCGCGGGCAGGGGCTCGCCGTCGATCAGGCGCATCATCTGGTCGACGCCGGCGCTGATGGCCGCAAAATACTGGCCCTGACGCAGCATCGGCACCATGGTGTCCTCGATGATGCGGTTGCCGGCGGCGTCGGTCAGGACCCCCTCGAGGCCGTAGCCGTTCTCGATCCGCAATGCGCGGTCGTTCTTGGCGAGGATCAGCAGCGCGCCGTCGTCGACCTTCTTGCGGCCCAGCTTCCAGGCCTCGACCACGCGGATGGAGTACTGCTCGATATCCTCGGGCTGGGTCGTTGGAACCAACAGCACCGCAATCTGCGCGCCCTTGCGCGCCTCGAAATCGCGCAGCTTCTGCTCGAGCTGGGCCTGCTGCTCCGCGGTCAGCGTACCGGTCAGGTCGGTGACACGCGCTTCGAGCTTCGGCACCGGCTGCAGCGATTGCGCGCCGGCGGCGAGCGCGATGCCGATCAGGCTCACGGCCGCCAGCGCGGACAGCATTCGCACAGCGCAGCGCGTAATCGCCGCGCCTCAGTGGGACGGGGCGCCTGCCGGCGCGTCATTGTCGCTCGCCGGGCTGCCCGTGGTTCCGCCCGACGGAGCGCTGCCGAAGTCGACCGTGGGCGGATGCGAGATGTCGGTCTCGTTGGCGACGGTGAAGTTCTGCTTGACCGGGTACTTGAATACCATGGCCGTCAGATTGGTGGGAAAGGACCGGATCAGGACGTTGTAATCCTCGACCGCCTGGATGTAGCGGTTGCGCGCCACGGTGATGCGGTTCTCGGTGCCCTCGAGCTGCGCCTGCAGGTCACGGAAGTTGGCATCCGACTTGAGCTGCGGGTAGTTCTCGCTGACGGCGATCAGACTCTTGAGCGCCTGCGACAGCTGGCCCTGCGCTGCCTGGAATTTCTGAAATGCCGCCGGATCATTGATCAGCTCCGGCGTGGCCTGGATGGAGCCGACGCGCGCCCGCGCCTCGGTGACGCCGATCAGCACCTTCTGCTCCTGCGCCGCAAATCCCTTGACGGTATTGACGAGATTGGGCACGAGGTCGGCGCGGCGCTGATACTGGTTGATGACTTCGGACCAGGCAGCCTTGACCGCCTCGTCCTGCTGCTGAATATGGTTGTAGCCGCAGCCGCCGGCCAGCAGCGCAATTCCCGCGACGAGCCAAACTTTCAGCGTACGCATAAAATCCTCGATATGGTGGCCATGGCGCGCGTCCATGCGCTGCGATCTTCACACGTTCTCGTCAGCTGCGCACGGCGGTCGTACCGATGAATCGATACCGGGCACCAGTGACTCCGGGCTCCAAATACATCACGCCGGCCGGGGCGGCGCGCCTGCGCGCTGAGCTCGACGCGCTCTGGCGCCACGAGCGTCCCCAGGTCACGGCCGCCGTCAGTGCGGCGGCGGTGCAGGGCGACCGCTCCGAGAACGCCGAATATACCTACGGCAAGCGGCGGCTGCGGGAAATCGACCGGCGCGTGCGCTTCCTGCGTGCGCGGCTCGACGGCATGACCGTGGTCGGTCAGGCGCCGGGCGATCGCACCCGGGTCTATTTCGGCGCGCTGGTCACGCTCGAGGACCAGGCCGGAGAACGCCGCCGGCATCGCATCGTCGGCCCCGACGAATTCGACATGGCTCCGGAGTACATCAGCATGGACTCGCCGCTCGGACGGGCACTCCTCGGCAAGCGACTCGACGACGAACTGGAGCTGACGCTCAGCGCGGGCAGCGCGCGTTACAGCATCGTGGCCATCGAGTATCCGCCGGCGGACCGCCCGGAGCCTGCCTAACTGACGCGCACGTTCTTGAACTGCCAGGGATCGCTCTTGTCGAGATCCTCGGCGAACAGCCGCTCGCGGTCGCTGAGCGGAGTCCAGTCCGTGTACTGCCCCACCACGGGTCCAAGATAGGGCCGGCAGATGGCGAGCACACGCTGAAAATCGATCTCGTCCGGCTCGGCGATGCCTTTGTTGGGATTCTCCATGGCCCAGACCAGAGCCGCGAGCACCGACACGGTCACCTGCAGGCTGGTGGCATTGTTGAACGGCGCCAGCCCGCGGGCCTCGTCGATCGACAGGTGCGAGCCGAACCAGTAGGCGTTCTTCTTGTGTCCGACCAGCAGCACACCGAGTTCGTCGATGCCCTTGCTGATGTCGTCCATGAGGATGCGCTTGCGGTCCTGGATCTGGTAGTTGCGTCCGGCAAACTCGTGCACCGACAGCACCGCCGCGTCGCAGGGGTGATAGCTGTAGTGCACGGTGGGGCGGTAGAGCACGGTGGCATCCTTGCGCACGGTGAAATAGTCCGCCATGGAAATGGCCTCGCCGTGCGTGATCAGGAAGCCGTGGAAAGGCCCGTTGAGCGGTGTCCAGCTGCGCACGCGCGTGGCGACGCCGGGCTGCTGCAGATAGATGGCCGCGCCGCTACCGAAGTCGTGGCGCTTGCCGTCCCGCGGGAAATTGCGCTCGTGCGAGCCCCAGCCGAGCTCCGCCGGCTGCGACCCCTCGGAGACGAAGCCTTCGACCGACCAGGTATTGACGAACTCGTTGGGCTCCTTGGGGATGGTCGATACCTGCGTGTCGCGCTCGGCGATGTGGATGGCCTTGACGCCCACCCGCTGTGCCAGTTCGGCCCATTGTCCGCGGTTTTCCGGCACCGCCGACTGCAGTCCGACGTCTCCGGCGATGTTGAGCAGCGCCTGCTTCACCAGGTGCGACACCAGCCCCGGATTGGCGCCGTGCGTCAGCACCGCGGTCGGCGCCCGCAAGCTGCCGCTGCGCAGCCCGAGCGCTTCCTCCCGTAAAGCGTAGTTGGTGCGTTTGGCCACCGGGATGGTCGGATCGGTGTAGCCGCCGGGCCAGGGCTCGATGCAGGTGTCGAGATACATCGCACCCTTCTCCCAGCTGTAGCGGATCAGCGCGATGCTCGATACGTCGACCGAAAGGTTCAGCAGAAAGTCGCCGCGCCCGACCACCGGATCGAGCACGCGCCGGAAGTTCTCGCGCGTCAGCGCCTGCTTGATGAACTTGACGTTGTAGCCCGCGGCCTCTTCGCGGCCGTGGTCGTCGGCCGTGACGATGGTGATGCGGTCGGCGGAAATGCCGATGTGACGCAGGATCAGAGGCAGTACGCCCTGCCCGATGCTGCCAAACCCGACCAGGATGATGCGGCCAGGAAATTCTACGTAGACTTCGTGTGTGGTCATGATGGTCCCGCTGTGCGCAGCGCGGAAGGGTAGCAACGGCGGCTAAGCCGCGCCAGCGTCTACGCCCGGCGACAGCCCCAGCGCCGGCGGCTCATGGGCGCCAGTGCGGCGGCCAGGTGCGATCGTGCCCCGGCAGCGCGGCGACGCGCTCGAGCCAGCGGCCTATGGCCGGATAGTTGATTTCCATCGGCAGAAACCGTGCCGCAAGTTCGTGCGCCTGCGGCCGTTGCAGCGCCCGCAGCAGCAGGCGGATGTCCGGGTAGATCATCATGTCGGCGGCCGAGATGCTCTCCCCCACCACCCAATCCGAGTGCGCCAGCCGTTGCTCGATGGTGCGCGCTTCGCCGGCCACGCGGTGCATCGCTTCGGTCAGGTCGTCGCCAGCGCGCCGCTCGGCGTCCGCCAGTAGCGCCGCGATGATCTGCTTGAGCGGCGGCTCGGCGTACGACTGGTACTCGCAGATCACGCGCATGATGACGCCGGCCTCGTGCGCGTCCCGCCCGAAGATCGGTGGCCTCGGATATTTCTGGTCGAGGTAGTAGAGAATGGCAAGCGACTCGAACACGACGTAGTCGTCATCCCGCAGCACCGGCAACCGGCCGCGGAAATTCATCGCCAGCATCTGCGGTGACTTGTGCTCCTGGCGATCGAAATGCAGCAGATGGCTGCGGTACTCGAGACCCTTGCATTCGAGCGCCAGTGCGACACGCCAGCACGGCGGGCTGCCGCTTCCCCAGTAGAAATCGATGGCCATGTGCCTCGGATTGTAGCCACTGCAAGCCGGTCTGAGTATGCAGCGTGGCGCGGAATATCGCTGCGTCCACGGCGCCGCTGATGGCGCGCCCGTGGCCGGGCACGGCTGACCGGGCGAGGCCCGTGCCAAAAGCGCCAACGAGCGCATTTACTTGTCGAATCGTTTTGCTATGGTGCGTGCCTTCACGGGGCGCGAGGACGATGAGCGTGGGGCATCCGCAGGCGGCGCGCAGCGCCCCGACTGGCCAATCCTGGAGCGTCGAGGACTCCCTCGAACTCTATAACGTGCCAGCCTGGGGTTCCGGATACTTCTCCATCAACGCGGCCGGACATCTGGTGGTGCGGCCGGATACCACTGCCGCGCACGAAATCGATCTGTTCGAGGTGGTGCAGGGGCTGCAGGAGCGGGATCTGTCGGCGCCGGTGGTGGTGCGTTTTTCCGACATCCTGGCGCATCGGCTGCGACACCTGCACGCTGCCTTCAGCCAGGCGATTGCCGAGAACGACTACCGCAACCGCTACACCGCGGTCTTTCCCATCAAGGTCAATCAGCAGCGCCTCGTGGTCGAAGAGGTGTTCCGCTACGGTAAGGAGTTCGGCTTCGGGCTCGAGGTCGGTTCCAAGCCGGAGCTGCTGGCGGTCATGGCGATGACCGAGGCCGCCCCGGAGCGCCCGATCATCTGTAACGGCTTCAAGGACTCGAGCTACATCGAAGCCGTCATCCTCGCCACCAAACTCGGCCGCACCATCATCCCGGTCATCGAAAACTTCTCCGAGCTCGACCTGGTGCTCAGGCACGCCGATCATTACGGCGTGCGGCCGCGGCTCGGCGTGCGCGTCAAGCTGGCCACGGAAGGGTCGGGCCGCTGGCGCGACTCCGCCGGCGAAAGGTCGAAGTTCGGGCTGTTCATCACCGAGATACTGGAGCTGCTGGCCACGCTCAAGGCGCGCGGCATGCAGGACTGCCTCAAGCTCGTGCATTGCCACCCGGGCAGCCAGCTGCAGGACATCCGCCGCGTCAAGGGCGCCATAAACGAGCTCGCGCACGTCTACGCCGAGCTCAAGCTCATGGGCGCCGGGCTCGAGTACATCGACGTCGGCGGCGGCCTCGGCATCGACTACGACGGCACCGCCACCAACTTCGCCTCGTCGATGAACTACACGCTCAATGAATATGCCAGCGACGTGGTTTATCGCATCGGCAACGTCTGCAACGCGCGCAATATCCCGCACCCGCTGATCATCAGCGAGTCGGGCCGCGCGATCGCCGCCCACCATAGCGTGCTGATCTTCAACATCCTGGGCCGCTCGGCACTGGACCGCTTCCAGGTCACGGGGCGCGAGGCCGAGCAGTTCGGCGGCGACCGGGCCCTGCCGCAGCCGGTGCGGGACCTGCTGGATGCCTACCGCAACATCGACGAGCGCCGGCTGGTCGAGTGCTATCACGACGCACTCACCGCGCGCGATCAGGTGCTGCAGATGTTCGATCTCGGGCTGCTGAGTCTCGAGTTCCGCGGCCTGGCCGAACGACTCTACTGGGCCAGCTGCGCGCGCATACGGGACTGCTGCCGCAAACTCGACAAGCCGCCCGAAGAGCTGGAAGACCTCGAGAACGTGCTCTCGGACACCTACTTTTGTAACTTCTCCATTTTCCAGTCGCTGCCAGACAGCTGGGCCATCGACCAGCTGTTTCCGATTGTGCCGATCCACCGGCTCAGCGAGCTGCCGACCCGCAAGGCGGTGCTGGCGGACATCACCTGCGACTCGGACGGTAAGGTCGACCGATTCGTCGGTCCGCGCGAAGTCAAGCGCACGCTCGAGCTGCACGACCTGGTGCCGGGCGCGGCGTACTACCTCGGCGCCTTCCTGGTGGGTGCCTATCAGGAGACGCTCGGAGACCTGCACAACCTGTTCGGTGACACGCACGTGGTGCACATTAAGTTGCACGAAGAGGGCGGCTGGTGGATCGAGGAGGTGGTCAAGGGCGATACCGCCAACAAGGTGCTGGAGTACATGGAGTACGACGTCGCCGAGCTGTCACCGGCGCTGGCGCGCGACTGCGAGCGCGCCGTGCGCGAAGGCCGGTTGAGCGTGGCGGAGAGCCAGGCGCTCAAGCGCTTTTACGAGACCGAGCTCAACGGCTACGCCTACCTCGAGCCCTAGAGAACCGTCAGCGGCTACCACATCGCCTTGAGGCGTGCGGAAACGTCCAGCGTTGCGGACTGGCCGTCGGCAAGCCTGGCCGGCTCGTTCAGGCGCGCCGACTGGAACGCCGCCGGCTCCATGGTCTTGAGCACCTTCTCCGTCAGGAAGCGGCTGCGGGCACCGTAGACGTGTCCGTCGCCATTCCTGGGTTGCTGCGCCAGCGGGAACCTGAGTGGCGCACACAGCTGCAGCTCATTGCGCGCGCGCGTCATTGCCACGTACAGCAGGCGCCGCTCCTCGTCGATGAGTTCGGCGCGTCCGGTGGCGAACTCCGACGGAAAGCTGCCATCGACGACATTGAGCACGAACACCGTATCCCATTCCATGCCCTTGGCCGAATGCACCGTCGACAGCACCAGGTAATCCTCGTCGAGCACCGGGCGGCCCGACAGATCGCCGGTGGCATGCGGCGGGTCCAGCGTCAGCTCGGTCAGGAAGCGTTCGCGCGAGGGGAACTGGCCCGATAGCTGCTCGAGCTGATCGAGATCGCCGAGGCGCGTGTGCACCTGCTCGTACAGGCGCTCGAGGTGCGGCTGGTACCAGTCGCGCACCTGGCGCAGCTGCCCGGGCCAGGGCCGTTGCGGCTCGGCCAGAGCCCGCAGCAACGCCGTCAGCTTGCCGAAATCGACCGCCATGGCCTGCGGCGGCGAATAGCCTTTGAGTCCCTCGAACGAGCCCGGCTGGGCCTCGAGTAGCTCGACGCACTTGCGGGCGTTGACCGGTCCCATGCCCGGCAGCAACTGCAGCGCGCGAAACGCCGCCAGCGAATTGCGCGGGTTGTCGCACCAGCGCAGCACCGCCAGCATATCCTTGATGTGCGCGGCCTCGAGAAACTTGAGGCCGCCGTATTTGACGAACGGGATCTTGCGGCGCGCCAGTTCCACCTCCAGTACGTCGCTGGCGCTGGCGTTGCGGAACAGCACCGCCTGGCGCCGAAGCGCCACACCGGCCTCGCGGCGCTTGAGGATCTGGCCGCTGACGTATTCGGCCTGGCTGGCGAGGTCGTCCAGGGTCACGTACAGCGGACGGGCGCCGGTACCGCGGGTCGACAGCAGGTGCTTGCGGTGCTGGCGTGGCGCGTCGGCCATGAGGGCGTTCGAGCTGTCGAGCAATCCTTGGGTCGAGCGGTAGTTCTGCGCCAGCGTGACGATCTCGGCTGCGGGTGTGAAGCGCTGCGGAAAATGCAGGATGTTTTCGATGGCCGCGGCGCGGAACGAGTAGATCGACTGGGCGTCGTCGCCAACCACCGTGAGCCCGGCACCATCCGGCTTCATCGCATGCAGAATTTCGCCCTGCAGCCGGTTGGTGTCCTGATACTCATCCACCAGCACGTGATCGAAATTGGCGCCGACGTCCTGCGCCAGCCGCTGCTCGCCCATCATCAGGTGCCAGTAGAGCAGCAGGTCGTCGTAGTCGAGCAGCGAGTACTGCTGCTTGCGCGCCACGTAGTCCCGGTACAGGCGCCTGAGGTCCTGCTCGAACTCCTTGCACCACGGGAACTGCTGCTCGAGCGCTTCGGTCAGGCTCTTCTGCGTGTTGACGCGCCAGGAATAGATCGCCAGGCAGGTGTCCTTGCGCGGGAAGCGTTGTTCCTTGGCGGCAAGGCCCAGCTGCGCGCGGATATCGTCCAGCAGATCGGCCGAGTCGGCCCGATCGATGACGGTAAAGGCCGGATCGAGCTGCAGATGGCGCGCGTAGTGGCGCAGCAGCCGGTTACCGATCGAGTGGAAGGTGCCGGCCCATGCCAGTCGCTGCAGCAGGATCTGCGCCTTGTTGCCGAGCGTGTCGCCGAGCGCCTCGCGCACGATGTCGTGGCAGCGACGGCGCATCTCGGCGGCGGCACGGCGGGTGAAGGTCAGCAGCAGCACGCGCGCCGGGTCGACCCCGTGCAGCAGCAGTTGCGCCACGCGATGCGCGATGGTCGTGGTCTTGCCGGTGCCCGCACCGGCGATTACCAGCAAAGGTCCGGCGCGCCAGCCCTTTTCCGGCAGGGCGCCGCCGTGCGTCACCGCCTTGCGTTGCGCAGCGTTCAGGACCGCCAGATGGGATGCGACCGACATCCGCCGGACTATAAATCAGGGCCTGCGCCCTGGCGCAGCGACTTTTCACCGTTTGTGATGCGGCTCCGTGGCGGTGTCACACCAGGTGTCGGTCTGCCGGCACAGGGCTAGCCATTGGCTCTCGCCGGCCAGGTCGCTGCGGTAATGCCAGCGCGGTCCCGGCAGATCCAGCAGCGGCGAGGTCCGCGCGCTGGCTGCGTCCAGCCTGGCGTCGCGGTGGCCGGGGTGCCGTTCCGGGTCCATGACTGCGGAATTATCGCAGCCACGCTAGGCTATGGCGCATGAGCATCGAGAAACTGCGCAACGTATTTACCGGCCGGGTGATTACCGTCAACGTCGAGACCGTGCGGCTGCCCAACGGCCACGTAGCCGACCTGGAGATTATCCATCATCCGGGCGGCGCGGCCGCGGTGGCCGTGGATGCGCAGCGCCGGGTGTGCCTGATCCGACAGTTCCGTCATGCCGCCGGCGGCTGGATCTGGGAGCTGCCGGCCGGCAAGCTCGAGCCGCGCGAGCCCCCGCTCGCCACGGTGAAGCGCGAACTGGTGGAGGAAGCCGGGTTCAGCGCACGCCAATGGACCCCGCTGGGTCCTTATATCAGCTCCCCCGGCGTGTTCACCGAGGTCGTGCATCTGTTCCTGGCCGAGCAGCTCGAACCGGCAACGCTGGCGCGCGAGGCAGCCGAGGTGATCGAGGTGCACTGGATCGATCTGGAGCAGGCCTGCGCCCGCGCGCTCGACGGTGAGTACGCCGACGGCAAGACCGCACTCGGCCTGCTGCGCGCCCGCGCGCTGCTGGCGCAGCGTAGCGCTGCGGGCTGAGCCGGCCGCCCGGCTGTTACTGCTAGCTGAAGCGCCGAATGTGGCTGACCTTGCGTTCGCGGCTCAGACGGTAGAACCGCCGCAGCTCGGCCAGCGTCTCGGCGTGCATGCGCGCCGCCAGGCGCACCGCCTGCAGCCGCGCCGCCTGTGCCGTGAGCTGCCGTTCCAGGCGCCGGCAGAAGCGTGCCGCATACTGGTTCGCGGCGTGGTAGAGCGCGCCGCGCGAACCGGCCAGCCGCTCATCGACATGCGCGCGTTCGAACAGCAGGTGATGCAGTTCCGCCGGGCAGCGCTCGGGATTCTGCTCTCGCAGCAGCCACCAGCTGGCGACGTACTTGTCGATCTCGGCCTGCAGTTCCAGCTCGAGCAGTGTAACGCCGCGATCGTGGCCAGCGTTCCACGCCAGGTAGAGAAAGTGGCTCACGCCCTCGAGCGCCGTCCAGTAGTCGGCCAGATTGGCGCCGTTCAGCGCCTCGAGCGGATTGGCGCAGGCCAACCGCTGCAGCAACCGCGCGTCGAGGAACAGCCCCACGGCCGCAGTGCCGCCCTCCTCGAGCACCAGCAGCTGTTCATCGGAGTCCGACTCGCGCGCTGGACTCGGCAGCCGCTCGCGCTCGGTGAACAGGAAGTCATCGACGCGATACTGCGTCGGCAGATCGTAGATGCCGGCCAGTAGATCCTGCAGCTGCTGCAACATGCCCGGCTCAGTTCTGCGCCAGCGCCACTGGCGAGGCCTCGATGCCGAGCCCGCGCAATAGCGAACGCGCGCGCGGACTGCCGGTCTTGAGCCACAGCTCGTACAGTCGCAGCACGTCGGCCTGGGTGTAGCGGCGCGCGACATCGCTGATCTCGTTGAGCGCGTCCACCAGGGGCAGGAACTTGGCGGCGAGCTCGGCGAACACCCGCCCGAGCACCCGCCTGCGGCCATGGGCGAGACCACTGGCCAGCGTGCCGTAGGCGCTGCCGCCCATGGCGATGTGATAGTCGATGTCGACCAGCTTGCGCGCAAAGCTGTGGGCGAAAAAGCCGGCGATGAACAGCGACACGTCACCCAGGCGCTGCAGGCCGCGCTCGCGCTCGGCCTGAGTGGGGGCCTCGAGCGCCTCCGACAACATCTGCACCAGCGGCTTGATGCGGATGCCGTCGGTCGACGGTTCGAACAATTGCTCCGAACGCGAAAACAGGGTCAGCAGATTGACCACGTAGTGCTCGGTCTGGCCTTCGACCGCCACGTGCTGGTGCGCCAAGGCGCCCTGCAGCGCGTCGTGGAAATACTCGCGCAGATTGCCAACAGTCACTACCCGTCCAGCCGATTGAGCTTGCTGCATGAGTCAATTCCTCGCGAATCTCGGCCCCGCATGCACCCGTCGAGTTGAGCACGAATGCCGCCGCTGGCCAGATAACTTGATCACGTTTCCTTTGTTGTTTTTCGTTGCAAGAAATCGGCCGGGCTGGCAGTCACAAGTTTCGACTGCTAACAGACGGCGCAAACATGCGGTAATTCACAGTTGCGCCGCGGAGTTGCGCACGGCATCACACATGCGCGCGAGCCCGAGGCGATTCGCGCCGCTGCCGCTGCCACAAAAAAAGGCGCGGACGGCGCAAAAAGTGTGCACCGCCATGGGCAGCGTTACAGGGTTTGTCGGCGGCGGATGACGCGGCGCTCAGCCAGCGCGAACGGCCGCGTGCGACTTATGGCAGCGGCGCCCGCAAACCGATGCGCAGGGTGCGCGTGGCCACGAACACCTCACGCAGGAACATCATGAGCCCGCCGATGAAGCTCAGCATGGCAACGATGAACAGCACCGCGATGACCACCGACAGATGGAAATTGAACAGCGCCCCGAGGAACAGCGCCACCACCACCATGGAGACCAGCAGCGCACAGACCGTGCAGAGGGTGATGGCACGTCCCAGCAATCGCGCGCGCAGCGCCAGGGTCGAGAGCCGCCCGCCCAGCTCGCCGAGTTCGCTCTCGTGCGTCTTGCTCTCGCCCAGCTCGAGCGCGCGCGCGCGATCCACCACGCGCGCCAGGCGGCTGGCCAGCAAAGTCAGCGTTACGCCGACACTCGACAACAGGAACACCGGCGCCACGGCGAGGCGTACTACCTCGCCGACTTCTGCGATCTGCGGTCCGAGTTCAGCGGCCATGGCAGCCCTGGACTAGTTCGCCGAGCCGCGGCGCACGAAGCGGTAATAGGGATCGGACGATCCGGCCGGCGCATCGACCAGGCCGTCCGGTGTGATCTGCTGCTCCAGCAGCGACAGGTGGGTGTCGCTCAGCTCCGCCTTCTGCTCGATCAGCTGGCCTTCGGACTTGGCCTGCGGGTCGCAATTGGCGGAATGACGCTCGGCCGTGAACCCGTTGTCGGTCCGGAGCCAGAGCAGCTCACAGCCGGTCAGCCGCTGCAGATCCTGCGGCAGCAGCGACTCCAGTACCTCGGGCTGCTCGCCGACATGCACCCAGCGCTGCGGCTCCTTGAACTGGTAGATGTGCTGCTCCAGCCGGCCGGCGTTGGCCGGATTGTCGCCGTTGGCGGGGTCCTTCTTGCCGCTGTGAGCAGCCTTGTTGTGCAGCTCGATGGTGCGCCCGAACACCCAGATGTACTGCGACAGTACCCGGCGCGCATCACCGCCGGAGGTTTCGCGCACATAGAACACGGTATTGCCGATGAAGGCGGCATCGGCGGGCGCTATCAGCAGGTCGATCGGCGGCTGTGGCACCGCCGCACCGGTGCGCTCGTCGAGCCGCACCTGGGTGGCGTTGTCGTAGCGGCCCGGCAGCCGCATCTGCAGCTCCTTGAGCGCGAGATCCTCGGCCTGCTTCGGCTGCGGGCCGGAGCAGGCGGCCAGCCACAGCACCGACAACAGCAGCAGCGCCGGCGGAGTGCGGCAGGCAGCGGCCGGACTACGCATCGTAGTTACGCCATTCGGCGCGATAGCCGCGCCCGAGGTTCATGATGCGCTCTAGCAGTACCGAGTATTCGATGCCGGCGGCGCGCGCGGATTCGGCGAAGTCTTCCTCGCCGGTCAGATTGGGATTGGCGTTGGCTTCGAGCATGAAGATGCTGCCGTCCTCGCGCAGGCGGAAATCGATGCGGGCATAGCCTGACAGGTGCAGGGCGCGATAGATACGGCGCGACAACCGGTCGAGCTTCTGCAGCAGCGGCGGCGGCAGCTCCTCGGCGGCGCGCGTGGTGATCTCGTAGCGCTTCTGATAGGCGCGATCCCATTTCACCTTGCGCGTGGCAATGGCCGCCAGCGTGTCGGGCATCGAGCCGAAGCGCATTTCCCAGACCGGCAGCCGCGTCAGCCGCTCGTTGCCGAGTACGCCGACGTACAGCTCGCGCCCAGCGATGTATTCCTCGACCAGCGCGTCGGAGCCAATCTGCTCGTGCATGAACTGCACGCGCTCGCGCAGCTTGCTGACATCATCGACCACCGACGCCTGGGCTATGCCGAGCGACGCGTCCTCGGTGGCGGATTTGACGAACAGCGGCAGGTGCAGCCGCCGCGGCACCACGAAGCGCTGGCCGCGGCGGAACACGGCAAACTGCGGCGTCGGAATGCGGTGGAAAGCGAGCAGCTGCTTGCACAGCACCTTGTCGCGCGACAGCAGCAGGCCGCGCGGGTTGCAGCCGGTGTAAGGGGCGCGCATGAGCTCGAGGAAGGCCACCACGTGCTGGTCGTAAGTGACGATGCCGTTGAATTCCTCGAGCAGGTTGAAGACCACCTCGGGCTTGAACTCCATCAGCGCCGTGCGCAGCTCGGTCAGCGAGTCGAGCACGCCGAGCGTATGCACGTCGTGTCCCGATCCGCGCAGTGTCGACACCACGTCGTACTCGGTGCGCCACTCGTCGATTTCCTTGGAGCTGTATCCTTCCAGACTCTCCGGCGGCAGCAAACTGCTGTGCACCACGACCAGGGTACGCAGCGGCTTCATGCACGCAGGCGCAGGCCCGGACTGCGCATGTACAGGCGCGCCAGCCGGCGCAGCATGCGGCGCGCGGCGCGCAGCGCATCACGCTGGCGGCCATGCGCAAACAGTCGCAGCCGCACACTGCGGTCGATGGCGATGCGCAGCACCTGGTGTGCCACATAGCGATCGACGGCCGCGTCGCGCATGAGGGCACTGCGCAGTTCGGCCTTGTGGGCACGCAACAACCCGGCCGCCGTCAGGGCGCGCCGCCCGGGCTGCTGCTGGAACACGCGGCTGAGCATGCGATCGGCCAGCAGGCCGCGGCGGGTGCGCTCACGTGCCAGCTTGGCGCGGTAGTAATCCGCCAGCGTGCGCTGATTGTCCCGGATCGGCTCGACGTGGGCGCGGCATCGCACCGGCGGGCGGTCGCCAGCCGCTTCGCCGGCGAACTGCTGCACGAAGTTGAGCTTGCGTAGTGCCGGCCACGAGGCATAGCGGCGCTGCCAGCCCGAGCGTGGTGTGAGCCAGACCGCGAAGGTTTCTGCAAAGTCCTCGGTCGGATGACTCTGCGCATACCACTCGCCGAGGTGCTGGACGTGGTGGCGGCTGGAAGGACGCGCGCGATAGCGCGCGCGATACGGCCTGGATGCCGGGCCGAACAGCGAGCGCCAGTGCGCACGCCGGCGCAGCCGGTAGGCCGAGTCGATGGCATGACCGGCCTCGTGCCGCAGGATGCGCATGAACCAGTTGGCGTTGCCACCCTCCACTTCGCGCGTCATCTTGCGTTCCAGGCGCATCAGCCGCGGGTGCGCCAGGTAGAACGGCACGGCAATGCCGGGCACGCCGTCCGGCGAGAACCATTCTTCCGACAGCCAGACGTGCGGGCGAAAGCGGATGCCGCGTTCATTGAGCTCGTTATAGAGCCGGTCGACGTGGCGCTTGAGCGGGGACTTCTGCAGATCGAGCCGCAGATCGCACATGCGCAGGCCCAGCAGCTGCTCGTCGCTCAGATGCGTCCAGGGCAGGCGTGCTGCCCGCGGGGCCGGGCGGCGCGAATTCAGCAGGCTCGCGGGCATCGCCAGACTGTAGCGAATCGGCGCGCCGCGGCCTAGCGGTCTGCCATGGGCTAGCGGGTCCCGAGCGGCGCCCGCGGACCCGACCGCTGCTGATCGGCCCAGCGCAGCACGTACTCGGTCTGCTCCGGGGTCTGTGGCACGGATACCCAGCTGGCCGAGCGCTCGCTCTGGCGCCATAACTGATTGAGCTGTCTGAGCGCCTCGACACCGTCGACCCCGCGCTCGGCGAGAAAGCAGCCGATGACGGTGCCAGTCCGGCCGATGCCGGCGCGGCAGTGGACATAGACGCGCCGGCCTCCGGCCAGCAGCGCCTGCAGGTGCATCTGGATGACGCGCATCTCGTCCGGCTGCCGGGGCACGCTCATGTCGGTGATCGGGCGCCGCAGGTAGCGCACGTCCGCCGGCAGCAGCGACTGGTACTCGGGACGCTCGCCCGGGTGGGTCAGGTCGATGAAGGCGTCGATGCCGGCACGCAGCAGCAGCCCGAGGGAGGCCCGCTCGGGTACCGGATCGTCCGCGTGCGGGTATTCACCCGCCAGCAGGCTACCCGGCAATACCCAGTAGCTGTTCGGCAATGGCCGGTTCATGCCCACCCGGAACGGCCGGCAATGCGGCAGCATCGCTCGACAGGGTCCGAAAATCGAACAGCCGCGGGTCGGCCAGCGTTTCTGGCTCGACGCGGCGCAGCGCGGAGAAGATCGATTGCAGGCGCCCTGGCTGCTGGCGCTCCCAGACCTGCAGCATCTGCTTGATTGCCTGGCGCTGCAGATTCGGCTGCGAGCCGCAGAGCGTGCAGGGAATCAGCGGAAAGCGCATGCCAGTAGCATAGCGGGCAATGTCCCGCTCGCAGACGTAGGCCAGCGGGCGGATGACGATGTGGCGGCCGTCGTCGGATCTGAGCTTGGGCGCCATGGCCTTCAGCCGCCCGCCATGGAACAGGTTCAGGAACAGCGTCTCGATGATGTCGTCGCGATGGTGTCCGAGCGCGATCTTGCTGATGCCGTTCTCGGCGGCGAAGCGGTAGAGCGCGCCGCGGCGCAGGCGCGAGCACAGGCCACACAGGGTGCGCCCCTCGGGGATGACGCGCTTGATCACCCGGTAGGTGTCCTGCGAGATCACCCGATAGGGAACGCCGATCGATTCGAGATAGTCCGGCAGCACCCGCGCCGGAAAGCCCGGCTGCTTCTGATCGAGATTGACCGCGATCAGCTCGAACGGCACCGGCGCACTGCGCTGAAGCGAGCGCAGCAGGTCCAGCATCGTATAGGAGTCCTTGCCGCCCGAGAGGCATACCATCACGCGGTCACCGCGCTCGATCATGCGGAAGTCTGCAATAGCCTTGCCGGCCAATCCGCGCAGCCGGGCAGCGAGGCGCCTGAGCGTTGCGCTCGGCGCCGGCGCGGCGCACTCGACGCTCACCTGTCCTCCTCGAGAAACTTGCTCTCGAGATAGCGCAGCAGCGCAGCCGCCGACAGCGGCTGGCCCGTGGCCTGCTTCATGAGCTCGTTGACCGGCACCTTGGCGCCCATGGAGTGCACGTTCTCACGCAGCCAGCCGAACAGGCCGCCGAATTCGCCGCGCGCAATCTGCTCCTCCAGATCCGGCAGGCTGCTGCGCAGGCTCTCCCAGAGTTGGGCCGAGATGACGGCGCCGAGCACATAGGAGGGAAAGTAGCCGAACGAGCCGAGCGCCCAATGGATGTCCTGCAGGCAACCATCGGCTGCACCGGTCGGGCGTACCTC
>JBAUYT010000007.1:0-8762 GCA_049584935.1 Steroidobacteraceae bacterium
ACCCGGGAGTTTCCATCAGTGGCGCCGGCGGTGCAACCGCCGCCGCCCGTGCGCCCCCCGGCGCCCTGAGCTATCCTCGGCGGGCCATGAAATACAAGGATTATTACGCGGCTCTGGGCCTCGAGCGCGGCGCCAGCGAAGATGACATCAAAAAGGCCTATCGTCGCCTGGCGCGCAAGTACCACCCCGACGTCTCCAAGGAGGCCGGCGCGGAGGAGAAGTTCAAGGACGTCGCCGAGGCCTACCAGACGCTGAAGGATCCGCAGAAGCGCGCGGCCTACGACCAGCTCGGCAGTCACGCGGCCGGGCAAGAGTTCGAGCCGCCGCCGAGCTGGCAGCAGCAGTACAGCGAGGCGCCGTTTTCGGCCGAGGAACTCGATCTGTCGGATCTGTTCGCGCATCTGCGCGGTGCCGGTGGCGGCGGCGCAGGCACCGGCGGTGGGCGCCGCGCGCGCATGTCCATGCCCGGTCAGGACTATGAAATCGCGGTCACCATTTCGGTCGAAGAGGCATTCAGCGGCACGCAGATCAATCTCGATCTGAACATGCCCGAGTACGACGCCCAGGGCGGCTTGCGCCGCGTACCCCACACGGTGCGCGCGCGCATACCCAAGGGTGCCACCGATGGTCAGCGGCTGCGGCTGCCCGGCAAGGGTGGCAAAGGTTTCAACGGCGGCCGCGATGGCGATCTCTACCTCAACATCAGCCTGCGACCGCATTCGCTGTACCGCGCCAGTGGTCACGACCTGTACCTGGATCTGCCGCTGGCGCCCTGGGAGGCCGTGCTGGGTACCAGCGTGGAAGTGCCGACGCCCGCCGGAGCGGTGCGGCTCAAGGTGCCCCCCGGCACGCAGGCGGGCCGCCAGCTGCGGTTGCCGCAGCGCGGGTTGCCGAAGCCGCGCGAAGGCTCGGGCGATCTGTACGCGATCGTGCAGATCGCGGTTCCGGCCGTGATAGGAGACGCGGAGCGCAAGCTCTATCAACAGCTCGCGGACAACTCAGCATTCGATCCACGCGGCCACTTCGTGGAGGCCGGTCATGTACATTGAAGCGACCGAGGTTCTATGGTTTGAGCAGCATGTGCTGTCGCTGCCGGAACTGGCCGACCTGTCGGGCCTGCCGCTGACCACGCTCGAAGAACTGCTCGACTGCGGTGCCATTACGCCGCTCGAGTCGGGCGCGCGCCAGATTCGTTTTGGGGCATCGGCGTTGCGCATCGCGCGTTCGGCAAGGCGGCTGCAGACGGATTTTGAGCTCGACCTGCAGGGCCTGGCCGTGGCGCTGCGGCTGCTGGAGCGGGTGACGGAACTGGAGGCGCAGCTGCAGGCCTTGCGGGCCCGGCTGCCGCAGCAGGGCCCGTCTACCGCCGGAAATGCTGGACCGACTTAAGTCCGCTTAAGCCTTGTCGAGCGGCAGCGCGCCCAGCATCAGGGCGGCATCCACTTCGCTCTCGGCGGCCAGCCAATCCTCGGCATCGTGTCCCGCTGCGAATCCGCGCCGCTCGGCGCGATAATAGGCGGCCTGCGCAATCATGCTACGGCGCGCCTCCTGGTCGATCAGCGCTGGCGGAACCGGCCGCGCCTTGCTCTTCGGCTGTGCCGTTCGGGTGGTGCTGCGGGATCCGCGGGGGGTCGGCGATGACTGCACTGCCATATCGATAACTCCTGTCAGCTTCATTGCGGGGGCGAGGAATCTTCTCTCCGATGAGGTTCCAGAGCAACGTCAAAACCACGGTTTGTGAAGCAGCTCGACGCTTCTGCTGGCCTAAGTGTGCTGCCAACGGTACTTAAGCGGTCAACCTGTCGCGGCTGGACGTCACCCGATGCGCTCTCTAGGATCGGCCAGCTCATGATTGCCAGCTTGCAGTTCCGCCATTTGACCCCCATGTACTTTGCAGCGGAGTGACAGCATGGACTACCTACCCAGCGGATTGACGATGTGGTCGCGCGCCTGCGCCCTGATCGATGAGGCCGAGCGCCGCCATCGCCGCTTTTTCGAGCTGCTGGCGGCACGGTCGCAGCAGCCGGCGTGGGAGCCGCCGGTCGACATCTTCGTGTTCGAGGACGAGCTGCAGGTGCTGGTGGCGCTGCCGGGCGTTGCGGCCGAGGCCGTCGAGGTGCAGCTGTCGCCCTCGAGCCTGCTGGTGCGCGCCGCCAGCCAATTGCCGCCGCTGGCGCATCGCGCGCGCATCGTTCGCCTCGAGATCCCCTACGGGCGCATCGAGCGTCATATCGAGCTGCCTGCCGGCAACTATGAGTTGCTGGGAAGAGAGTTGCGCAATGGCTGCCTGCATATCCGGCTGCGCGGAGAATGGTCATGAGCGACTCCGTTAGCGAGACACCTGCAGGCAGCGCAGAGGCGCCCGCCACCGCGCGCGCATCCGAGGCCGATGACAATCTGCTGATATTGACCCTGCGCAATACGGTGCTGTTTCCGCAGACCGTGCTGCCGATCACCATTCGCAGCGAGCGCTCGATCGCCGCGGCGCAGGAGGCGGTCAAATCACAGCGCAAGATCGGCTTCGTGCTGCAGCGGGACCCGGAGGAGGCCGATCCGCAGCTCGACGGCCTCTATCGCGTCGGCACGCTGGCCAGCATCGTGCGCTACGTCACCGCGCCCGATGGCAGCCACCACCTCATCTGCCAGGGCGAGCAGCGCTTCAACGTCACCGATTACACCAGTCGCGAGCCCTATCTGACCGCGCGCGTCGAGCTCGTGCCCGAGCCGGGCGAGGTCAACCCGGAGATCGAGGCGCGCGCACTGCGGTTGCGCGGCCTGGCCATCGAGGCGCTGCAGTTGCTGCCGCAGGCGCCGGCGGAGCTGGTAACCGCGTTGCAGAACATCGAATCATTTTCGACGCTCGCCGACCTGATCGCGAGTTTCCTCGACATCAAGCCCACCGAAAAGCAACAGGTGCTGGCGACGGCCGATCTGCGCGAACGGTTGGACCTGGTGCTGGAGTTCGTCCGGCAGCGCCTCGAGGTCATCCGCATCTCTCACGAGCTCGACGAGCGCACCAAGGGCGCGTTCGACGAGCGCCAGAAGCGGGCGGTGCTGCGCGAGCGACTCAACCAGATCAGGAAGGAGCTCGGCGAGGATGACGAGGAGTCATCCGATATCGCCGGCCTCAAGTCGGAACTCGCCAAGGCCGGCATGCCGGCCGACATCGACGAGCACGTCAAGACGCAGATCGCGCGGCTCGAGCGCATGGGCGAGGGCAGTGCCGAGTACTCGATGACCCGCTCCTACCTGGAGTGGCTGCTGGCGCTGCCGTGGTCGAAGCTCGACAAGGAGCAGATCGACATCGACAAGGCGCGCCAGGTGCTGGATGAGGATCATTTCGGGCTCGAGACCATCAAGCGGCGCATCGTCGAATTCCTGGCGGTGCGCAAGCTCAATCCGGAGGGACACAGCCCCATCCTGTGCTTCGTCGGACCGCCCGGTGTCGGCAAGACCTCGCTCGGCCAGTCGATCGCTCGCGCGCTCGGACTGAAGTTCGTGCGCGTGAGCCTGGGCGGAGTGCACGACGAAGCCGAGATACGCGGCCACCGCCGTACCTACGTGGGCGCACTGCCCGGCAACATCATCCAGGCGCTGCGCAAGGCCGGCACACGTAATCCGGTCATGATGCTGGACGAGGTCGACAAGGTATCGGCCAGCAGCCAGGGCGACCCGTTCTCGGCGCTGCTCGAGGTGCTCGATCCGGAGCAGAACCACACCTTTCGCGACAACTACCTCGGCGTGCCCTTCGACCTGAGCAAGGTGCTGTTCATCGGCACGGCCAACATGCTCGACAGCATGCCGCCGCCGCTGCGTGACCGTATGGAGATCATCCAGCTGAGCGGCTACACCGAGGAAGAGAAGCTGCAGATCGCACGCCGTTACCTGGTGCGAAGGCAGCTTGCCGCCAACGGCCTCAAGCCCGAACAGGTGGTGTTTTCGGACGACATCCTGCGCCGCCTGATTGCGGACTACACGCGTGAGGCCGGCGTCCGCGGACTCGAACGCCAGATAGGCGCGGTGCTGCGCCACTGCGCGGTCAGCATAGCGGGCGGTCAGCCTGGCCCGATTACGGTCAGCGCCGACGAGCTGATCCGGATCCTCGGTGCGCCGCGCTTCGAGAACGAGATCGCCATGCGCACCAGCGTGCCGGGTGTCGCTACCGGGCTCGCGTGGACGCCGGTCGGCGGGGACATCCTGTTCGTCGAGAGCAGCCGCGTGCCCGGCACCGGCAAGCTGATCCTGACGGGCCAACTCGGTGACGTCATGAAGGAGAGTGCCCAGGCCGCGCTGACACTGGTCAAGGCACAGGCCGCCCAGCTCGGCATCGACCCGGCGTTGTTCGAGCACTCGGACGTGCACGTGCACGTGCCGGCGGGAGCCGTGCCGAAGGACGGACCGAGCGCGGGAGTTTCGATGTTCACCTCGCTGGTGTCGATGATGACCCAGCGCACCGTGCTAAACGATGTGGCCATGACGGGCGAGATCAGCCTGCGCGGCCTGGTGCTGCCGGTCGGCGGCATCAAGGAAAAGGTGGTGGCGGCGGCGCGCTCCGGCATCAAGACCGTGATCCTGCCGGTGCGCAACCGGCGCGATTACGATGACATACCGGAAAGCGTGCGCGACTCGCTGCGATTCGTCTGGGCGGAGCGCGTCGAGGATGTGATTGCGGCGGCCTTCGAAGGCGGCCTGCGGGCGAGCGAGTCCTCCGGCCACGCGCGCCGCCCGCGCACGGCCCAATCAGGCGGTCAGCCGGTGAGCGACACCAAGGGGATCAGCGCTTCGCGGCCGCTGCGCCGGCGCCGATCCGCTGCGCGAGATATTCGATTGCGAGCCGATAGCCCTCGATCCCGAGACCCGTAATGACACCGGTACAGGCCGCCGCCAGGATCGAGTGGCTGCGCCAACTCTCATCCCGCCGGTAGATGTTGCTGATGTGCACCTCGACGATCGGACACTCGCACAACCGCAGCGCATCGAGTATGGGCACCGAGTGATAACAGAACGCCGCCGGATTGATGACGACACCGGCGGCGTGCCGCGCTTCCTGCAGCCAGCCGATCATCTCGTGCTCGGCGTTGGTCTGATGGAATATCAGCTCCAGTGAATGCGCTGCGGCGCTCTTGCGGCACAGCGCCTCGATGTCGGACAGCGTGTGTGAGCCGTAGATGGCCGGCTCGCGCTCCCCGAGCAGATTCAGATTGGGGCCATTCAGCAGATGGATGCGCCGGCTCATGCGGCTAGCATAGCGTAAGCGCGCTCATCGGGTGCCGGCGGTCATTGCCTCGAGCTCGGCCCAGCGGGCGTAGCCGCTTTCGATCTCTGCCGTCAGCGTAGCCAGCTGCTGCAGTTGCTGCTGCAGCACGTCGGGCGCCCCGGAGTAGAGCGAGCCGTCAGCAAGCCGGGATTCGATCTGCGACTTCTCCGCTTCCAGCGCCTGCAACCGGTTCGGGAGCGCCGTGAGTTCCCGCTGCGCCTGGTACGACAGGCGCCCCGGCTTTTGCGCGACGCGGGCGGCCTGTGGCCCGATGGGCTGATGTACCTCTCTGGCCACTTCGTCGAGCGCCCGCTGGTCGCGGTAGTGGATCCAGTCGCTGTAGCCACCGACGAATTCGTGCACACGGCCTGCGCCCTCGAATACCAGCAGGCTCGTGACCACGTTATCGAGAAAGGCGCGATCGTGACTCACGAGCAGCAGTGTGCCCGGATAGTCGGCCACGAACTCTTCCAGCAGTTCCAGCGTATCGATATCCAGATCATTGGTCGGCTCGTCCATGACCAGCAGATTGGCGGGCTGGGCGAACAGGCGTGCCAGCAGCAGCCGGTTACGCTCGCCGCCCGAAAGCGCGCGCGCCGGCGTGTTGAGCTGCTCGGGCCGGAACAGGAAATCCTGCAGGTAGCCGGTCACGTGCCTCGCGGCGCCGTTGACCACGACCTGATCGTTGCGGCCTGCGACATTCTCCATGACGCTGGCCTCGAGGTTGAGCTGCTGCCGCTCCTGGTCGTAATAGGCGACCTCCAGCCGGCTGCCGGCGCGCACGCTGCCCGAGGCGGGCGCGATCTCGCCCAGCAGCGCCTTGATCAAGGTGCTCTTGCCGATGCCGTTGGGGCCGACCAGGCCGATGCGATCCCGGCGCATGATGCGGACCGACAGTTCGTCGATGATGACGCGCTCGCCGAAACTGACGCGCAACCGATCGGTCTCGAACACCAGTGCGCCGGACGCGGCGAGCACGGCAGCCTCGAGCTGCAGACGGCCGGTACGCTCACGGCGCGCGCGTCGCTGCTCGCGCAGCGCGTAGAGCGCACGCACGCGACCCTCGTTGCGGGTGCGCCGCGCCTCGACGCCCTGGCGGATCCAGGCTTCCTCCTGTGCGAGCTTCTTGTCGAACAGCGCCTGCTGTCCGGCCTCGGCCGCGAGCAGCGCATTCTTGGCGCGCAGATAGTCGGCATAGCTGCCCGGGAATGTTCGCAAGTTGCCGCGATCCAGCTCGATGATGCGCGAAGCGAGCCGGTCGATGAAGGTGCGGTCGTGACTCACGAACAGCACGGCGCCGGCAAATTCCAGCAGCGCACGTTCGAGCCATTCGATGGTCTCTATATCGAGATGATTGGTCGGCTCGTCGAGTAACAGGATCTGGGGTTCGACCACCAGCGCCCGCGCCAGCAGTGCGCGTCGCCGCGTGCCGCCGGAGAGCTGGTCGAGGCGCGCGGCCGGATCGAGTTGCAGCCGGGAAAGTACGGTGGCCACGCGGCGTGAATTGGACCATCCTTCGGAGTCGCTGGCATCCACCGGATCGGCGGTCCCCGCCGGCGATGCCGTAAGGCTACCTGCCACCCACTCCGAGATCGTCACCGGCTCGGCGACCAGAACGTCCTGCGGCAGGAGTGCCACGCGCGCTCCGGCACGGACCCACACCGTGCCCCGATCGGGCTCGATCTCTGCGCGCAGCACCCGCAGCAGCGACGACTTGCCCTCGCCGTTGCGTCCGATGAGCGCCACGCGCTCGCCCTGCTCGAGCTGCAGGGTGACCGCGTCGAGCAGCGGGCGCGATCCATGGGAAAGGCTGATCTTGTCGAGGCGCAGCAGTGGCGGCATGCGCGCATCTTAAACGGCGCTATGATGCGACTCGACCCGAATTTCCAACAACAAAGGGATTCGCGCATGCAGTCGCAGAGCTGGAGCTCGGCACAGCGCCACGTGGTACTTGCCAGCTATCTCGGCTGGATGCTCGATGCGTTCGATTTCTTCCTGGTGGTGTTCGTATTCAAGCGCATCGCCGGAGATTTCGGCACCGACGTCAAGGACGTCACCTACGCGCTGTTCCTGACACTGGCAATGCGGCCGATCGGCGCCTTCCTGTTCGGCCGCATGGCCGATCACTACGGCCGGCGCCCGGCGCTGATGCTCAGCGTGCTGGCGTATTCGATCATGGAGTTTGCCTCGGCGTTTGCGCCGTCGCTGAAGGTATTCCTGGTGCTGCGGGCGCTGTACGGCATAGCCATGGGTGGCGAGTGGGGTGTCGGCGCGTCACTGGCGTTCGAATCCATTCCCACCCGCTCCCGCGGTCTGGTTTCCGGACTGTTGCAGGCCGGGTATCCGAGCGGCTACCTGCTGGCCGCCATCGTCTATGGGGTTTTCATCGATCGGCTCGGTTGGCGTGGCATGTTCATGGTGGGCGCGGCGCCGGCACTGCTGCTGCTCTACATCCGCAGTCACGTGCCGGAGTCGGAGGTCTGGAAGGCCGGCCAGACGCATGCCCGTCGCAGCATCTGGCAGGGGTTGTCCGGGCACTGGGGGCTGGCGCTGTATGCAATTCTGCTCATGACGGCGTTCAATTTCTTCAGCCACGGTACTCAGGATCTGTATCCGCATTTCCTCGACGTGCAGCGTGGCTTCCCGAGCGGCACGGTCGCTACCATCGCGGTGGTCTACAACCTCGGTGCTATCTGCGGTGGGCTGACTTTCGGCGCGCTCTCCAGCCGTTTCGGCCGGCGCCGCGGCATCGCGCTGGCCGCGGCGCTGTCGCTGGCGGCGCTGCCGTTCTGGGGTTTTGCATTGTCGCCCATCGCGATCGCCGTGGCGGCGTTCTGCATGCAGTTCATGGTGCAGGGTGCCTGGGGCATCGTGCCGGTGCACCTGAACGAACTGTCACCCCCGGCGATTCGTGCCACCTTCCCGGGCTTCGTCTACCAGCTCGGTAACCTCATAGCCTCGATGAACGCGCCACTACAGACGACCATTGCCGAGCGTCATGGCGCAGCGGGGCACCCGGATTTCGCCTATGCGCTGACCCTGGTCTGCGGCGTCGTGGCGGTCGTGCTGCTGGTGCTGGCGCTGGCAGGCCCGGAGCAGCGCGATGTGCGCTTTGACATCCAATGAGGTAGAATCAGCAGCTGGAGTTTGTCAATTGCGCGTTTGATCGCGCTCCCGCCTGCAAGCCCATCGTAGTCGGCGCCGTTGGCGCCGCCGATTCCTTATGTTGATGTCGGGCCCAAATCCAAAGCCGCGGTGGGCGGCCGGGTCCGTGTGGAGTATTGATTTGTTCAACGAACTATCCCTGTGTCCGCAGCTCAAGGCGGCGGTGTCCGAACTCGGTTTCATCGAACCGACGCCGATCCAGAAGCGGGCCATCCCTGTGGTGCTGGAGGGCCGGGACCTGCTGGCGGCCGCACAGACCGGCACCGGCAAGACGGCCGCGTTCGCGCTGCCGCTGCTCGAGCGGCTGCAGGCCAGCCCGAACTTGGGGTCGCGCCTGCCG
>JBAUYT010000008.1:0-1860 GCA_049584935.1 Steroidobacteraceae bacterium
GAATGACGTTTCTTGGTAAAAACAATTTTTTCACACGCTCCTTCGCCGGGATGGTAGGTAAATATTAACGCTCCGGCTGAGGCCTTGCCTTGGCGATACGGTCGAAGGCGAACAGCTCTTCGAGCAATCCGGGCAGCGCGCGCAGCGGCAGCATCGTCTGGCCTTCGCAGGGCGCATGGTCGGGGTCCTGGTGGGTCTCGATAAACACCGCGGCGACGCCGACCGCGACCGCGGCTCGGGCCAGCACGGGGCCGAATTCGCGCTCGCCGCCCGAGCGGTCGCCGAGGCCGCCCGGCTGGGCCACGGCGTGCGTCGCGTCGAACACCACCGGGTAGCCGGTCCGTGCCATGATCGGCAGGGCGCGCATGTCGACGGTCAGGGTGTTGTAGCCGAAGCTCGCGCCGCGCTCGCATAAGAGGATCTGGTGGTTGCCGGTCGAGGCGATCTTGGCCGCGACATGCTGCATATCCCAGGGCGCCAGGAACTGGCCCTTCTTGACGTTGACCGGCTTGCCGGTCATGCCCGCGGCCAGCAGCAGGTCGGTCTGGCGGCACAGAAACGCCGGCGTCTGCAGCACATCGACGACTTCTGCCACCCGCGCGCACTGCTCCTTCTCGTGCACGTCGGTCAGCACCGGCAGGCCGGTGCGTTCCCTGACTTCGGCGAGGATCGGCAACCCGGCCTCGAGCCCGAAGCCGCGCGCGCCGCCGATCGAGGAGCGGTTCGCCTTGTCGAACGAGGTCTTGTAGATCAGGCCGATCCCGAGCTTAGCGGCGATTTCGGCCAGCGCCGCACTCATCTCCAGCGCGTGCGCCCGCGATTCGAGCGTGTTCGGCCCGATGATAAAGACCAGAGGCAAGTCGTTGCCGAGGGTGATGTCGCCGATCGCGACGCGACGGGCAGCGGTCACCGGAGTGTCCTCGGTGTAGAAATTGACCCTGCGCGCCTATTTGCGTTCATTGACCCTAAGCGATTTTCCGCCCGCTTAGCCATCAGCTCCGCATCAATCTGGTACAATTGTTTTAAAAGCCGAGATGCTACCTTTCCAAGTTCAACCCAATCTAATCTACCTCCGATGAGCTTGCCAACGGTGGCGCTTGCATACGCGGTCCCCCCAGCATCGTAATGAAACCAGCGATCGCGCTTCTTTCCCTTACCTCGAAAATAATCTATTACGTGCTCATTCATGTCCCGTAGTTCGCTTATCGCTTTTTCTTGACTGTCCAATTCAAAGAATATCGTATTTTCCGCAAGCCCCAACCTACCTGCCCACCGGCGATATTCGACCAATTTGTTCGCCGCAAGCACAAAATAGTGTCGTTGGCAATCGAATGTATGTTTATTGGCTCGTACCCGCTGCATAACCTCTACGTGGTTCCTCCATCCGCCCACACGTATTTCTTCCTGCAAAGGCTTCGTGATTTTGTCCTGCGCCAATGAGAGAGCCTGCGCCTGCGCAGCGACACCCTCCGCCCATCCAAGCAGCCCTTCAAAAGCCATGGACTTCTGCGATTCTACGGACATAAGCGATGTGGGGTCGTCGACCAATTTACATCCTCGCGATATAACTCATTGTCTACACTGCCCGCCATCGACCGAACCTCAGCACGAGCAAGGATGACGAGCCGGTCAGAGCATGCCCTCACACCAGCCGCGACTGGTCGCGCGCGGCGCGGACGAACGAGGCGAACAGCGGGTGCGGCGCGAACGGGGTCGATTTGAGCTCCGGGTGGAACTGCACGCCGATGTACCAGGGGTGATCGGGCAATTCGACGATCTCGGGCAGGATGCCGTCGGGCGACATGCCGGAAAACCGCAAGCCCGCCGCCTCCAGACGGTCCTTGTAGCCGATATTGATCT
>JBAUYT010000009.1:0-10934 GCA_049584935.1 Steroidobacteraceae bacterium
GTGCGCTGCTCCGCGCGGGCAGCGGCAGCGGGCGGTCGGGCGGGCGCGCACACCCGGTCACTGCGCTCGCTGTGGTCGAATGCCAGCAGCCCGGGGTCCTCGGTGGCCGGTCCGGCGGCGGCCGCAACCGCCTCCGGCTCGGGTCGCAGCAGGTCGCGCATGTTGAATTTCGCACCCAGGTCGGCCTGCGCGGCATTGCCGCCCTGCGGCTTTACCGGAAACACGTCGCTCGCCTCGGGCGCCTCGGCCCGTTCCAGATCGAGCGCGACCGTGATGTCGTAGTTGCCGAGCCGCAGCCGGTCGCCATCTCGCAGCACGTGGCTGCCGCGGCGGCCGAGCGCCTCGCTGTGATCGTTGACGAACACGCCGTTGGTGCTGGTGTCCAGCAGATGAAACTCACCGTCACGGAATTTGACACGCGCGTGATGCGCCGACAGATAGCGCTGCGGATCGGGCAACACCCAATCGTTGTCGTGCGCCCGGCCGATGCTGCCACCGCCCACGCCGAAAACGATGCTCGCGCGCGAGCCTAGCTGCTCGCGTTGCTCGCTCTGGATCGTCAGCTTCAGGGCCATCCTCGGATCCCCACGCCTGCGCTACCCGGACATATATAATACGGGCCGATGGCTGCGAATCATATTTTCAAGATCATCTTCGTCAATCAGGGCAAGGTCTATGAGATCTACGCCCGCAAGGTCAGCCATGGGTCGCTGTTCGGCTTCGTCGAAGTCGAGGAACTGGTGTTCGGCGAGCGCTCCACGGTGCTGCTGGATCCCGCCGAGGAACGGGTAAAGACCGAGTTCACCGGGGTCACGCGCAGCTACCTGCCGTTGCAATCGATCGTGCGCATCGACGAAGTGCGCAAGCAGGGCACGGCCAAGATCACGGCACTCGAAGGCGGCAACGTGGCGCAGTTCCCGATGCCGCTGCTGCCGCCGTCGGCCGGTGATCCCGGGTCGAAGAAGACCTGATGCTGACGCTGCCGGGCTCACGCGCACTATCCCGATTCCGACTGGTCCGATTGCTTGCGCGCCTCAGGGCAGTGACGCCGTTGATCACGGCGCTCGATGCGCAGTATCTGCATTTCGTGGAGACTCGCCGCGCGCTGGACCCAGCCGAGCAGACACGCCTGCTGCAGCTGCTCGACGACGGCGGCGAGACGGTCGATCCGACCGCGGCGTCCCCCTCGGCCGCCTGGCTGATAGTACCCCGCTTCGGCACCATCTCGCCGTGGTCGAGCAAAGCCACTGACATCGCCGAGGTGTGCGGCCTCGATGGCGTCGTGCGCATCGAACGCGGTGTCTGCTTCGGAGTGGCGCTGGCAGAACCGTTGCCGGCGCGTGAGCGCACCGCCATCGCGGCGCTGCTGTACGACCGCATGACCGAAACGGTGCTAGAGCACGCAAGCGAAGCGGCGACACTGTTCGCACAACAGCCGCCCAGGCCGTTGCGGCAGGTGGCACTGGCCGGGGGCCGCGCGGCGCTGGAGCGGGCAAACCAGGAACTGGGACTGGCGCTGAATGCGGAGGAAATCGACTATCTGCTCGATACCTTCGGACGCCTGGGCCGCGATCCGAGCGACGTCGAACTGATGATGTTCGCGCAGGCGAATTCCGAGCACTGCCGCCACAAGATCTTCAATGCGCGCTTCGTGATCGACGGCGTCGAGCAGCCGAAGTCGCTGTTCGACATGATCCGCAATACGCACGCGCGCGCACCGGGTGGGGTGCTGTCCGCCTATCGCGACAACGCCGCAGTCATCGCCGGCAACGCCGGTACGCGCTGGTTTCCGGACCCGGAGACCCGCATCTACCGCGGCAGTGACGAGCCGCTCGACATCCTCATGAAGGTGGAGACGCACAATCACCCAACTGCGATCTCGCCCGCCCCCGGCGCGGCCACCGGCGCGGGCGGCGAAATCAGGGACGAGGCGGCCACCGGCCGCGGCGCCAAGCCCAAGGCCGGCCTGACGGGATTTGCGGTTTCGAATCTGCGGATTCCGGGATTCGAGCAGCCGTGGGAAAGCAGCGTCGGCGTCGGCAAGCCCGACCGCATCGTCTCGGCGCTCGAGATCATGCTCGACGGGCCAATCGGCGCCGCGGCCTTCAACAATGAATTCGGGCGGCCCGGCATCTGCGGTTTCTTCCGCACCCTCGAGCTGGCATTGGCAGGGGATGCCGCGGGCAGCGTCCGCGGCTATCACAAACCCATCATGCTGGCGGGCGGACTCGGCAATGTCCGGCGCGCTCACGTCGACAAGGGCGAGGTATCGATCGGCGCGCCGCTGGTGCTGCTCGGTGGCCCGGCGATGCTGATCGGTCTGGGCGGTGGCGCCGCCTCCTCGGTTGGCAGCGGCAGTTCGAGCGCCCAGCTGGACTTCGCCTCGGTGCAGCGGGCGAACCCGGAGATGCAGCGGCGCGCGCAGGAGGTCATCGACCGCTGCTGGGCACTGGGGGCACGCAACCCCATCGAGCTTATCCACGATGTCGGCGCGGGCGGGCTGTCGAACGCCGTGCCCGAGGCCGTGGCACACAGTCATCGCGGCGCGCGCGTCGATCTGCGCGCAGTGCCGAGCGCCGAGAGCGGCATGGCGCCGGTGGAGATCTGGTGCAACGAGGCGCAGGAGCGCTTCGTGCTGACCCTGGTGCCGGGAAGCCTCCCGCAATTCGAGGCCATCGCGCGCCGCGAGCGCTGCCCGTTCGCCGTAATCGGCGAGATAACCGCGGATGGCGCGCTGATCGTGCGCGACCCGCGCTTCGGTAACGCGCCGGTGGACATGCCGATTGACGCGCTGCTCGGCAAGCTGCCGCAGATGCGCCGTGAGGTGCGTAGCCGCGCGCCTGCTGCGGCCCCGTGCGACTGCGACGCGCTCGATCTGCGCACGGCGCTCTATCGCGTGCTGCGCTTGCCGGCGGTCGCCGACAAGACCTTCCTGATCACGATCGGCGATCGCAGCGTCGGCGGCCTGATCAGCCGGGACCCGCTGGTGGGTCCCTGGCAGGTGCCGGTCAGCGACGTTGCGGTCACCCTGTCCGACTACCATCACCACACCGGTGAAGCCATGGCGGTCGGCGAGCGCACGCCGGTGGCGCTGCTGAGCGCTGGCGCAGCGGCGCGACTGGCGGTCGCTGAAGCCGTCACCAATCTGCTGGCCGCGGACGTCGCTGTGCTGAGCGACATCCGCCTGTCCGCCAATTGGATGGCAGCCTGCGGCAGCGAAGGCGAGGATGCGGAGCTGTTCGAAGCCGTGCGCGCAGTCGGTGAGCAGTTCTGCCCGCAGCTCGGGCTCGCCATACCGGTCGGCAAGGACTCGCTGTCGATGAAGACCGCATGGCGCAGTGATGGCGTCGAGCGATCGGTCACGGCACCGGTGTCGCTGATCATCTCGGCGTTTGCGCCGGTGCGGGACGTGCGGCGCACCTGGACGCCGGAGCTGCGAGGCGACTGCGGCCCGACCGAGCTGTTGCTGGTCGATCTCGGCGGCGGACCGAACCGCCTGGGCATGAGCGCGCTGGCGCAGGTATTCAACCGGGTCGGCGGCGCTCCGGCCGACGCCGATGCGGCGCTGCTCGCCAGCTTCGCCGCCGCCATGATCGAGCTGCACGCACAGGAATGGGTGCTGGCCTATCACGATCGCTCCGATGGCGGACTGATCGTGACCCTGATCGAAATGGCATTCGCGGGCCGCTGCGGTCTCGACCTCGCCGTCGATGCGCGCAGCGGTTCCGCAACGGCAGCGTTGTTTGCCGAGGCGCCGGGCGCGGTGCTGCAGGTGAGACGGGCCGATCGGGCCGCCGTGCTCGACTGTCTGGCCCGGCACGGCCTGGCCGAGCGCAGCAGCGCGATCGGTGTGCCCAGCGAACTGATGCGGGTGCGGCTCAGGGTCGGTGATGTGCAGCTCGATGAGAGCTGGGTCGATCTGCGCCGCGCCTGGTCGGAGACTTCCCACCAGATGCGGCGGCTGCGCGACGATCCGACCTGTGCCGATGAGGAATTTGCGGCGCAGCTCGATGATACGGATCCGGGCCTGTCACAGCGGCTGAGTTTCGATCCGCAGCAGGATATCGCCGCGCCGATGATTGCGCGCGGCGCCCGGCCGGCAGTCGCCGTCTTGCGCGAGCAGGGTGTCAACAGCCACTTCGAAATGGCGGCGGTACTCGATCGGGCCGGCTTCGAGGCGCACGACCTGCACATGACGGATCTGCTGGGCGGTACGCGCAAGCTGGCGGAGTTTTCCGGGCTGGTGGCCTGCGGCGGCTTTTCCTACGGCGACGTGCTGGGTGCCGGTCGCGGCTGGGCGCGCTCGATTCTCTTCCACGAGCGGATGCGGCGCGAGTTCGAGCGTTTCTTCCGGCGCACCGACAGTTTCGCGCTTGGCGTCTGCAATGGCTGTCAGATGTTTGCGGTGCTCAAGGATCTGATTCCGGGCGCGCAGCACTGGCCGCAGTTCCTGCGCAACCGTTCGGAGCAGTTCGAGGGCCGTGTCAGCCTGGTGGAAATACTGGATTCACCCTCAGTGCTGCTGGCGGGAATGCACGGTTCGCGCTTGCCGGTTGCGGTCGCGCACGGCGAGGGGCGGCCGCAGTTCGGCGCCGCGCGGGATCTGCAGGATTGCCTCGACCAGAGGCTGGTGGCATTCCGCTACGTCACCAACCGCGGTGAGATTGCCAGCCGCTATCCGGCCAACCCGAACGGCGCGGTGCAGGGCATAGCGGCACTGACCACACCGGACGGGCGCGTGACCGTTACCATGCCGCACCCCGAGCGCGTCTACCGCAGCGCGCAGAACTCATGGCGGCCGCGCGGCGCCGGCGAGGACAGCGGCTGGCTGCGCATGTTCCGCAATGCGCGCGTATTCGTCGGCTAGTGGGGCCAGCGCGGCTGGCGGCCGGCAAGCGACGCGCGATGCTGGCCGCGCGGCGCACACAACTCAAGGCGGCGGCTCGCTGGCAGCGCCATTGGTGACCGCATGGTCGTCGACCTGGGCGGTGGGTTCGGCCGCCGCGCGCCGCCGCACCACGATGGCCTGGCGCAAGCGGGCCCGGCGCACGTAGCTCTCGTACAGCAGATCCTTGACCACCTCGAGCAGCAGCGCCCCCTGGAACTCGTCGATCGGCGGATAGATGGGTGCGGGATCGGCGTCGGTACCGAACAGCACGCGCTTGATGGGCGCGAACATGGCCTGGTCGAGCTCGGCCATTTCCCGCACGTTGTTGAGTTCGTCGAATACCCGCAGCTTGCCCGATTCCCCGAGATCCGCGAACGCGGCCTGCATGGTGCGCCGGCACATGGTCGCGAATGCGTCGAACAGCCCGTACGAGTAGCACTGCAGCGTCTCGCTGAACAGGGTCTCGATCTCGGCTGGAAGATCGGCGTACTCGAACGGCTCGAGCGGGCGCTCGACTTCCTCGAATTGCGATGACAGCTCGATACGGTCGGGCGCGTAGCCGCGCACCTGGGTGCGCAGGAAAATGGGCGCGTGGCAGGCGTCGCAGCGGTACACCAGGCCGGTCTGCTTGGGGTGAGTCGCCGTCAGTTCGCGAAAGGACGGAATCGCCAGCGGCGTGATATGCGCGAATACGGCGCAGTGCGGGCACGTCTGTGCCAGGCTGCCGGCCTGTTCGTTGTGCAGCCGATCGTTGGTATCGATGTAGATCGACATGGGTATTGTTCTAATGGCTGACGCAATCGAGTGTAGCCGAACGATCGCGCAGCGGCACGGTCCGCGCGCCGCGTTTACATAATGAACAATGGGCCCGGTTGGCAGCGCCCGATCAGCGCGTCAGCTTGCGGTACTTGAGCCGGTGCGGCTGGGCGGCGTCATCGCCGCGACGGCGGCGCAGGTCCGCGACGTAATCCTGGTAGTTACCCTCGAACCAGACGACTTCCGAGTTTCCTTCGAAGGCTAGTATGTGCGTCGCAATCCGGTCGAGAAACCAGCGATCGTGCGAGATCACGACCGCGCAGCCCGGAAAGTTCAGCAGCGCATCCTCGAGCGCGCGCAGCGTCTCCACGTCCAAATCGTTGGTGGGCTCGTCCAGCAGCAGCAGGTTGCCACCGGTGCGTAATACCTTGGCGAGATGCACGCGATTACGCTCACCGCCCGAAAGTTCGCCGATCAGCTGCTGCTGCTGGGCGCCCTTGAAATTGAAACGGCCGACGTAGCCGCGCGAGGCGGTCTCGTAGCCCTCGACGCGGATGATGTCCTGGCCGCCGGAGATCTCCTCCCAGACGGTTTTCTTGTCATCGAGCGCGTGCCGCGACTGATCGACATAGGCCAGCTTGACGCTGGGGCCGATGCGAATGGCGCCGCTGTCGGGCTTCTCGGCTCCCGTCAGCATGCGGAATAACGTGGTCTTGCCGGCGCCGTTGGGCCCGATGATGCCGGCGATGCTGCCGGGCGGCATGCTGAAGTTGACGTTGTCCATCAGCAGCCGGTCGCCGTAACCCTTGGAGAGCCCGGCCACTTCGACGACCAGTTCGCCGAGTCGCGGCCCCGGCGGAATGTAGATTTCGTTGGTCTCGTTGCGCTCCTGGAACTCCTTCGATGCCAGTTCCTCGTAGCGCGCCAGGCGCGCCTTGCTCTTGGCCTGCCGCGCTTTGGGATTGGTGCGCACCCATTCGAGTTCGCGCGCCAGCGTCTTGCGCAATGCCTCCCGCTCTCGCTCTTCCAGCCCCAGGCGCTTTTCCTTCTGTTCCAGCCACGACGAGTAGTTGCCCTGCCAGGGAATGCCGTGGCCGCGATCGAGTTCCAGGATCCATTTGGCAACGTTGTCGAGAAAGTAGCGATCGTGCGTAACCGCGACCACGGTGCTCGGGTACTCCTCCAGGTAGCGCTCCAGCCACGAGACCGATTCCGCATCCAGGTGATTGGTCGGCTCGTCCAGCAACAGCATGTCCGGAGCGGACAGCAGCAGCCGGCACAACGCCACGCGGCGCTTCTCGCCGCCGGACAGCTGCGAGATCTTCGAGTCCCAGGGCGGCAGCCGCAACGCGTCGGCTGCGATCTCGAGCTTGCGCTCGAGTTCCCAGCCGCCGGCCGCGTCGATGGCATCCTGCAGTTTCGCCTGTTCCTCGAGCAGCTTGTTCATCTGCTCGTCGTCCATCGGCTCGGCAAACAGGTCGCTGATGCGGTTGAAGCGCTCGAGCTGGGCGAAGGTGCCGCCGAGGCCTTCCATGACGACGGTGCGCACGTCGTGGTCCGGGTTGAGCTCGGGCTCCTGCGGCAGGAAACCGACGCGGATGCCCGGTTGTGGCCGTGCCTCTCCGTCGATGTTCTGGTCGGTGCCAGCCATGATCCGCAGCAGCGAGGACTTGCCCGAGCCGTTGAGGCCGAGCACACCGATCTTGGCGCCCGGGAAGAACGACAGGCTGATGTCCCGCAGGATGGTGCGCTTGGGCGGCACCACCTTGGAGACGCGGTTCATGGTGTAGATGTATTGCGCCATCGGTGGCGGGCCTTGAGGATGCGGACGGGCGCGCATTATCGATGAATGCGCCGCCGTCCTGCCACTGGGGGACGACCGGACTGCGCCGTGTGCTATCTTTGAGTCTCGTTCAGTTGCCCCAAGGCTCGAGCTCAAAGGGACGCGTTGAACGCCACCGGCTCTGAAGTTGCTGTCGTACTCGGCGAGCGGCTCGCTCGCTACGGCTTTCCCGATGGCCATCCGTTCGGCCCGGATCGGCACGCCGCGTTCGTGCGTGAGTTCCAGCAGCGCGGACTCGATGCACGTGTGCTGCTGCTCGAGCCGCGTGATGCGCTGATAGGCGAGTTGCAGCTGTTTCACACGCCCGATCACATCCGCTTCGTCATGGAGCGCTCGCAGGCCGGCAGCGGCTGGCTGGATGGCGGCGACACTCCGGCTTATCGCGGTGTGTTCGAGGCCGCGCAATGCGTGGTGGGCGCCAGTCTCAAGGCAGCCGCGTGGATTCTCGAGGGCACGCGCCGCCGCGCGTTCGTGCCGATCGGCGGCCTGCATCACGCTGCCCGCGGACGCTCGGCCGGCTTCTGCGTGTTCAACGATTGCGGCGTCGTCATCGAGTTTCTCAAGCAGGACCGCGGCCTGACCCGGATCGCGTACGTCGACATCGACGCGCATCATGGCGACGGCGTGTTCTATGCCTTCGAGGACGATCCTGCGGTCATATTTGCCGACCTGCACGAGAGCGGCCACAGCCTCTATCCGGGCACCGGCGACGCTGCCGAGGCCGGCAGCGGCCAGGCCGAGGGGACCAAGCTCAACGTGCCGCTGCGAGCCGGCTCGGGCGATGCCGAGTTCGGTCAGGTGTGGCCGCAGATGCTGGCGCATGTGGCGCGCTTCGAACCGGAATTCTTCATCCTGCAGTGCGGCGCCGACAGCATCGCCGGTGACCCAATTACGCACCTGCAGCTCTCGACCGCCTGCCATGCGCGCGCCGCGGCGGATCTGTGCGAGCTGGCAGACCGTCTTGGGCACGGCCGCGTGCTGGCGCTGGGCGGGGGAGGCTATGATCGCGGCAACCTGGCGCGCGCCTGGAGCGACGTGGTGCAGTCCCTGCTGGATGCCTGATCGTATCCGGCTCGATCGGGTACAATTCCGCGCACCCCTCATTGCCTAGACCCAGGTGGCCGCCGCATGTTTCCGAGCCGATCACTCAAGGACTTCGATCCCGAACTGCAGCGCGCACTCGAGGGCGAGCGCCAGCGCCAGGAAGATCACATCGAGCTGATCGCCTCGGAGAACTACACCAGTCCGCTGGTGCTAGAGGCGCAGGGTTCCGTGCTCACCAACAAGTATGCGGAAGGCTACCCCGGCAAGCGCTATTACGGTGGTTGTGAATTCGTCGACATAGCCGAGCAGCTGGCCATCGATCGCGCCAGGAAGCTGTTCGCGGCGGACTACGCCAACGTGCAGCCGCATTCGGGCTCCCAGGCCAATGCGGCCGTCTACCTGGCACTGCTGTCTCCGGGTGATGTGATCCTGGGGATGAGCCTCGATCACGGCGGTCATCTCACCCACGGCGCCAAGGTCAATTTCTCCGGCAAACTGTTCCAGGCGCATCAGTACGGCGTGCATCCGGACACCGGGTTGGTCAACTACGAGCAGATCGAGTCGCTGGCGCGCGAGCATCGTCCGAAGATGATCGTGGCGGGTTTCTCGGCCTACTCGCGCGTGCTCGACTGGCCGCGCTTCCGCGCCATCGCCGACAGCGTCGGCGCGCTGCTGTTCGTCGACATGGCGCACGTTGCCGGGCTGGTAGCCACCGGGCACTACCCGAGCCCGCTCCCGTACGCCGACGTCGTCACCACCACCACGCACAAGACCCTGCGGGGCCCGCGCGGCGGCCTGATCCTGGCGCGTGCCAACGACAGCATCACCAAAAAGCTCAATTCGATGGTGTTCCCGGGCACCCAGGGCGGACCGCTGATGCAAGTCATTGCCGCCAAGGCGGTGGCGTTGCAGGAAGCGCTGCAGCCCGAGTTCAAGCAGTATCAGGCCCAGGTGCTGAGCAACGCTCGCGCCATGTGCGAAGCCCTGGTCAATCGCGGGTTTAACATCGTCTCGGGCGGCACCGACAATCACCTGTTCCTGTTGAGCCTGATCGGGCGGGAGATCACCGGCAAGGATGCCGACGCGGCGCTCGGTCGCGCGCACATCACCGTCAACAAGAACGCCGTGCCGAATGATCCGCGGCCGCCGATGATAGCGAGCGGTCTGCGCCTGGGAACGCCGGCATCGACCACACGCGGCTTCAAGGAAACGGAAATCCGCCAGGTGGCCGGCTGGATCGCCGATATCCTCGACGCCAACGGTGCCGACGGCGTGGTGACGCGCGTGCGCGGTGAAGTGGCTGCGCTGTGCAAACGCTTCCCGGTATACGGCAACTGAACGCAACGCGGGACCAGGCACGGCTGGCCCATAGAGATAACTATGGCCTGCGCCGTGCGCCTGGCATCTGCAGCCTTGGCAAGCCAACGCGGCTCAAATGACTCCGACAGGCTTCAAGTGCATTGTCCTTTCTGCAGCCACATCGAGACCAAGGTAACGGACTCGCGACTGACGGCCGACGGCCGCCAGATCCGGCGCCGGCGCGAGTGCCTGAGCTGCGGCGAGCGGTTCACGACCTTCGAAACCGCCGAGCTGCTGATGCCGCGGGTGGTGAAGAACGATGGCAGCCGCGAACCGTTCGACGAGCGCAAGCTCGCGAGCGGCATGACCCGTGCGCTGGAGAAGCGGCCGGTCAGCCTCGAGGCGATAGAGGAGGCCGTTGGGCGCGTCTGCCACAAGCTGCGCGTGCTCGGCGAGCGCGAAGTTCCCGCGCGCATGGTGGGCGAGCTGGTCATGGAGGAATTGCGGCACCTGGACGAGGTGGGATACGTACGCTTCGCCTCGGTGTACCGGAGCTTCCAGGACGTCGAGGCGTTCCGGGAGGAAATAGAGCGGCTGCGGCACCATCGTCGCCGGCGCGACAGCAAACTCGAGCAGGATCAGTTGCCGTTGCTGCCCGGGCCGGAGGCGTCCGGCCGCAAGTCGAAGTGAGGACAGGTGGCGCTAGTTCGTGGACTGCTGGACCGGATCGTGCTGCTCTGCGCCGTGGTGGCGGCTGGCTGCGTGCCCAGCTTCATTGCGCAGTATCGTCAGCGTGCGGCCGGACGGCTCGACCAGGTGCTGGCCGACCTGGCGCCGTTCCAGCAGATCGCAGATCGCGAACACGGCGGTAGTCTCGCAGCGCTGGTGCAGTATCACCTGCAGAGCACCGATCCGACCTTTCACAAAGAAGGCGCGGCGCTGCAGGCCATGCTCGATGCCGCCGGGCAGCTGCGCGCGCTGCTGCACGGCCTCGATACCGATCTCTACCATCAGTGTCTCTACCTGATATCGCACGGCGACATGAATCTGGCGCACGCCACCTGGAGCCTGTACCAGCCGGCATTCACCTTCACGGCGCAGAGT
>JBAUYT010000010.1:0-30257 GCA_049584935.1 Steroidobacteraceae bacterium
GATCTCTTGCCCAGCGACATCGTCGGAACGCGCATCTTTGACCAGCGCGAGAGCGCGTTTACCACGGTGCGTGGACCGATCTTCGCCAACGTCGTCCTCGCTGACGAGATCAATCGCGCGCCGGCCAAGGTCCAGAGTGCGCTGCTCGAGGCCATGCAGGAGCGCCAGGTCACCATTGGCGATGAAACCTATCCCTTGCCGGCGCCGTTCATGGTGCTGGCGACGCAGAACCCCCTGGAACAGGAGGGCACCTATCCCCTTCCTGAGGCTCAAATCGATCGGTTCATGATGAAAGTCATCATCGACTACCCGACGCGAACCGAGGAGCGGGCGATTCTCGATTCCATGGCGACCACCGAGCCCATGATCGTGCCGCGTACGGTAGTCAGTGCCTCACAGATTCTCGATGCCCGGCACGTGGTAAATACGCTGTTCGTCGATGACAAGGTGCGGGATTACATTGTCGATATCGTGCTGGCGACGCGTCCCCCCATTGCCGAGAAGCTCGACCTGAACGGATATGTCCAATACGGCGCCTCGCCCCGGGCCACCATCGCGCTCACTTTGGCTGCGCGCGCCATGGCATTCCTCAATGGCCGGCACTTCGTCACGCCGCAGGATGTCAAGGCGGTTGCGATGGATGTACTGCAGCATCGGGTGGCAGTGACGTACGAGGCCGAGGCCGAAAATATTACCTCCAGGGACGTGGTTGAGAAGATTTTGCACACGCTGCCCGTGCCCTAGCAGGGCGGGAGCGCCCGGATGGCGAACGGCAAGCAGTCAATCAAGTCGAAGCGCAGTGGCATGCGTGAGCTGGAGATCCGCACCCGCCGCATGGTCGACGACAGCATGGCGGGCGCCTACCACTCGGTGTTCAAGGGCCGGGGTATGGACTTCGACGAGGTCCGCGAATATAGCCCCGGGGACGAAGTCCGGACCATCGATTGGAATGTGACGGCTCGCGCCGGTCGTCCGTTTGTCAAGAAGTTCACGGAGGAGCGAGAACTCACTATATTCCTGCTGGTCGACATCAGTGCTTCGGGAAATTTCGGATCCGGCGCAATGTCCAAGCGAGACCTGGCCGCCGAGATCGCCAGCGTGCTGGCCTTTTCCGCAATTCGCAACAGCGACAAAGTCGGCTTGATTCTCTATACGGACCGCATCGAGCGCTACCTGCCGCCGAGGAAAGGTCGCCGACACGTTCTGCGCGTGGTGCGAGATATCCTGTTCCAGGAGCCACTGGGAATTGGTACTGACACCGTGAAGACACTCGACGTTCTGAATCACGTGCTGCACCGCCGCGCCGTGGTATTCCTGATATCGGACTTCGAGACCAACGGCGATCCCACCCAAGCCCGCGCGGCCCTGCGCAGGGCGGTCCGCCAGACGAACCGTCGCCACGACCTGATTGCAGTGCATATCGAGGATCCGCGCGAGCAGGCGCTGCCCAACGTCGGCATCATCGCACTGGAAGACGCCGAAACGGGCGAGATCATCGAGCTCGACACAGCGCGTACAACGGTGCGAAAGCGTTTCAACGAGCTTTCGCTGGCGCGTGCCGGACGTCTACGGAACGATCTTCGGGCCGAGGGGGTCGACATCGTGCAGCTGCGTACGGATACGCCTTACATCCCCGCGCTGCAACGGTTCTTCAAATCGCGCGGCCGCGCTCGGGTATGAAGGCGAGCATCGGCCACCGTCGCGCCATCAGAGGCTGCGTCTGGCTCACGTGCCTGCCCGGAGCCGTTTTGGCGCAAGCCGCGGAAGACATCCGCGACATTCGCGGCCCCAAAGCAATCTCGGAATCGTGGGTTTTGCTGGCAGTCCTGGCGGTGGCGATGGCGGCGCTCCTGGTCCCTATCGTATGGCGTCGGCGTGGCCGAGTAACTCGGGGGCGGACGCCAACCCTATCGGAACGCACCCTGCAGCGCCTGGATGCCACCCGACCGTTGATGCACCCCGAGACCGCCCGGGCATTCGGAATTGCGGCATCCGATGTCATCCGCGACTACATCGAGAAGCGGTTCGAGGTGGTAGCCACGCAGCGGACGACCGAGGAATTCCTGCAGGCTCTGCTGCAGAGCCCGCAGGGAACACTGGTACGTCACCGGCCGCTGCTGACGCAGTTCCTGCAGCAATGCGACTTGGTCAAGTTTGCCGGGGACTCGCTGGCGGCCACGGATATGGAATCGCTTTTCCAAAGCGCTCATCGTTTCGTGCTCGAGACCGGCGAGGCGACCGGCGCATGATTCGGTTTCTCCAGCCCGATTGGTTCTGGGCATTGACCCTGCTGCCCCTGGTGGTGCTGTGGCGGGGGCGTCGAGGCCCCGTCGCCGCCGTTGAATATTCCGACGTCAGCCTGGCGCGAGACATCGCGCGCCGCACCAAGAGCCGGATCGGAGGAGTGATTTGGCTGCTGCCCATCATCGCCGCGGCGCTCATGGTCGTCGGGTTGGCCCGGCCGCAACGCACTCAAAGTCACACGTCCGTTACCGCGAATGGAATCGACATCGTTCTCGCACTGGATATTTCGGGTTCCATGACGGCGCTCGATTTCAAGGTCGACAACACCCGCGTCAATCGCATCGCGGTGGTCAAGTCGGTGGTCTCCAGGTTCATCGACGAACGCCCCAACGACCGTATCGGGCTCATCGCCTTTGCAGCGGCACCCTACATCGTGAGCCCGCTCACCCTGGACCACGACTGGCTGCAACAGAATCTCGAGCGCGTAAACGTAGGTATCGGCGACGACGGAACGGCGATCGGCTCGGCCATCGCTGCTGCCGTCAACCACCTGCGCACGACGGCGGCAAAATCCAAGGTAGTCATCCTGCTGACGGACGGCGTCAATAACACCGGAAAAATACCGCCGCTCGCTGCGGCCGAAGCGGCTCGAGCATTGGGCGTCAAGGTGTACACGATCGGCGTCGGTGTGCGCGGAAAGGCCCCGATCCCCGTGAGGGACCGGGCGGGTAACACGCACGTGATCATGGCGTACGTGGATGTCGACGAGGCAACCCTGCAGGCCGTGGCGAATCAAACCGGCGGGCAGTTCTATCGAGCGACCGACACCGATTCGCTGCAGAAGATCTACGAGCAGATCAATCGGTACGAGACATCGGCGCAGACCGTGGAGAAATTCGAGCACGTCGAAGAGCTTTACCGGTGGACATTGATCCCCGCGCTGGGGCTGCTGGGACTGTGGATGCTACTGCAACATACGAGGTATCGCAGGTTACCGTGAAGCTCAGCGACCCTCATTGGCTGCTCGTGGGCGTGCTTGCCTGCCTCGCACTCATCGGCATCTGGCGTCGTTACGACGCGCGGCAACATGAAGCCCTCGCGAAATTTGTCGCTCCGCATCTGCGGGCGAGGCTTACCGGGTCGGTGTCCAGGGTCCGCCGCTTCCTTGGGCGCGGTCTCTTCCTGGGCTCCGTGCTTTGCCTCTGCGCCGCGCTCGCCGGTCCGCTGCTCGGCTATCACTGGGAGAAGATCAGTCGTCGCGGTATCGAGGTGGTGTTCGCAATCGATACCTCCCGCAGCATGTTGACTCCCGATGTAAAGCCCAACCGACTGGCGCGGGCCAAGCTGGCAATCGATGACATGGCGCGGCAACTGGACGGAGATGGGATCGGCATCGTGGCGTTCGCAGGCAGCGCCTTTCTCGTCTGTCCGCTGACGATCGACTATGGGGCCTTCCATCAGTCGTTGGATGCGGTCGATGTTCACACCATTCCGAGAGGCGGCACCAATATTCCGAGCGCCATCGTGGCGGCACGGGCCGCGCTCGGGCGCCATCCGGGAAGCGACCGAATCCTGATCCTGGTGACCGATGGCGAAAATCTCGAAGGGGACGCGCTGGCTGCCGCCAAGGACGCTGCCCAACAGGATGGCCTGAAGATCTACACGGTCGGTGTGGGTACTGCGGAAGGCGATCTGATCCCCTTGCCTTCGGATCAGGGCGGCGGCTTTGTCAAGGATGAAAAAGGTGAGTGGGTCAAGTCTCATCTTGACGAGGCCGGACTTAAGGCCATCGCTGCCGCCACGGCGGGTACCTATGTGCATCTTGGAGCGCAGAGTGGCGAGTTCGAAGCATTTCTCAGAACGGCATTTGGCTCAGTTACGAAGCGCGATCTGATTTACCGGCAGCAGCGAATTTACAACCAGCGCTATCAGTGGCCATTGGCGGCGTCGTTGACGATGCTATTGGCCAGTCTGGTGGTTGGTACGCGTCGATCCCGGCGGCGAGCGCAAGCGCTGCCGCGCGCGGTCGCGGCGTCCGCCGTGACGGTTCTGATCGCGGCCTTGCTCAGTCCAATGCGATCCGAGAGTGCGGATCGGGCAACAGACCCCGGCACATTGCGCGGCGCCCGGGCGCCTGTGCTGGAATACAACGAGGGTACGAGTGCGTATCGAGCGGGACAGTTTTCCCAGGCCTCGCAGTCCTTCGAGCAATCGATCAAGACTGCACCGGCGAGCGACGCAAAGCGCCTGGCAGACCAGGAGGACGCCTATTACAACCTGGGCAATTCTCTCTATCGAGCGGGCCAGCCGTTTGAGAAGTCGGCCCCCCAGCAGGCGATTCAAAAGTGGACCGAAGCGGTCAAGGCGTACGATACGGCGTTGCAGCTGCGCGCTGATGACGCTGATAGCAAATACAACCGCGACTTCGTCAACCGGAAGATTGACGCGCTCCGAAAGCCACCCGATCAGGGAGGCGGCGGCGGCGGCGGCGGCGGCCAGGGACAAGGTCAGGGTCACGCGCCGGGGCAGCCGCCACCACCTTCGCCGGGGCAACCGCCACCCCCTTCGCCGGGGCAACCGCCACCCCCTTCGCCGGGGCAGCCACCACCCCCTTCGCCGGGGCAGCCACCACAGCCGCCGACACAGGGCCGGGGCGCTGGAGGAAATGATCAGCGCGCACCCGGACAAATGACTGAGGAGGAAGCCCGCGAACTTCTGGACTCCGAGAAATCGGACGAGCACCCGTCGCTCGCCGTGCCGGCAGGGCCGCGGAATCCACAGCAGCCGCCGGATACAGCGATCAAGGATTGGTGAGGCGAGGCCGGCCCATGCGCAGCATGAAGATCATCCTCGCAAGCCTTTGCCTGCTTGCTTCAGCCGGGCGGGCAATTGCGCAGTCCCTCGATGCGCTGGCTTATGAAACCATCGAACCTTCTCGCATCAAGCTCGGTGAATCGGCAGTCTTACGGGTGACAAGCTTCGGTCGGCTCAAAGACGTCACGCTACCCACCATCCCTGGACTGGTATTCGAAGACATGGGGCGCTCGCAAGGATTCGACGCCGTCAACGGCACCATGATCCCTGCGACGTTCTTCCTGATCCGGGTGATACCCCAGTTCGCGGGCGTATTCAGCATCCCCGCGCTGACGCCGGGCTCGCGTTCCATCGGCCTCGAGGTGGTGAAGGGCGATGAGCCCAATCCATACACCTGGCGCAGCCAGCAACCGGCCCCTACGCCGGTACCGGTCGCTTCACTGCCGAAAGGCGTTCAGCTGCAGGCCGGCGGTGCGGCCTACGTCCATCTGGCGATACCGGCACGGCCCATATACGTGGGTGAGAGCGTGCCGGTCGAGATCGACGTCGGCATACGCGCGGGACTCGTCACGTCGGTGAATGGCCTGCCGACGCTCAAGGGCAGCGATTTCACGTTCAACAATCTGTCGAAACAACCGGAGCGTCGCGAAGAGACTATCGAAGGCGGCGACTTCGTGGTGCTGACCTGGCACAGCGCGCTGGCGGCAGTGAAGCCGGGCAGTTTTTCGTTGTCGGCGGAAACCCCGTTGACCGTAAAAATGAGCACGCTGTCCGCCGCAGATAGGGCGGTCGCGTCCAGGCTGGCTTTTCCACTCTTACAAAGCATGTACAACGGCGTTGCTCCAAGAGACATGACGATCGAGAGTTCCCCAACCAAGCTCGAGGTTCTGCCGCTGCCCACGGCAGGGCAACCTGAGAATTTCAGCGGAGCGGTCGGCGATTTCCAGGTGTCGAGCGACGCTTCGCCCGCCAGCGTGACGGCGGGAGAGCCGCTGACTCTGCGTCTGCGCATAAGCGGTGCCGGCAACTTCGATCGCGTCGATTCACCGATGTTCGATCACCTCGACGGCTGGAAAACTTACCCGGCGAGGTCTTCTTTCACCCCGAGCGATGCGGTCGGAAACGAAGGCGTCAAGGTGTTCGAGCAGCCACTGATCGCGGCGCAAGCCGGCGAGCAGTCCATTCCCGGTCTCGAGTTCGCCTATTTCAATCCCAACACGCGCAGGTACGAGCGCGCGCAAACGTCCCCGATCAAGGTGACGGTCGCCGGCTCGCTTGCCAGCGGCTCGTTCAATGGCGCCGTTTCGATTGGCTCGCCCCGCGGTTTGCGTCCTGATCATCGGACCACGGGCGATTCGACCAGTGAACTGAGGCCACTGTACTTCCGCCCGCTGTTCCTGAGCATTCCGACGACGCTTGCGCTGCTGCTGGCGGGCGGTTGGTTTGCGGTGCGCCCCATCGCTGCACGCGCAACCTCCAATGCAGTGGCGCGCGCACTCGCGCAGTTAAATGCGGCGGCGCGCGCCGGCGATGCTTACTCATTCCTGGACACGGCGAGAGCAACGCTGCTGCAAGCCTTTGCCGCTCGATGGCGGATGCCTGCGGATCAAATTACGGGCGCAGAGCTGAAAGCGCGGCTAGGGACCACGGGCGAGGAGGTCGAACTGCTATTTGCGATTGCCGAGGAAGCGAAGTACTCGGACGCGCACTCGGTTGGCACGGATTTTCAGCGCTGGCTCGAGCTGGTCGAAGCTCAGCTTGCCGGCGAGCGGAAGTAAGTGCTCACATCAAAGGCAACGATGCTCATTGCGGCTCTTGCACTGTGGGCCTGCCAGACGTGCGCACTGGCGTCGCCGCCCCGGTATTCGGCAGCTGCGCTTTACAATGTGGGCAATTCCTATGCTCGCGCGGGCAAGCCGGGGCTGGCCGTGCTCAGCTATGAGCGCGCCGCACTGCTGGCGCCGGACGATCCGGATATCAATGCCAATCTGGCATATGTTCGCGTCGCCGCTCACGTGCCCTCGACACCGGCAAGCCGGTTTGCACGCCTCGTTCTTGCCGCCGGCTCCACCGCAGCGGCCTGGCTCGGGGTGCTGGGGCTTGCGCTTGTCGGTACAGGGCTGGTGGCAGGCAGGGTTACGGCGCGTCTCCTTTGGCTGCCCGGCGGCGCTCTCGTGCTCGGCGTCACGCTGATGACACTGAGCGCTTGTAACGCGATGCTCCTTTGGCCACGAATGCACGAGGCGGTCGTGCTCATCGACAATACCCCTGCCCGCGTATCCCCCGCGCCGATGGCCGACACGGCATTTGCATTGCGGGAGGCAGAGAGCGTCAGGATGACGGCGGAGCATGACGAGTTTGTGCTCATCCGAACGGGCAGCGGTCAAACCGGTTGGGTTGCCCGTGCAAATCTCGGCGCCGTCGTGCCGCCGGGTGTACCCTCGCCCGGATAGGATCTCTCCGCAGCTACTTCGCACCCTTGTCCTACTGCTTCGATTCGGTGGCGGCGCTATGTTCGCTCGCAGGTCGTCAACTTCGACCAAACCATACTAAACAACTGCTAGGGGTGCCGATCATGGGTCGCGGAATACTGCTGTGGATGCTCGGAGTGCCGATTCCGATCATTCTGCTTCTTGCCATGTGCTCTCACAGTTGAGCATCGCCATGGACAACGTTGCTGCCGCCGCTGGCTATCCTCGCGTGGATGCCGTTGCTGGCGAGAGAGCGAGTTCTGCGGTCTCCTGGGCGGCGATTGCGGCAGGCGCGGTCGTGGCCGCTGCAACCTCACTGCTGCTGATCGCACTGGGTACGGGTGTTGGCTTGTCCGCCTTGTCGCCCTGGGCCAATACGGGCACCTCGGCAACCACATTTGCGGTAATGACAGCAATCGGATTGATCGTCGTGCAGTGGGTATCGGCCGGTGTCGGCGGTTACATTGCCGGACGATTACGCACCAAGTGGGTAAGTCTGCACACCCATGAGGTATTCTTCCGCGATACCGCACATGGCTTCATTACATGGGCCACTGCTACTTTGCTGGTCACGGCGGCATCCGCCGTCATCACCAGTAGCGCCGTGGGCGCCGGCGTTCATGCGGCAGCGACAGTCGGCTCCGGCGCGGCCGCCGGCGCGACGACCGGAGCTGCTGGAACCGGCGGAGTTGATCCCTATGAAGTCGATACCTTGCTGCGCCCGGCGAGCCCGACTGCGGCTGCCGGCAACGACGTGCGTCCACAGACGACCCGCATTCTGGCCAAGGTGCTGACCACGGACCAGATATCGTCCGACGACCAGGCCTATCTCACGCAGCTGGTCGCCGCACAAACGGGTGCATCACCGTCGGACGCGCAGGCCCGCGTCGACAACGCCGTCGCCAAGGTGAAGCAGGCCAAGCTTCAGGCTCAGCAAGCCGCCGATTCGGCGCGCAAGGCCGGAAGGGCGGCTGCAATATTCACTGCGCTGGCGATGCTGATTGGTGCGTTCATTGCGTGTATCTCGGCGGCTCTGGGCGGCCGTCTCAGAGATCTTCATCCTTAGGGCACCTCATCGCGAAGCCGCGCTAGTTTGACAACTATTTAACTGCTGCAAAATACATTTAGGGGCATGATCATGTCAGTCACAAAAACTTCGATTCTGTTTTTAGGTCTCGCCAGCGTTGCCAGCCTGGCGCTTGCTCAAACTCCATCTGGTTCCACATCGGGCGCCAAGAACGGCAACGACTTGAGTACCACTCCTTCGAACGCCGGAACTCCGTCTATTTCCTCCAAGGGTACCGTCGGCCAAACCTCTCCGCCCGGTCAAAATAAGTCGAGCGGCAACAATATGGGTGCCGGCTCGTCCTCTGGCTCCAATGGGATGAAATCGAGCGGCATGCACTCGTCGTCCGGCGGGATGTCGGGTTCGTCTTCTTCCTCCGGCGCCAAGAAGAGCAAGAAGTCGAGTCACATGTCGGCGTCGTCTTCATCCGGGGGCTGAGACATATTTCCCCTCGTTGGTCGCTCCGTCAGATCGGGTCGGGCGACCAATGCTGGGTGGGTTGATGTCGATCCGTAGCCGCCGATTTATGTCACAACGCTTCGCCAGCCCGGGCTGCAGGCTGATTCTGAGCCGAACGATCTGGCAGTGCAGTCGATAGCTCGTCCGCGAGTCGGCTCCAGAGCTGGAAGCAGGCGCGGTGCATTGCGACAACGGGGTTAGAAGTACGAGCGAGGTGTTCGACATCGATCTGCAGATCGTGACGGCCCACCACGCGGTCGCAGCAACTACAGATTTGGCCGTCGCCCGCGCCAGTGAAGATGCGCGCGTCGGCATGGCTGGGCAGAATACGTTCTAGGATGCGCGATCGGATCAGATCGCTTAACTCTGGTGAATTATCCATAACACGCCCCTCGCTCTCGGCGTGGGTTCAATTCTAGCTTCACTCCATTTCAGGTCCCACCTGACGCAGCATGGCGACAGCTGCCTGCCCACTCCGGCCGGTCGTGCCTCCGCCTCCAATGCGACCGTCAGGACACTAGCCTGTGGACCCCGCGCCGAACCGTGAGGCTGTTCTTGCTCGTGCCCGCTCGGCTTCTATTTGACGGTCCCGAGGTTCCGCTGTGGTGACCAATGCGCTAATGAGCGTGCGGGCCACCGCGGTGACTTCGTCGACGGCGCGTTCAAAAGCAGCGCTGTTGGCTCTCGACGGGCTGTTAAACCCGCTGAGCTTCCTGACGAATTGAACGGACGCAGCCCGAATCTCCTGCTCTGTAGCGGGTGGCTCGAAATTAAAGAGAGTCTTGATGCTCCTGCACACGGCGGTCGTCTCCAGCAGCATATCGAGAGGTCTCTTGTAGCGCGCCGACGATCGACACGCAATACCCAAGAGAACGCGCATTCCACGTACTAAGCAGACAGTCTCGAGTCGACGTATCATTGACGTCGAGCCGCCAATAGTCGAGCTACGCGGTATCGCGGCCAAGCTGCGGAGGTACTATGACCAACCGACTGAGTCGCTATGAGCGCTCGCAGCTCGATCCGGCGGAGACTCATGCCTTCGAGTCACCGATTCCTTGCCAGGTGGTTTCAAACGGCGAATTTCTACCTGCACGCCAGGGACTTTTGCAGAAATGCTTTGAAGCGCGACTAAAGGGCCGCGCCGACATCCTGGCGCGGAAGCACGGAATTTCCCGGCGTGCCTTTCTGCGTACCGCCTCGGGCATGGCAAGCGCCTTTCTGGCTATGAACGAGGTCTACGGCGCGGTATTCCAGGTTAGTGAAGCGGAGGCGGCGGATCCCGAGCTCGGCGACGAACATGCCCGGCAACTTTCGGATCAGTTCGTCGTGGACGTGCACACACATTTTCTGCGGGACGATACGCGCCTCCGAACATTCGTGGACATGAGAACCGACACAGGAAGGCGTGGCTATAACCCGGAACTGACTCGACATACGCAGACGTTCGAAGACGTGAAGTTTCCGACCTACGTCAAGGAAATGTTTCTCGACAGCGATACCAAGATTGCGGTGCTAAGCGGCGCTCCTTCCGATGTGCCCCGCGACTGGATGCTCAGCAACGACACGATTCGCCATGCCTGCGACCGCGTGAATAAATTTGCGGGGTCCGAGCGTATGTTGCCGCATTTCATCTTTGTGCCGGGACAGCCCGGATGGCTCGAGGCCATCGACCGAGGCATTGAGGTACTCAAGCCCGCCGGTTGGAAGGGATATACGATCGGCGACAATACGCACAAGGAGATCAGTCGCTACCCGTGGCGCATGGACGATGCCGCCGTGACCTACCGCGGCTATGAGAAATTCGCCAAGTCGGGTAGTCGAGTAGTGGCCGTGCATAAAGGTCTATTTCCGCCGAGCGACGAAAAGCGCTTTCCCCGCCTTACGCAGTTTGCGAGGGTGGACGATGTGGGGCAGGCCGCGAAGGACTGGCCGCAACTGGATTTCCTCATCTACCACGCGGGGTATCGATACATCGGCGATGACAATCCAGCTCTGGCTGCCAAACAATTTGACGAGACCGGCCGCATGGACTGGGTGAGTGATCTGGCGGAGATTCCGGCCAAGTACGGCGTGACGAATGTCTATGCCGACGTCGGTGCGAGTTTTGCTGCCCTTTGCCTGAGCCATCCACGAGCTGCCGCCGCAATGATGGGCATGCTCATCAAGGGTCTCGGCACTGATCATGTCTTATGGGGCACGGATTCGCTCTGGTTTGGCTCTCCCCAGTGGCAAATCGAAGCGCTTAGAAGAATGGAAATTCCGGACGACATGCAGCGCAAATACGGCTATGCCCCGCTCGGGGCAGCGGACGGCCCAGTTAAGCGGACGATCCTGGGCGAAAATGGCGCTCGCGTTTACGGCATCTCCAAGCGAGAGGCACAAGCCGGCTGGCGTGATGACAGCCTATCCCAGCGTCGCGCCGATTATCTATCGGATCGGCCGCAGCGAAGCAACCTTGCCTATGGGTATGTGCGCAAGACTACGAGTAGCTAGCGTTCATTGCATCGGACCACCCGAGGGCGGGAGCACCTAGGTCGGGAGAGCATGAACTTCGGTACCGTAGGAAAGGCTGGTGTACCAGTCGCCACGGCCTTGCGGAATCAGGTCCATGAAGTGCCAGATGGGAGTGAGCAGGTCGATGCCACGCTGCTGGATGTCGGGGCTCATCCTGGGATGCGCCGTGTAAAAGTGGCGCAAGCCGCCCTTGGCGTGGCGCGTGAACACCGAGACGGTTGAGTCCTGAGCGCCGTCGCGATCTTCGCTGCCCAATTCGTATTTGAAGCTGTTGCTACCAGCGCTAAGGAGGCGCAGTCTGTCCCAACCCCGCGCGCGAGCATGGGCGCGCAATGTTGGAACATCGGCGGCCGCGACCACGGCGAAGTCGAGTCTCTGAGCCAGGTGATGCGCGACACCATTGACGCCGTCAAGCCACGCTGTGCACATTGGACAAGGCTTTGTCTGGCTCTTTCCAAACATGAGGTGGTAGATAACCAGCGAACGATTCGGCTTGGTGAAGAGCTCACTAAGCCGAACGGCGCGCGCAGGTGAGTCGCCACCAGCGAGGTCGCTGGGACCCTCTTCAAATTGATAGTCCTGAACCGAAGCGCCTTCAGGAAGATTGCGGCGAAGCACAGCTACACGCTCGCGCTGACGCATAAGCTCGACTTCGGCCCTCCGAAGTTCTTCGCGGCTGGTCAGATATTCAGAGGATTCGCTGGCCAAATTAGTTTGGCGGTACGTCCCATTGACGATTGTGCCAACCACCATGGATCACCTCCGCGCGCCATTTTCCGGTGAGGGCAGCGTACCAGGCTCGTCGTCAGAGGCGCCGCATGTCTGTCAGACAAAGTAGCATTGGCTGCCGGCACCGTGGCTGCGGGTCGCTATCAGCGACCGACCGGCGGCCACCGAGAAGCTTCGGCTGATCGGGTGTCGATTTGCAGCGACCGATTTCGTCGTACTGAAATGGCGTCGTGCACTCGTCTTCCTTTTTACACCAGCCATCGCCTTAAGGAGAGAAACCATGAGCGAATCGTCCACATTGAAGTCGGCCGTAGACCTTGCCGCCAGACGTCAGCCGCGATTTCCCAACGAAAGCGCGGCTTATGCCCGCGCGCGCCAAGCATTGCTCGCGGATGAGATCGAGTTCAGACGCCACTTGACCCGGTTGACTGAGAGGCGCCAGGCACTGCCGCTTGGACCGGTGGTCAGCGAGAATTACCGCTTCAGAGATGAGACTGGCGCCGAGGTTTCCTTGTTCGACCTCTTCGGTCCGCACAGTACGCTGATCACCTATTTTTGGATGTACGGACCGCAGCGGGAGCGCCCGTGCCCGATGTGCACGAATTGGCTGGGCGGGGTCAACGGCAATGCCGCCGATTTAAAGCAACGCGTCGCGCTCAAAATTTTCGGTCGCAGCTCTGTCCAGCGCCAGAAAGCCTTCGCAGCCGAACGCGGATGGCGCACCCTGGATTTTGTCGAGACGATCGGGGACCAATACGCAAAGGACCTCGGGGCATTAACGGCGACGGGAGACGAGTACCCAGCGCTGGTGGTCTACCGCAAAGACGGCGACAAGGTTCGCGTCTTTTATGCTGCCGAAATGCCATTCGAGGCGGCAGACCCGGGCCAGGATCCGCGTACGGCGCCGGACGTAGCGCCGCTGTGGAACCTTTTGGATCTCACCCCGGAGGGCCGTGGACAGCACTGGTATCCCAAACTGGAATATTGACGCGGCTCGCGCTTGAATGATGGCCGTCCTGGGGGCCGCAAATACTCTGCTCCGCGAGGTATCCTAAATCGATGCTTGTCCCGTTCGGCCAGAATCTCTATGTGGCGGATGGACCGATCGTATCGTTCTTCGGCATTCCGTACCCAACTCGCATGGCGGTCGCTCGACTCTCGAGCGGCCAAGTCTGGGTGTGGTCCCCGATTGCGCTGACGAAGGAATTGGCTGCGGACGTAGCAGCCCTCGGACCCGTCGGCCACATTGCGTCGCCGAACAAGCTCCATCACCTGTTTCTGCCAGAGTGGAAGGAGCACTGGCCCGATGCACGGCTGTACGCGCCTCCAGGTCTAGCTCGAAAAGCGAAGGAACTTCATTTCGATGCGGAGCTTGGCGATCGTCCGGATGACGCGTGGATGACCGACATCGATCAAGTGGTGTTTCGCGGATCGTTCGCCCTGGTGGAAGTGGTGTTCTTTCACCGCGCGTCCCGTACAGCGATCTTCGGCGATCTCATTCAGCGGTTTCCAGAAGGTGCGGCCTCGGGTTTCAAGGGGCTGGTGATGCGGCTCGGTCACATCGTTGGACCGCGCGGCAGCACACCGGGCGATTGGCGCCTGAGTTTCCTGTTCCGGGAACCTGCGCGCGCTGCCCGACGAAGGGTGCTCGACTGGAAGCCGCAGCGACTGCTGATAGCGCACGGCGACTGCGCAACTACGGGAGCAGCTGAGATCATCGCTAAGGCGCTCAGCTGGATCTGACGCGCCAAGCGCGAGGGCGCCACCGGCAGCCCTGAAGGCAGCGAAGTCGAGTCGATCTCGTCTTGCCCTTCATTGCCGAGCGGTTAAAGTGCTGGCCGGGCAGACAAGCATTTCGTTACGGAGAACCATCAGACATGAACATCACGCCAAGCCGTCGCGAGTTCTTCCAGTCATTGGCTCTTGGCGGAGCCGTCGCCCTGCTGGATTCACCTGCCGCCGAGGCGAAGCTTACGCCGGCTGGGGAAAGTGCGTTGTTGCACCCGAACTCAATCGCCACGCAGGACTTGCCGAAGCACTACGACGTCGAATCGGACGTCCACAATCTCGAAAACGGGTACTGGGGCATCATGCCGCGCGAGGTTGCGACGGAGTACGGGCGACAGGTCGCCTACGTCAACCGCAACAACTCGCTATGGGCCCGCGACGTGCTAGCCGGTTCGTGCCGAGCCGCGGGCGCACGAGCCGCCCAGGAAGCCATCGCGCGTCAGGTTGGCTGCCAGGTTGAGGAGATCGCGGTCACGCGCAGCGGTTCCGAGGCGTTGCGGATGCTCATCGTCAATTACAAGGGCGTCAAGCCAGGCGATGCGGTCGTCTACTGCGATCTGGACTACCCTGAGATGATTGCGGCCATGGAGTGGCTCGGTGATCATCGCGGCGCGCAAGTGGTCAAATTCGCGATGCCCGAACCGGCCACTACGGCCAATATATTGGCTGCCTACGATGAAACACTGCGAGGCGCACCCAACGCCAGGCTGCTGCTGGTGACGCAGGTGTCCAACCGAACCGGTCTCGTTACGCCGGTGCGGGAGATCGTCGCCATGGCACGCCAGCGTGGCGTCGATACTGTCGTTGATGTCGCACACGGCATAGCCTGTCTCGATTTTATGCTGGACGATCTGGCTGCAGATTTTGCAGGCTGGTCGGTTCACAAGTGGACCTCGGCGCCGCTGGGCACCGGTGCAATGTACATCCGCAAATCGCGGCTCACCGACATCGACATCGCGTACGACGGCGACCTCGATTCCGCCGATGACATTGCCGCGCGAGTTCCGACCGGCACGATGGATTTCGCGGCCGTGTCGACCATACCCAAGGCGGTGGAGTTCCACTTCGCCGTGGGCGCGGCGGCAAAGGAACGGCACCTGCGCGCGCTGCGAGACCGCTGGGTGAACGCCGTGCGTGACCTGCCCAATGTCGAGATCTGCGTACCCGACGACCCCGCCCGTTACTGCGCAATCACCAGTTTTCGGCTAAGGGGCATGGCGACCGACGCTGATGCGCAACGGGTGCAGCAACGCCTGCTGGAAAAGCATCGTGTCCACACAGTCTGGCGTCATGGCATTGCCAAAGGCCCCGCGATCCGGGTGACACCCGGGTTCTACAGCACCAATGCCGACATCGATGCGCTGGTTGTTGCGCTACGCGCAGAGCACGCAATGTGCCTGTAGTCGGGCGTCGCCACTCTCTCGTCCGATTCCCGCCCTCCATGCCGGCGACGGCACGGCGATTCTCGGACCCTAAGCCGCCATTACGCCCCACTGTAAAGTATTGGTACCCGAGTCGCGCACGACGTACTCTTACCTCAACGAGGGACAGGCGCACTTAAGCCGTCTAAAACCCAAGTCAACAATCAGCGGAGGTAAAGCCATGGAAATCACGATGCGACCCTTGCTGGCCGCGCTCGTAGTGAGCGTTGCCGGCTTCTCGATGGTGAACAGCGCGCAGGCCGGGTGCGACGCTGTGCCGTCACTTTCGAAACCCAGCGCCTGGTACCCCGCGCCGCAGGAGTCTCCGATGGCGCGGTCGGCTTACTATCGCCCGGAGGCCCGGGGGAGATTCCTGCCCACTGGCGATGACGAGGCGAGTATCGTCGGCATGTGGCGCTTTCAGTTGACCGCGCCGAATGGGGCGGTCGTGGACGATGGCTACGCCCAATGGCATTCCGACGGCACCGAGATCCAGAACTCCGGCTTGCATGCGCCAATCACCAGCAACTTCTGCCTCGGTGTGTGGAGCGAGGTCGGACACGGGACCTACCAGCTGAACCATTTCCCCCTGGCCTGGGACGCGACCGGCCAGAGTCCTGCCAATGCGATCCAGCTTACCGAGACCGTCAAACTCACCGATCACGACCACCTGACCGGAACCTTCAAGCTCAAGGTATACGTCTGGTCGACACCGGACTCTCTGGATGTGTCACCAAGTACGCCTGTGGCGACGGTAACCGGAAACATTACTGCAACACGTGTCACGATCTATTCAATGGTGCCCGGTAGCACGCAATAGATACGTACGCGCAGCTACCCGCTACTCGGAGACTGCCCGCACGGATGCGGGCAGTCTCTGTTCCGGGCAGTCCTCAGGACTGATCGCTACGGAATCGGTAGCTAAAATGTAAGCCCACGGTGCGCGGACGATTGACCGTAATGGCCGTGTAGTACTGACCGGCGTTTTCGAACAGCGGCGCGCGCTTATCGGAGAGATTCTGGCCATAGAGCTGTACCTGCCAGCCGCCCTTGCTGAAACCCACGGCGCCGTCGAAAGTGGTGAAGGGCGGCAGGTCATAGGCGATGGAGTGGCCCTGCACATCGAGCGAGAGACGATCGGTCGAAGCCAGCGAACTCGATTGATTCACCACGCCGAGCTGCGCGAATGTCGCGAAACCGCCCAGCATCCACTCGTAGCGTAACCGCAGATTACCCCTGAAGGCTGGCGCCCCCGCCAGCGAGCTGCCGAGGGTGCCGGCTGGATTCGAGAGTCTCTGGCCCGAATACGTCTGCAACAGCGACCAGTTGATAGCGGCACCGTCCACCCAGAAAAACTGCGCTTCGCGTACCAGCTCGCTGCGGTTCCAGGCGGCGCCGAAATCGAGTGTCAGTCCCTCGAGCAGCCGCACCGTGCCGGAGGTTTCGATGCCACGCAGGCGATAGTCGCCGCCGTTGAGAGCCGAGATTCCGGTGACGTTGTTGTCCAGCGCACCGAACTGTGCGTGGTCCCACTGCTCCTGATAGAGCGCACCGTTCCAGCGCAGGCGGTCCCCGAGCCAGGTGGTTTTCCAGCCGAACTCGTTGTTCGTCAGCGTGTCGGGGGTGTAACCCACGGGCGGCACGTAGCCGCCGTGCATGTTGGCCTGCGCCTGGTTTGGCAGGCTGCCGGTAGCAAGAGGCGATAAGTAATTCGGTGTGAAGCCGCGGTTGTAGCCGCCGGCACGAAAGCCCTGTGACCAGGTGTAGTACAGCAACGCGTCGTCCGTGACCTTCCAGCTCAGGTTGGCGCGGCTTCGAAACCCGGAATCGGTGCGGCTCAGCCCGAGCGCGTTCAGATTGATGCCATCGACGTTGCAGGGATTCGGCGGGTTGTCGCGGAGCAGGCAGCCAAAACTGCTACCGGTGGCGCCGACCTGAAAGGTATGGATGCTGAAGTAACGGGTACCGGCCGTTAATGTCAGGGTGTGCGGAACCAGGTCGTAGTCGAGCGAGCCGTAGACGGCCTTCTGCTCATAGCCGCGCGTGATGTCGTTGAAGAACGCGTCTCCGAGCGGCCGCGGGTTGGGATTATTCAAGGTCGGCGTACCCGGTAGGTACACGGCGCCGATGCTCTGGTCGCAGGAACAGACGATCTGACCATCCGGCTTGTAGGGGGATCCGTTGAGGGACCAGTAGCCCGTGACCGGCGCGATCGGAGCGAAGTAATTCAGCGCCGACAGATAAAACCAATCGGTCTGGTCATAGATCGCATATCGCTCGAAGTAAAGTCCGCCAAGGGCCCGCAAGCGCCCCTCATCGGGCGTGCTCACGCGCAGCTCGTGGCTTTGGTGCGCATTGGTTTCGAGATTGCGCCAGGTCTGGCTGGGCGAGAAGCAATGCAAGGTGTTCGAGCTCTTCGGTACGCATTGGTAGTAATCGATATAGAAGCCGCTGCGCGCATAGGTGGTGTAGTCCTGAACCTGCTCAACGTGGCGGGTCAGGTAAGAGCCGGCGTACAGCAGCTTCACAGGCCCCAGCTGTCCACGGACCGTTAAAGCCGTATTCTCGAACCAGTCCTTGTCGTAGGAGGGGTTGAAGAGCTGAACGCTCAGATCAGGCAGTGGCCTGCCAAGTGGGTCGGTGGCCGCCTCGGCCGAGACACCGTCCGCCTCCATGCGCTGATAGGATTGCGCGATCAATGCGTCCCAGTCGTCGTTGAATTTGTACAGTGCTTCGAAGCGCAGACCTGTATAAGTCACCGGGTTGATGTCGTTGGCCACCAAGGATGCATTGCTGGCGACGACGCTGTCGGGCAACACCGTGAAGCCGTTGCCTTTGGCACTGACATCGCCGCTGGTGTGCTGAAACGTGCCCGGAACGTTGTCGATGTAGCCACCGCGACGCTCGTCGTAAAGGACCCCGCGCACGGCGAGCGTCTCCGGGATCAGCGGCAGGTTCAGTACCAGGCTGGCGCTATAGCTCGGCGCGCCGTGAGCCGTGGTCGCAATGCCGGTGCTCGCCGTGGCCTCGGTGACATCCAGCTCGGGCCGATGGGTGATGTAACGCAGCACCCCGGCTTCGGCGCCGGCACCGAACAAGGTGCCCTGCGGCCCTTCGAGCACCTCGATTCGGTCCAGATCGACCGTATACAGATCGAGATTCCGGCCTGCCAGCTGCACTGACTGTTCGTCCAGGTAGATCGCCACCTGCGGGAATGGACCCAAAAAGCCGCCGGCCTGGATTGGGGCATCTCCGACTCCGAGACCGCGCATGTAAATGTTGTTCTGACTCGGGCCGACTCCGTGCGCCGTGACGCCGGGCAAGTAGCCGAGAAAATCGTCGAAAGTAGTGGCGTTGAGGTGCGCGAGTGTCGCCTCGGTCAGCACGTCGATCGTAATGGGGACGTCCTGCAGCCGCTCTACGCGCCGATCGGCGGTCACGATGATCTCGGAGAGATCATCCGCGCCTGCGGCCTGGACACTTTTTGGGGCCGGCCCCGCCGCCAGAATGCGGACGCTGTGCGCAGTCAGATACTGGAAGCGCAGACCCGTGCCCTGAAGCAGCTGCGTCAGCGCCTCCTGGACCGGAATCCCCGCCGCCACCCCCTGCGTTCGCTGGGAGCGGACGACGCCAGAGACGTAGACCATCTGCAGCCCGGTCTGGCTCGCCAGACTAGAGAGCGCCTGCGCCAGCGGCTGCGGTGGAATCTCGACCAGCAGCGTCGCGGAAGACGCGGGCTGGGAGAGGGCCGCGGGAGTAGCAAGTGCCAGGGGCGCGCAGAACGGTACAGTGCGGAGCAGTTCTGAAACCACACCGGCGATGTGTGGCGGTCGCCTGGGTTGCGTGCGCATGAACTTCCCTGTTGCAGCTCGGCTTCCGGGCCTGAGAACTACCGCTTTTGCAGTTTAGCGCCTCGAGACCAGGATGCGTGTCGGCGTCACCTCGACACGCACGCCCGTGAGGCTGCGCAGGAAGGCGATGAAGGCCTCGCTATCATCAATCGCAAACACGCCACTGATCTCGAGACTTTGCAGCGACGGTGACACGATCTCGATGGGCTTGGCAGCGTAGCGGTTGAACTCCAGAGCCACGCGTGACAGTGGCTCGTGCTCGAACGTGATTTGCCGGTGCAACCAGGCCGTGCTCTGCTGGACGTCGACCAGCATCGGTGCCGCTGGCCAATTGGCCTCCGAGACATCGATCTGCTGATTGGCGCCCAGCTCTACGGGCGCTGTGCCCGGGTTCGAGCGCAGTGCGACCGCGATGCGGCCTTCGACGACCGTCACGAGCGTTACTTCATTCTGGAGGCGGACGTCGAATTGGGTGCCGACATCGACGATCTGAGCTGCCCCTGCCAGAACCCGGAACGGCCGCGCCGGATTGTGCACCACCTGGAGAAGTGCCTCCCCGGCGGTCAGCGTGACGGTCCGCTCCGAACGGCCATAGCGCACCGTGGCGGCGCTGTCGGTGTTCAGATGCAGCACCGAGTTATCGGCGAGCACGACCGTCTGCTGCTCGCCATGACGCGTCTGGAAGTGCAGTGCCGCGGCTTCGGTCGGGGCTTCGACGTTCGCCAGCCAGTGGTTACGGGTCGCAAACAGGCCGAAGCTCACAGCGGCCAGCGCCGCCACAGTGATTGCGGCCCGCCGCCACCACGCAGAAAACGGCTGGCCGACGTCGGCGGCAATGCGCGGCCAGAACGGCTGGCGCTCGCCGGTCTCCGCACGGGCCCGTGAAACGATCTGCTCGATCGAGTTCTCCGGAGTTTCGCAGGCGGCGCGCAGATCGCACGACACGGCCGCAATGCCGAGATATTCCTCGACGTGCGCTGGGGACGCCTTGAGCCACGCGGCGAAGTCGGCGCTTTCCAGACTCGTCAGGCCGGCACGATTGGCGACGAACCAGTTCGCCGCCTGTTGGGTGATCAGCTCCCGCACTCGTTCGCCGCTTGCGCTCATTTGACTACCCCAGCCGCGCCATGCGGCGGCGGCAATGCACCAAAGCCTGGCTCAGGTACTTTTTGACCATGTGGGTGGAGATACCGAGCCGCAGCGCGATCTCCTCGTAGCGCAAGCCGTGCCAGTACTGTAGCTCGACGGCCGCGCGGCATTTCGGCGACAGCTGCTGCAAGACTTCGCGCAGGCGCCGGATGCGCTGCTCGGTATCCAGCTCGCTGACGATTCCTGGCATTTCGGCCAGCTGCTCCTGCACCAACGGATCGTCGATATCGAGCCGCCGCGACTCCTTCGGCTCACGGTGCGCGTGCTCCTTGGCGAGATTGCTGGCCACTGCATAGAGGTAGGCCTCCGGATTGCGAATATTTTCAATGTCCGGAGCGCGCAGCATCCGGACATAGGCCTCCTGTGCCAGCTCCGCGGCTTCCGGGTGCTTGCGCACGCGCCGAAACAGGAATGCCTGCAACGCGCCGCGTTGCTCGACAAACAGGCGCTCCACCAGGCTTTTCTTTGCTTCCTGCATCTCCCGTCCGGGGCACCAGATCCTGAATCCCAGAGCTGGGGCTATTACGTAAGAGTGCCGCAGCGGGAATTCGGGTACCAGAGTTTAGCCGGGCCACAGCAACGGGCCGCGAAAGGCAGATCAGGGTACCCGATCGGCGCTTGCCCCGCTCTTACCCACTGACAGCGGAGCCAATACCGGCTTCGACTTAGCGGACCACAGGAGACTCTCATGTACGCACACTCCACCAGCACCCACACGCTGCTGGCCATTGTTATCGCTGGCTCGCTCATTGCCGGCATCGCCCAGGCCAAAGACAAAACCGTGATCATTTCCAAGCACGTCAGCAAGGCCGGCCTCGATCTCAGCGACCGGGTCGACGCCCAGACGCTGTACAGGCGCCTGCGCTGGGCCGCGGACGATGTCTGCAGCGCTCGCACAATGCGAGTTGATGTGCTACCACTCGACAATTCGCGCGGTTGCTTCGAAAAAGCGCTCGGCAACGCGGTTCGCCAGGTAAATGCGCCGCTCGTTACCCAGGCCTATCTGCTCACTCACACACTGCGCGACGCGTCCAACTGGGGTATCGAGTTGCCGGCCGAACTCGCCAAGCGATAGCCGGGGGCACGGAAGCGCCGCCAGCGGCCGCTAACGGGCTCAACGCTTCCGGACCCGAAAGGTCACCGCAAAAGGTGGCCCTCCAGGCCGGATCGGGCCAACCCGCCCTTCGACTGGAAATCGTATGCGGCGTCACTCTGAGCCGCCGCTTCAAAGGTGTATGCAAAAAACTCAGCGTTACGGTGCAGAGGTACCAGTGGGTTTGTCTCAGCTTGCGCAGCGGTAAGCGCCTCGAGAAGTCGGTGCTCCGCCAGCAGAACACAGGCAATCTCGCGGGGCCCGCGGTCGCCCGCGCGCCGTCGGATAGTCCCGGAGGAATTTCTGATTCGGCGTGGTCGGCCATGCAACGGCTCTTCGTTAGGGCTCCGATAGCCTACCGTAACAGACGAATGGCCGCCTTATCGCCGTTATTTCCTCAAGATGCGGTGATCAATCCAGCCGCCGCAACGATGCTCTCTGCAGAAGTCGGCATACTGACATTTCAAACAACGGCTGACGGCACATGCTTCGGTCAAAAGATCGGACCTATTTGGGGCTCATCGATTTACGTAAAATATGGCGATGCGTGGAAGTGGACCTTTGGGATAGATGTACCCGCACGCAGAGACGGCATTTAGAGGCTACGGAGCATTCGACTTTCCGGTAGCTGCCGGTCGTGATCGTCAGCAGGGGGTCAATCCGAGGCACTCGGGCGACGTACGTGGGGTGCCCCATTGTTTCCGATATAGCATTCGAGAGTGATAAATGAAGAAGCTCAAACACGAAGCGGAGCTATTTAAAGCGGCGTTGCTCGCCGGCGTTCAATATGCGGAAGGCCGCAAGGCGGTTAGGTTCGAATCAACCGACTCGGCAAGCGACAAAGCGCTATACGTTTATCGCCTGCTAGTGCACGACAAGATGATTTCGCCGATGCCGGAAGACCAAGTCGGCGAGAAGACTGTTCGGCATCGGCTTGCAACCTGGTATGCGCACCAATTGCCTGAGGGGCATCCGCTGTTGGCTTAGTAACAGACGAATGGCCGTACGACCGCTTATGTCCCCACAGTAGCCGGTGATGAACAACCACTTCCGGCTATCGAGTCGTGGCCCAAATGGCCGCAATTCCCGTAAGCGACAGAGCAACCCGCCGGCGGTACCATGAGCTTCTCAGCTTCAAATACGGTCACTCCTCTATTTCTCAGAGTCGAGCGCTTTGACCAGGAAAGCCAACTATGCCGAGTACTCGGCGCGGATGCACCGCGTACTCGAACACATTGACAGACAGCTCGATCAGGAACTCGATTTGCGGGTCCTGGCCCGCGTGGCACATTTCTCCGCCTGCCATTTCCACCGGGTTTTCTCGTCATGGACTGGCGAGACCTTAGGCGATTACCGGCGTAGACGGCGGCTTGAAATTGCCGCCAGTCGCTTAGCCGGGCAACCCAAATTGTCGATACTCAATGTCGCCGTCTCTGTCGGGTTCGGTTCGGCCGAAGCGTTCGCCCGGGCATTCAAAGCCCGATTCGGCTGCACCGCGTCGACATGGCGGGCTTCCATGGCGCAACAGCGCAATTCTGGTCAGGAACTCCGCAATCCGGGTCAGATAGGCGGAGCACCTGCTAGCTACAATGACGGCACCGTTCTAGAAGAAGCTGCCATGAACGTCAAAGTCATTCAACGAAGACCCATCAAAGTTACCTACCTGCGCCATATTGGACCGTACGGTCAGCCACTTTCCAAGTTTTGGCAACAAGCGGTGTATCCGTGGATGGCGGCAAACGACCAATCGGGCCAGCCTCGTTACGGGATCAGCCTGGATGACCCAACGGTTACCGCAGCGGACAAATGTCGATACGACGCCGGCGTGGAAGTACGCGGCAAGATCACGGTACCGGGTAACTCGCAAAGCACGACCATTCCCGGAGGTCAGTATGCGGTTACCGCGTTTCGCGGAACGGTCGACCAAATCGGTGTCGTATGGGAAGCCATGTTGCGCGAGTGGTTGCCCAGCAGCGGGCTGCAGCTCGACGCGCGGCCGTTCCTGGAGTACTACCCTAGCGACGCAAGTTTCGATTCCGAGACTGGCGTTTTCACCTGCGAGATCGCCATACCAGTGGCACCGCTCTAGGCGCTCCTTCAGCGCTTTGATGCGTCGATTGAGAATCTCAGTTAACCTTCGGTCGGCGGCCTATCACACTAAATAAAAGCCGGAGCCAAAAATGGCGAACTATCTTACGGTCATTCACGAATGCAAAAACTACTCGTCCTGGAAAAAAGCATACGATGCGGATGCGCCGAATCGCGCAGCGGCCGGTCTTACCGACATCCATGTTTTGCGCGAGCATGACAATGCCAATCTGGTGGCACTTATGTTCGGCGTCAGCGATGTCGGTCGCGCCAAGGCATTTGCCGCGTCGCCGGATCTTGCCGCTGCTATGAAAGCTGCGGGCATCATCGGAACGCCAAGAGTGAGATTTCGGTACGGCGAATACACCCGCGGGCCCGCTGCCAATTACGCCACAATGACGCTGACTGTGCGTGACTATGAAACCGCTCGCAAAGCTTACGCGATGGATGCGGCGGACAGGAAGGACGCAGGCCTGACAGACCACGGGGTGCTTCAGTTGGACGATGAGCCGAACAATCTGCTGCTCCTGTGGGCGGTTAGTGATATCGCCCGTGCGACGGCGTTCTTCGATTCACCCGCTCTGGCTGCACATATGGCAAAGAATGCCGGCGTAGTGGGTCCCCCCGAACGGCATTTTTGGAAGAACTAAGGCACCGGGTCGGCTTGAGCAGCTGGCGCGCCAATGAGGAGTTTCCATGCCTCGGATTTTCTTTCTTGCCACGTTCCTATGTCTGGTTGCGACGGGATGTTTCGCTCCGGCTGGGATATCGCATGCCCCGGGGATTAGCAATTCTGGTATTCCGCTGGCGGCGGGAGCAGAGCAAGTTAAGGTCACTAAGAATGCCGGGGACGTTGCGAACTGCAAGGCTGTTGGCAACCTCAGCAATGTAGATGGGGGCAACGTGACAGACGCCGGACAGCGCATTGCGAGAAATCAAGCTATCGGCCTTGGCGGGAACACCATCTTCGATACCTCGAATGCCTTCCAGGAATCACAAGGAGTCGTAGAGGGAGTTGTATATCGCTGCAATTGACTGACGGCCGACTTTAGATCGAAGGCACAGGAAGTTTGCCGGAGACTACTTGCCAGCCGGGCGAAACTTCTTTGCCAGCGCGCCCGCCTTCGTAAGGATCTTCACCATCTCAGGTCCGCTCACGGCGGTTGTAGTCTTCAGGTCAGACACCGTGCCCGATGCCGCAGCGGCGAGGAGCGATGCGAGGCCCGCTTGGTCGTCATGTTCGGTAATGCTCAGGAAATCGTACTCACCGAGTGTGTAGTAGAAGGCCAGCAGTTTGCCTCCAGCGGCTTCGGCCAGCTTGCGCAACTCCTCGGTTCTGTCCTCGGGCTTAGCGACCAGGCCGCGAACGGCTTCACTCGTGTACTTACCCTGCGTGATGTAGATGGCCATGTTTCCCCTCCGTGGTTTGTTCTGACTTCTAGCGGGCAGGCGCTGATTATAGGCCATTCACAACATCGCCGGACGGTCTTGAGGGTGTTGCGCTGCAAGCGATGCGATCGCGCGCTCACGCAACCGAAGCAGCGCCGTGGCTGCGCATCGGCAACTTTCATATGCCCTCCCTTTGGCTCGGGATAGTTTAGCAACAGCCACGTCATGCCGACCTCGGACGATCCGGTTGCCTGCCGGCCACTATGATTCTAGGTAACCTGCCGCTGCCGACCGACTGCAGGAGTCAACTCCGCTAATTGGGGCGTCGGCAAATTACAGCTTATGTTCAGATCGCGGGCCAGTGTCCGCGCAACACATCTGACCGCCAGACCCTACTTTGTGATAATTGCGGCAATGAAATACCGTCGACTTTGCGGCCTAAATACTGTTAGACAGCCAGAAGGCCTTCTAGCGTGGTCGCGGCGTATAATGCCCTCCATGCGAAACGAATTTACGGCACTTATTGAGCGCGACGGCAAATGGTTTGTGGCGTATTGCCCCGAAGTTCCGGGGGCGAACGGCCAAGGGCGGACTAAGACCGCTGCTCGCAAGAATCTTGCCGGGGCGATTGCCCTAATCTTGCAGGATCGCCGCACCGATGCATTGCGAGGATTGCCACGTGGCGCCACTCGTGAAACGGTGACGGTTGAGTGAAGCGCGGTGTACTGTTGCGACACTTGCGCTATCACGGCTGCTATCTGAAGCGGGAGGGTCGCTCTCATTCGCTCTGGTGCAACCCCAAGACCGGTCACGTTGAAGCGGTACCGCGGCACTCCGAAGTGGCGAATGGGCTAGCCGCAAAGACATGCCGCGCTCTCTCCGTTCCAGCGATTGGGGGATAGTCGGTACTGGCCGCTTAACTCGCGCTGGAGCGAGTAGCGCGGCCGGCATGGCAGTGCCTGGCGACGGATCTCGTGTCGCTGGGCATTTGCCCGCTTGAATGGAGGAAAACACTGTGTCCACTCCTGCCAGACAGACAGCTCAAGGCGTATTTGCGGAGATAGAACGGGTTTTCGCCCTTCAGCAAGCCCATCAATGGGAGATGAAAGCCACCGCCGCCGAACAACGGAAGGAAAAATTGCGAAAACTAAAGTCTGCCGTCGAAGCTCATGCTGACGAGATCGTGGCGGCGGTGAAACAGGACACGCGCAAGCCTGAAGGCGAAATTAGAGTCACGGAACTCCTGAACGTGACCGCCAATATTGAAAGAAACATCACCAATCTCGACGAGTGGATGAAGCCGGTCGAGGTGGTCCCATCCCAGAACCAGGACGACAAGGCGAGAATCGTGTACGAGGCGAGAGGGCTATGCCTCATATTGGGACCTTGGAACTTTCCTCTCGGGTTGGTCTTGGGACCTCTCGCAGCGGCGATTGCCGCCGGAAACTGCTGCATCGTCAAGCTCACAGACCTGTGTCCGGCGACCGCCAGAGTAGCCGCCCGGATCATCAAAGAGGCATTCGCGGAAGAGGAGGCTGCCTTATTTGAGGGCAGTGTAGAAGTGGCAACCGCATTGCTCGACCTGCCGTTCAACCACATCTTCTTTACCGGAAGCACGCGAGTAGGAAAGCTGGTCATGGCGGCGGCGGCGAAGCATTTAGCCACCGTCACCCTGGAACTTGGAGGGAAATCTCCCGTCATCGTCGATGAGGACGCGGATGTGAAGAAGATCGCGGGGGATCTGGCGGCAGCCAAGCAATTCAATGGAGGGCAGGCCTGCATCTGCCCCGACTATGTATTCGTCAAGGAGCAGCAGAAGAGCGCCCTGATTGAGGAATTTCGAGCCAAAGTAAAACAGAACCTTTACAGGGACGACGGTAGCATAAAGAAGGAAAATATCGCCCAAATCGTCAATGATCAGAATTTCACCCGAATCAAGAGACTCTTCGATGACGCGCTTGCTAAGGGTGCCAAGGTTGCCGTTGGCGGCACTCTCGAGGGAGCCGATCGTACCATTCATCCGACGATGCTTACCGATGTCACTCCTGACATGCTGATCATGCAGGAGGAAATTTTCGGACCGATCGTGCCGATTCTGACCTACAAGAAGATCGATGAAGTCATCGAATTCATCGCGGGCCATGGCAAGCCATTGGCGCTCTACATTTTCAGCAACAATCGCCACAACATCGACAACATACTCAACCGAACCTCATCGGGCGGCGTGACCATCAACGGCTTTTTCTCCCATTACCTGGAGAACCGGCTGCCCTTTGGTGGCGTCAATCAAAGCGGAATGGGCAGCTATCACGGGGTCTTTGGGTTCAAAACATTCTCACATGAGCGCGCAATCTACATACAGGAGAATCGATAGCGGGCTGTCGAAGTCTCGGTGCGCCTCGTGCGGCACTTGCTCGTTTGTCCCCCAACAATCGGCCAGCCTCCTCCCAGAGGCTCGGAAAGACGCGAACGTCATTTAGGCAGCGTTGATCTCCCCGGCGGAGGCTGTCCGTCCAGGCGGGGGAGCTTGGGGTCGATCGCGGCCCATGTTGGCGCCATCGATGTCCAAATTGCGGATTCGGGCGAGACCCGATTCGGATCGTCGAGCGTGCCTACCCTTACGGCAGTGAAATGCGGCCTCCTTTGCGAGGTGACGAGCACGTGCGTCCCACAGGTAGGACAGAACCGGCAGCACATGACGTTGCCGCTGTCGGCGATAAATTGGAACTCCCTGAGTTCGCCATTTACAGTCAGCGCCGCCGTGTCGAAGAGAGCATTGACGGTGCCGCTCCCGCCGCCAATCATCTGGCACATCCGGCACCAGCACACCCGCGCCGTGACCGGTGCCTCAGTGACCCGGTAGTGAACCGCCTTGCAAAGGCATCCGCCCGTCAGTTCCATTGAACGGTCCTCCTTGTCTTGAATCCCAGGCTCTCTGCTGAGCCTATCTGCCGGGCGGCACTTCGATCAACCGCCACGGCGCCACAGCGCGCCGAAAGTCCTGCGTCTAAGCGGGCGTTCGCAGTACGCCTGGTGCTATTCGAGACAGGGGTGCATGCTATGGGGGACTCAGGCGGTATCTCGAGAATACTGGGCGCGGGTGCCGAATCGGCCGCCGGAGGTTCGGTCCCCGAGACGCCGACGGCGCTAGACCCAACCGCTGCAGCCCTCGCCGCCGAGGCGGCCAAGAGCGATCCGGAGCTGGCCCGAAAGGCTTCTGCTTACTTCGACAAGCAGAGTCATCTGATCGAGGTTCAGACCGAGCACCTGCACGAGCAGCGCGCTGTCAATCTCCAGCTGCTTAAGCTCAAGCGCGTTGACGAGCGGTTACGAGTGGGGCTGCGGCTGTTTGTGATCCTGATTGCGACCGTCATCGGAATATTCGCCGCGGTGCTGGTTCATGACGCCATCACCTCGAGAAACGTAGTCATCGAGCCGTTTGATCTCTCGCCCAGCCTTGCCGCACGCTTCCTCAGCGGTAAAATCGTGGCGGCCGGAATTCTCGATGAACTCAAACGGCTGCAGGCGGCAACCCAGGGTTCAACCCAGAAGGCCTTGCTCACCAGCGCCTGGGATCGCGACATTAAAATCGATGTCGTAGAGACCGGGCTGTCAATCGGCGAGATTTCGCGAACACTGCGAGAGCGCTTCGGCCATGACGTTCGCATCAACGGGGATCTGGTGGAGACGCCGGCGCAGGAGTTGGCGCTCACTCTGCGCGGTACCGGAGTGGTGCCGAAGACCTTCGTTGGCGGTGCCCGAGAGCTGCCCAAGCTGACGCGAGCTGCGGCCGAATACGTCTACGCCGAGTTACGGCCGGCGCTGTGGGCGACCTATCTGATGTCCGTCGGGCGTTACGAGGAAACGATCGCGTTTGCGCGCAATGCGATCGGTCGCACGGACCCCATCGAACGCGCTCGCGTGTTCGACATGTGGGCGGACGCGCTCTGGATCGGCCGGGGCTCGCCTCGCGAGTCTCTAGCGCTCGCGCGCGAAGCGGTGAAGCTGAACCCCTATGATTGGGGCGCGTAAAACGACGTCCAGCTCTGGCTTGTCAGCCTCGGTCTTCGTGGACTGCTATCGATTTAAGGCCGACATTCTCGATTCACGCGGAGATTGGGCGGGTGCGCAGGAATGGTATGCGAAGGCGGTAAAGCTGGGGCCGACTTTGCCTGCCGGGTACTACTCATGGGGTCTGGCATTGGCAAGGCACCACGATCTTGCCGGGGCCGAGGCCAAGCTTATGGACGCCAGCCAGCGCGGTCCACACTGGGCAGATCCGCTGAAAGCGTGGGGCGATGTGCTCGCAGAGCAGGGCAAGACCAGGGAGGCACTTGCCAAGTACGCCGAGGCGCTCAAGTACGCGCCGAACTGGGAACAGTTGAAGAAAGCGCTCGAGAAGCAAAAGGCTAGGGACGAGGTGACATGGATGGCTGCCCCAAAGCGCGAGCAGGTGCGGCCAGTCACGCGAAGTTGAATCCCGTCCCAGGGAAGTGCCACCGAATTTGGCGTGATTCGGGTTAGGCGGGGATGGCTTCTACAATACTGACATTGGAATTCGTGGGAATGACGCGGCTGAATTTGAATCCGGCCTTTTCGAGGAGCAAGCGGTATAGCGCAGGAGCATGAGTCCCTGTGATTGCCGAGATCTCACCTGCGGTCTTGGGGCCGTTGGCGAGATGATCGGCTAGCCGCAGTTCCGCCGCAGCCCGCAGCAGAAAGGGGGCGGAAAAGCCCATCGCCATTTGCATGAGTTGGACTTGTGGAGGTGGCAACTGACCGGGAGGTGCTGCTGACATCTTTTGTCCTCTATTGGCTCGACGCAATCCAAAATGGCGAGGTGCGGTTGCGGGCCCTCATGAGGGTCCGACCTGCGGAATCCAGCGAATCGCTTGCCCCTCCAATCGTCACAAGCTGGATCTTATTGTCGATGATTGCGCAAAGTAGCATTTCAGCGGCTCGCGTTTAATGTAGATAGCACGGATTCCAAACCATAGCGCGGTAGTCCACTGGGGGTAACGGCGGTTCGCTCACACCGGCCGCGTCCGGCCAGAAGCGGGCACTGGCGGTAGCGAAACGACCGCGTCGAAGCGGACGTTCGGCGCTTGCATTACTATTGACGCCAGAGAGTTCTTAGCGATCGATGATTTCGCCAAATAGTGGCGAGAGGTGGGTTGATGA
>JBAUYT010000011.1:0-2067 GCA_049584935.1 Steroidobacteraceae bacterium
GGTCGAGGCGCTGCCGCCGCTGGTGGCCGCGCTGCACGAGCACTACCTGCGGCTGACGGCCGCGGGGCAGCGGTGAGACGGGACGTTTACGGGCGCGGCGGCCCTCAAGCACAATAGCTGGATGGCCGAGCCCGCCACCACTCCCGAGGCTGCTACCGAGCCTTCGACGTTCGAGCAGCCGCTCAATGAGCGCATGCGCACTTTCCTGCGTCTGGATTTCCTGTACACGCAGGCGCTCTACCACAACGAAAAGGGTTCGCCGTGGGGCAGCCGCGCTGCCGTTGGCAGCCTGCTCGATATACTCGCCATACTGACGCGCGGCGACATGCGCACCGACGTGCTCAAGGAGCTCGAGCGCCACCTGGCGCAGCTCAACGAATTCCAGAACCGGGCCGGCATCGATGCGGCGCGGCTGCGCGCCCTCATGAGCAACCTGGTGCGGTTGCGCACCGAGCTCACCGGCGTCGGCGGATCGTGGCTGGCGCCGCTCAAGGACTCGGCCTTCCTGGCCGCTATCAAGCACCGCAGCGCCATCCCCGGCGGCACCTGTGAGTTCGACCTGCCGGACTATTTCTTCTGGCTCAACCAACCCGCAGAGAACCGCATCGAAGCCTTCGGTCGCTGGCTCACGCTGTTGCGGCCGCTATGCGACGCGGTTTCCGAGCTGCTGTGGCTGACGCGGCAAAACGGCCGCCCGAGCGACGAAATCGCAGTTGGCGGCGTGTTCAACATCACCTTCGACCGCGAGACCCCCTACCAGCTGCTGCGCATAACCTTGCCGCCCGATCGCGCGTTGTACCCGGAGATCAGCGGCAGTCACTACCGTTGCAACATGCGCTTCCTGGAATGGCACGGCATCGAGCAACGCTCGACCCAGTACGTTGCGGATGTGCCCTTTACGCTGATCTGCTGCACCTGAAGCATGCCCACGCGGCTCAATTGTCCGACCTGCCAGCGGCAGATCGTGTGGTCGGACGAATACCCCTATCGGCCGTTCTGCAGTGAACGCTGCCGGCTCATCGACCTGGGCGCATGGCTCAGCGAGCAACGCGCCATTGCGGACAAGGAGCCGGAGTTCAGCAACGACACGCCCGACGACGACCAGACTCGACAGAATTAGAGCTTGATCTTGCCGCCGCCCGGCAGCGCGCCGCCCGGCCCCATGCCGCCACCGACGTCCGGCACCACGATGCGCGAGGCGGTCTCGCGCCTGAATTCCCGCGCCTCCTCGATGGCCTGCTCGAGCGCTTCTTTGACGGCCGCGGGAAATTTCGCGATGGCGTCCTCGAGCGAGGCAGCCTCAATCTCGAAACCGAGCGGCAGCACGCCGTTCGGCGTCAGCAACTGGGTCTGACCGGAGAACAGCACCGCGCGTTGCGGATCGGTGCTGCCGTCGACCAGCACGGGAATGAGCCGACGGATCGTACCCGCCTTGCGGTCGGTGAAAATGTCTTCGCGGTACAGCCCGGCGCTATCGAGCTGAATATCCGGCAATCCGGTGTCCTGCGCCATGTGCGGTTCCCTCATAAGCAATAATTGCATCGACAATCGGGCGGTCGGCCGGCAGCAGCGCTTGCTGCGCCAGCTCTTCCAGTCCGACCCACTGCAGGGCCTGGCCCTCGAGTGCCATCGGCGCGCCCGTGTATTCCTCGACCACGAACACTTCGAGCGCCACCGCGCGGTCGGCATAATGATGCCGCAACTGCAGCAGCGGATGACAGCCGTGCGCCAGCACCCCGAGCTCCTCGCGCAGCTCGCGTGCCAGCGCCTCGGCACCGGTCTCGGCGCCATCGAGCTTGCCACCCGGAAACTCCCAGAAGCCCGCCATGTGCTTGCCCTCGGGACGCCGTGCTATCAGTACGCGCCGGGCGGTATCGAACAGCACCGCGGCCGCCACACACACGGTCGGAATCATTCCGTGCTCGCCAGGGTTCCGTGGCAATGCTTGAATTTACGGCCGGAGCCACACGGGCAGGGTTCGTTGCGACCAACCTTGCGGTCCGACCGCACGAACGGGGCCACGGCTTCGCCGCGAGCCGGCGCCGGGGCGAGCCCCGCGGCAGTGCC
>JBAUYT010000012.1:0-12704 GCA_049584935.1 Steroidobacteraceae bacterium
CCTCCAGCCGGATCGGGCCGCTGTAGCCGGACTCGCCGGCATAGCCAAGCTCACTCATGGCCTGGTACATGACGGCACCGCCGGCCACGGCGCCGATCATGCGGAATAGCGCACGCCGATTCATCGGTGCAGCGTTCTCATCCACCATGCCTGACAATCCCCCATCTGCCGCAATGCAATGTCGTTTGCGCCAGGTATATCATGAGTCAGCGGCTCTGAATACGCGCGCCTCGCGCCAGGCAATGGCGGCTTTGACACCCTCGCGCGCAAGGATCTGCTTGAATGTGCGCGATTCCTCGGTCTCGGTGGTCTCAATGGTGACATCGATATCGAGCGCCTCTCGCAGTGCGCGCTCAAAACCCATGGCCGCGTAACTGCGATTGATCGCCGTCTTGGTCAGCCGCACCGCCTGCGCATCGAGCATCGCGCAACGGCCGGCCGTAGCGATGAGCTCAGTGCGGAGCGCATCGGTGGCCACGACCCGATTGACCAGTCCCATCTCGAGCGCGCGTTGGGCGCTGACGCGATCATTGCCGAACAGCAACATCTCCTTGGCCTGCTTGGGGCCGGTCACCCACGGCAACAACAGCGCCACGATGCCGGAACCGAACTTCGGTTCGGGCTCGCCGAACAATGCGCCTTCGGCGGCCAGCGTCACGTCGCAGGCCATGGCGAGTTCGAAGCCACCGCCGAGTGCATAGCCCTGGACTGCGCATAGCGTCGGTTTGGGCGAGTGCCAGAATCGCAGGATGAGATCGAAGTCCGCCTGCAGCACCCGGCGCGTTTCGCCGACACTGCTGTTGGGTTGCAACTCGCTCAGATCGAAGCCTGAGCAGAAGGCGCGGCCGTTACCGCCGAGCGTGATGACGCGAACATGCGTATCGCCTTCAGCCTGGTCCAGCGCGCAATTGAGCGCCTCGAGCATCTCTTGGTTGATGGCATTGAGCTTGTCGGGCCGGTTGAGCGCGATGTGCGCCATCGGGCCGTCGATGCGCAATTCGACGCTGTTATGGTTTGCTGATTTCATTGGGTTCACTGAATGCGGGCACGATCAGGCAGTCGACCGCGATCGCGCCGCGGGCGCTGACCAGCACGGGATTGAGGTCCATTTCGGCGATGCAGCCATCGAGTTCCTGCGCCAGCACCCCGAGCTGTACCGCCAGTTGCACCAGCGCATTCCGGTCACAGGGCGGCGCGCCGCGCACGCCGTCGAGAACGCGCGCCAGCCGCAACTCCGAAATGCGTCTGGCCACCAGCGTGGCATCGACCGGCGCCATTGCCAGCACGCTATCCCGCAGGTATTCGATCCAGACACCGCCGAACGCCACCAGCACGAAGGCGCCGAAGCTGCGATCCTGCAGCAGGCCGAATGCCATTTCGACCGTGGCCGGCACCTGGGCGCAGAGCAATACGCGCGGACCGAGACGCCCGGCAATATCGGCGTAGGCGGCGTCCAGCGCGGTGTCATCGCCGATGCCGAGGCGTACGCCGTCGGCGTCGCTCTTGTGCAAAATCCCGGGTGCTGCGGTCTTGAGCACCAGCGGGTAACCGAGTTTCTGCGCGGCGGCGCGCAGCGCGGCTGCGTCTGCAACCACCACGTGCCGCGGCACACTGATCCCGTAATCTGACAGCAGCTCGTAGCCTTCGTCCTCGGTCAGCGGCCCGCGCTTCTCGCGCAGCAATCGGCGCCAGCGGTCGGCGCGGATGCCGGGCGCCGCCGGGGCTGCGGCGGCAGGGTGGCGGGTCGACGCCAGGAAATCGCGGTAGGCAAGCGCGTGACGAATGGCGCGCAGCGAAGCCGCGGCGCCATCCAGCACCGCGACACCGGCGCGCACCAGCCGCAGCGCCACTCGCCGGTGGCTCCAGGCACTGTAGTTGGTGATCACCACGAGCTGCTTGGGCGAGCGCTGGGCGACCGCCTCGCAGACCGCGGCGTAGGCTGCGTGCAGATCCAGCTCGTCCGACAGATCACAGACGAAGACACCGAGTGCGCTGTCCTCGTCACTCATCAGCGCGTGCAGGCAGGTTTCGAAGATGCGTTCGAAATCGCGCCCTGTGCCCCAGGCATCGAGCGGATTGATCGGCTCGAGCCCCGGGTCGAGCTGCGCGCTCAGAGCCTGGGTGGTTTGCGCGCAGATGCGTGCAAACGGTACCCCCTCGTCGGCGGCCAGGTCCACCATCAGTTCGCGCTCGCCGCCGGAATCCAGGATCATCGCCATGCCGCCGGCCGCCAGCCGTCGTGGGGCGGACAGCAGCATCGCAGTCGCTGCCAGCTCCTGGGCATCGCGCACACCGATGACGCCGTATTGGCGGAACAGCGCATCGTAGACCTTGGCGTCGCCGGCGATGGCGCCGGTGTGACTGAGTGCCAGGCTGGCAGCCGCGGGAGTGCGGGCCAGCTTCAAGACGATGACCGGCACGCCCCGATCTCGCGCCTTGACCAGCGCGGCGATGAATTTCCGCGGCTCGCGAATCGTCTCGAGGATCAACGTGATCACCCGGGTCGAGGATTGCTCGAGCGCGTAGTCCATGAAATCCGCGGCCGGGGTCACTAATTCCTGGCCGCTGGAAACCGCGAGATTGAACTTGAGTCTTTCGTCGTTGAAGAGTAGCGCCTGGATCAGCGAGCCGGATTGCGCAATGCAGGTGATACCGCCGCGTTGCAGCGTGCTGGGGAACAGCGCTGAAAACGCCGGCAGTGCCTGTTCGGCATTGAAGAAGCCCATGCAGTTGGCGCCGCACAGCGGCACATGCGCGGTGCGCGCGGCCGCTGCGATCCGCTCACGGCCGTCTCCCTCGAGTTCGGCGCTGGCAAAGATCAGCAGTGCGCGCGCGCCGGCGGCGATCGCCTCCTGCGCCGCGCGCTCGAGCACCGCATTGGGAACCGACAATATGGCCAGATCCACCGGATCGGGCAGCGCGTCGATGCCGGGGTAGCAGACACGGCCATACAGTGAATCGTATGATGGATTGACCGGAAACACGCTGCCGGCATAGCCATTGCCGACCAGGTTGCGCAGCGTGTCGTTGCCGACCGAGTTGCGTTTGCGGGAGGCGCCGATCAGTGCGATGGAGCGCGGGGACAGCAGTGGCGCCAGTGCGTGCGTCATCGAGGTAAACTTATCATACCGATTCCGCGCACCCAGCGCTGGTTCCGAACGAGGCATTACGCATGATCAGAGCATTGCTGTTGGAAAACACGAACGGCGCAGTCACAGCCGCGGTACGCGACATCGATGAATCCCGGCTGCCGGCGGGCAACGTCGTCGTGGCGGTGGAGTATTCCACCGTCAATTACAAGGACGGCATGGTCGTCAGCGGCATCGGCGGGCTGGTCAAGACCTACCCGCACGTACCGGGTGTCGATTTTGCGGGGACCGTGCTCGAAAGCCGGCATGCGGGCTACCGGCCGGGCGACAAGGTGGTACTCACCGGCTGGCGCGTCGGCGAAACGCAGTGGGGCGGCCTGGCGCAGCGTGCCGCCGTCAACGGCGACTGGCTGGTGCCGTTGCCGGCCGAAATCAGCACGCGAGACGCCATGGCGATCGGCACCGCCGGCTTTACCGCGATGCTGGCGGTCATGGCGCTCCAACAACACGGTATCGAGCCTGGTTCCGGCGAGCTGCTGGTCACTGGCGCGGCGGGTGGCGTGGGTTCGGTAGCCACCGCAATCCTGGCGCACAGGGGCTACGAGGTGGTGGCGTCGACCGGCCGCGCCGACACGCACGACTATCTGCGTTCGCTCGGCGCGCGGACCATCATCGACCGCACGCCGTTCGCGGAGCCGGCCAAACGCCCGCTGGAGGGCGAGCGCTGGGTCGGCTGTATCGACTCGGTCGGTGGCAATACGCTCGCCCGCGTGCTGGCGCAGTGCCGCCACTCGGCGTCCGTGGCTGCCGTCGGACTGGCCGGCGGGGCGAAGCTCGAGCACAGCGTGATTCCGTTTCTGCTGCGCGGGGTGAACCTGCTCGGCATCGATTCGGTGCTGTGTCCGCAGCCGCGCCGCGGTCAGGCGTGGCAGCGCCTGCGTACCGACCTGCCGCTCGACCAGCTGCGCGCCATGACCGTGGAAGTCGCGCTTGCCGAGGTGCCCCGCGTGGCAGCCGAAATCCTCAAGGGACAGATACGGGGGCGGGTGGTCGTCAATACCAACGCCTGAGCGCCGCGGACGCCGCGGGTCAATCGTCGAAGATGGCCACGGCGCGGGTCCAGCCCGCTGAAGCTCCGCGCACCTTGTGCGGAAAACATGCGACGGTATAGCCGTACGCCGGCAGCGCCTCGAGGTTGTGCAGCTTCTCGAGATGGCAGTAGCCAATGTCGCGGCCGGCCTTGTGTCCTTCCCAGATCAGCGAGGTGTCGCCGCTCTCGGCCACGCGCCGCGCCGTATGGGAGAACGGTGCGTCCCATGACCAGGCGTCGGTGCCGGTGACCCGAACGCCGCGCGAAGTCAGGTACATCGTGGCCTCATAGCCCATGCCGCAACCGATGTCGACGAACTCCGGCTTGCCGAGCGCAACGCCGGCGGCGGTGTTGACCAGCACGATGTCGAGTGGTCTGAGGGTGTAGCCGATGCGCCCGAGTTCCGCGGCCACATCCGCGGCGGTGACCACGTAGCCATCGGGCAGGTGGCGAAAGTCGAGCTTGACGCCGGGTCGGAAACACCAGTCGAGCGGTACCTCGTCGATGGTGATGGCGCGGGCGCCGCCATCCATGGTCGGATGGAAGTGCCAGGGCGCGTCCAGGTGCGTGCCGTTGTGGGTCGACAGCGTGACGGTTTCGGCGGCAGCGAAACCGGCGCCGCCGGGTAACTGCGCGGCAGATACTCCTGGGAAGAAATGACCCGCCTCAGCCATGGTTTCCGCATGCGTCTTGTAGGTGATCCGGGGCCGCATGAAGGGCGGGTCGGAGACGACGTCGTTTTCGAGAAAGATCGACAGATCAACGAAGCGACGGCCCATGGCGCTCGATTTTATAGACGATGCCGAGTTGATCCAAGTACGATGCGCGCCGTGGTACGTTGGTTGCGGCAGCTGGCTTTTCGACGCGGGTATACGCTCGCCCGCAGAGTTTCCGTCGGCGATGTCACCAATCTGATTCATTCGCTGCGGCCGCGTCAGACGGCAGTGCCGCTGATCCGTCTCGGCGGCAATGGTGACGGCGGCTACCTCGTTCCCGACGATCTTGGCGGTATCGAGTACTGTTTTTCCCCCGGTGTGAATCGCACCGCTGACTTCGAGAATGCCCTGGCCGAACGCCAGATTCACTCGTTTCTAGCGGACTATTCGGTCGAACGGCCACCGTTATCGCGGCCGGAATTCGTGTTCGACCGCAGGTTCATCGGCGCCTGGGACGATGAGATCTACATGACCTTCGGTCGCTGGAAGGATAAATACCTGCCCGGCTACGACGGTGAGCTGCTGCTGCAGATGGACATCGAGGGCAGTGAGTACGAGGTCATACTCAATACCCCGAGCGAGCTGCTAGCCGCCTGCCGCATCATCGTCGTCGAGCTGCACGCGCTCGAGCGCCTGTTCGACCCGTTTGCTCATCGGATCATCAAGGCGAGCATGGACAAGCTGCTGCGGGATTTCTACGTGGTGCACGCGCATCCGAACAACTGCAGCGGCGTGAGCGCATTCGACGGCATCGAGATACCGCACGTGGTGGAGCTGACTCTGTACAACCGGCGCCGTGCCGCGCCGGGCGATTACTGCCGGGAATTCCCGCATCCGCTGGATGTGGACAACTGTCGCAACCGGCCGTCGGTGACGCTGCCGGCCGGCTGGCGCTGAGCCGGTGGCAGCCGTGGATTCAGCCCGAGACCAGGCAGAGCTTTTTGCAGGCGGGGCACTCGACTAGTGTCGGCAGCTCCAGCTCGAACCATGACCGGCCGCATTCACAGCGCATCTTGTAGAGACGCTGCGCCTTGACCGATCCAAGCTCCTCTTCGCTGACAGTGATGCCATTGCCGTTCTCGCCCGGAGCGGCTATGGGTGAGGGCGATGGACGGGCAGGCGGGGGTGCAACGGGTTCGGGTGACAACGTGGGCACCACTGCGAGGCCGGGTGAGGTCGCGGAGCGGATCGGTCTGGGCGGGGCCGTGGCGTTTTTCATGGCTATAATTTCCTGGTCTCGGCCTTTGCGGATCAGGTAGTTGCGAGATAAACCTATGTCCCGATTATGTTAACGATGGCACATTGGAACCGGGGAAGCAACTTTTGAGTTCGCACACGGGCCTGCCGGGTGCCGGCATCCAGATCCGCGACGCCGGTCCGGCGGATGCGGCCGCGATGCTCGCGATCTATCGCCCGCATGTGGAGCAATCCGCGGTTTCGTTCGAACTGACGGTGCCCGGTCTCGACGAGTTCAGCGCCAGGATCGCCAAGGCACAGGCTCGCTGGTCATGGCTGGTGGCAGAGATCGGTGGTGTCTGTGCCGGCTACGCCTACGGCACGACCCTGCGGGAACGGCAGGCCTATCGCTGGTCGGTCGAGGTGAGCGCCTACGTGCACCCGGCGTATCAACGCCGCGGCATCGCCACGGTGCTGTACCAAGGGCTGCTGCCGCGGTTGCAGGAGCGGGGCTTCTGCCAGGCCTTTGCGTGCATTGCACTACCCAATCCGGCCAGCGTGGCGATGCACCGGAAGCTCGGCTTCGCCCACGTGGGCGACTTTCGTTCGGTCGGGCGGAAGTTCGGGCGCTGGCACGACGTCGCATGGCTGCAGCTTGAGTTGCGTCCCGAGCCGCCGCCGGACTCCGCCTAAGCGTTCAGGTCAGCCAATTGCGGCCGCGAGCGCTGGTCAGGTAGGGCAGCAGCCGTGCATCGAACTCGGGATCAGGCGAGCGGTAGCTCCAGCGTACTTCCGGTGGCATCGACAGCAGGATGGCATCTACGCGTCCGCCCGATTGCAGCCCAAACAGGGTGCCGCGATCGAGTACCAGGTTGAACTCCACGTAGCGCCCGCGGCGGTAGAGCTGGTACTGACGCTCACGCTCGCCGTACGGCGTAGCGCGGCGCTGCCGCACGATCGACAGATACGCGTCGCGGTAGTGTCGCGCGACGCTCTGCATGAGTTCCAGGCAGGACTGCCATGAAAGCGCAATCGGGTTCGAGCGATCGTTGAGGTCGTCGTAGAAGATTCCGCCGATGCCGCGCGCCTCGGAGCGATGCCTGAGATAGAAATATTCATCGCAATGCGCGCGCGCATGCGGGTAGAGCTGCTCGCTGAAGGGCCGACAGGCGGCGGCGGCGGCCGCGTGCCAGGTGACGACATCCTGTTCGAACGGCAGATAGGGTGTCAGATCGAAACCGCCGCCAAACCACCAGGTGTCACCGGCGCTGAAGTAGCGCACGTTCAGGTGGCTGGTAGGTATAGCGGGATTGCGCGGATGTATCACCACGGAGACGCCCAGCGCACGGAAGCTGTGGCCGGCGAGCTGCGGATTGCGCGCCGTCGCCGCCGGCGGCAGGCGTTCGCCGCTGACGTCCGACAGCGCCACTCCGGCGCGCTCGAAAAGTTCGCCGCCTTCGAGCAGCGCCGTAACACCGCGGCCGGTGAGCCCGGACTCGTGCACCTCGCGCTGCCATGGATCGCGCGAGAAGCCCGCTCCCGGCTCCTCGCGCTCGAAGCTGCCGCACAGGTCCGCCTGCAGCTGCGCCAATGTCTGCTGTACGCGCTCTGTGCTCACGCGGCGACCCGTTTGCCGGCGGCGTCGAACAGATGCAGGCGCACAGCGGGCAGATCGATTGCCACCGGCGCGCCGACGGTCAGCGGCAGGCGCTCGAGACTGAAGGCTTTGAGCACCACGCCGCCGAGACGCACGTGCACCAGCGTGCCGATGCCCGTGGGCTCGATGAGCTCGACCAGCGCGCGGATCGGCCCGCTGCCGACCGCGACGTGCTCGGGCCGGATACCCACCGTGAGCGCTGCGTCTTCGTGTTCGTGCAACGCTGGCTGATCGGCTTCTGCGCCCAATGACAGCACGAACTGCTGATGCTGCAGGCTCCAGTGACCCGAAGCTCGGCGCAACTGCGCTGGGAACATGTTCATGGCCGGCGAACCGATGAAGCCTGCGACAAACAGGTTAGCCGGGCGGTCGTACAGCTCCAGCGGGCTTCCCACTTGCTGCACATGGCCGCCGTCGAGTGCGACGATACGGTCCGCCAGCGTCATCGCCTCGATCTGATCGTGGGTGACGTAGATCGAGGTGGCACCAATCTCCCGATGCAGCTTCTTGATCTCGGCGCGCATGTGCTCGCGCAGCCGCGCATCCAGGTTCGACAGCGGCTCGTCAAAGAGAAACGCGCCGGGCTTGCGTACGATCGCGCGGCCCATGGCGACGCGCTGGCGCTGGCCGCCTGACAGCGCCTTGGGTTTGCGCGTCAGCAGGCTCTGCAATCCCAGTTTGGCGGCGGCCGCCTGTACCGCGGCGTCGACCTCGGGCTTCGGCATGCCACGCAGCCGCAGGCTGTAGGCCATGTTGTCCGCCACCGACATGTGTGGATAGAGCGCGTATGACTGGAACACCATGGCGATGTTCCTCGACCGCGGTGGCAGCTCATTGACGCGCTTGCCGCCGATGCGGATTTCACCGGAGCTGACTTGCTCGAGTCCCGCGATCAGCCGCAGCAGGGTCGACTTGCCGCAGCCGGAGGGCCCGACCAGTACCAGGAACTCGCCGGGTGTGACGTTGAGGTCCAGCTCGTGCAGCACGGGCGTGTCGCCGAAGCGCTTGCTCACGGCGAGGATCTCGATGGCATTCATGGGCACTTCACCCCTTGACGGCGCCGGCCGTCAGGCCACGCACCAGGTAGCGTTGAATCAGCAGGAAGAACAGGCACGCCGGCAGCAGTGCCAGCACTCCGGCGGCCATCATCTGGCCATAATCGACCGAGAACTTGGAGACGAACGACAGCAGACCCACGGGAAAAGTACTGGCGCGCGCCGAGGAGTTGAGCATCAAGGCAAACAGCAATTCGCTCCACGCAGCCGTGAACACGAAGCCGCCGGTGGCCGCGATGCCGGGCAAGGTCAACGGCAGGATGATGCGGCTGAAGGCGCCGAAACGCGTGGCGCCATCGATCATGGCGGCTTCCTCGAGATCGCGCGGGATGGCATCGAAGAAGGATTGCATCAGGAACGTGGCGAACGGCACGTTGAAGGCGGTATAGACCACGATCAGGCCCGTAAGGCTGTTGACCAAACCGAGTGGCACCAGCAGCCGGAACATGGGTGCTATCAACATCACCAGCGGAAACATCTGCGTGATCAGCATCAACGCCACCAGCAACGTCTTGCCGCGAAACTGAAAGCGTGACAGCGCATAGCCGCAGGCGCCGCTGCAAAGGGTCGAGACTACCGCGGTGGTACTCGAGACGATGAGGCTGTTGCGGAAGAACAGCGGGAACTCGCTGTGCGCGAGCACGTAGCTGAAATGCTCGAGCGTGGTACGCGAGGGCCAGAGGCGGATGCCCTCACTGTAGAGCAGTTCGTTTGGTGTCACCGCTACCTTGACCAGCCAGAACAGTGGGAACAATGCGAACAGCACGTACACCGAGAGCAGAGCGTAGTGCACGATCCAGTAGACGGCGCGGCGGTGCATGCGGAGCTCCTGCGACGGCTCAGCTTTGCCGCAGCAGCAGGGCGCGCCGCAGGGTCAGGATGGCAAGCGCATACAGCAGCAACAGCAGCAGCAGCACCGTCGCGATGGCCGAGGCATAGCCGAAATCGAGCCGGCGAAAGGCCGCGGTGAAAATGTAGCTGGCCACGGTCTGGGTCGAATCCGCCGGGCCACCGTTGGTCATGACCACGATCAGGTCGGCGAAATTGGCCACCCAGATGGTACGCAGCAGGATCGTGATCGCGAGCGTCGGGGCCAGCAGCGGCAAGGTGATGGATCCAAACTGCCTCAGCACGCCGGCACCGTCGATGGCGGCGGCTTCATACAGATCCTTCGGTATCGACTGCAGTGCCGCCAATGTCGTGATGGCGAAGAACGGTATGCCCCACCATACGGCGGCGACGATTGGGCCGATCAATGCGTGGTGCGGATCGGCCAGCAGATTGTTGTCGTTGTGCGCCAGATGCAGCGCCAGCAGCCAATGCGGCAATGGGCCGATGACTGGATTGAACAGCCAGGCCCAGTCCAGCCCGACCAGGAAGGTCGGCACTGCCCAGGGCAGGAACACCAGCGCCTGCACCAACCGGCGACCCGGAAACTCCCGATTGAGCAGCAGTGCCAGGATCAGGCCCAGAATGAACTGCAAGGCCACCGTGGCGCCCGTCCAGATGACCGTGTTGAAGAGCGAATCCCGGAAGATTGGATCGTCCGAGAGCTCCTCGAAATGGACCAGTCCGATGAAGCGGCCGCCGGAAGGATCGAGCAGTAACAGGTCGCGGAATGCGTACGACAATCCCACCGCCAGCGGCACCAGCATCACCGCGAGGATCAGCAGCATGACCGGCGACGCGTACAGATAGGGTTCGGCGCTGCCGAGAACGCGTCGCAGACGGACGCTCACTGCTGGCTCTGCCTGGCCCGGGTCAGGATTTTGGCCCACTGCTGCGCCATGTCGGCTACCGGCAGCTTGCCGAGCAATGCGCTCTGGCTGGTTCGCGGCACGATCGAGCTGGCGAACAGCGCCCAGGCGCGCAGGTCCATCGGCATCACCATGGGTTGCACGTCCGGATCGGCGAGTTCCTCGAACCATCCCTTGAACCGCGGGTCGGCGTACATTGGATCCTGCGCCGCCGCGGTGTAGATCGGCAGTGCCCCGATGCGTCGGTTCCAAATCAGGCTGCCGTCGACTCCGTCGAGAGTCGCAATCAGTTTCCACGCCAGATCCTTGTGCTGGCTGTTGGCGAACATGGACCAGCCGCCGTAGCCGATGGTCGGAAAGGATTTGCCGCCGACGCCCTTGATCCAGGGAGCGATGCCGTAGTCGTCGGACTTCATGCGTGAAGCGATGGCAATCAGCGCGTCCGGATCGTTGTCGATCATGGCGCACACCCCGGAGTAGAAGCCCGCGACGATGTCGTTGTAACCCCAGTTGACGCTGTCGGGCGGCGCCAGCCCGTCCCGATAGAGGCCGGCAAGGGTGGCGAAGCCGTGGATCCAGCCCGGATCGGTGAAGGTCGAGGTGCCGTCGGGGTGGAAATAAAGGTCGTTGCCGGCCTCGAGCGCGCCGAACATCATCCAGCCGTTGACGCCACCCGGGCCGCCGCGCAGGCAGTAGCCGTAGCGACCCGGCGTGGCGGAAATCCTGCGGGCCACGGCGACGAACTCATCGACGGTTCGCGGCGGCGCGGCGATTCCAGCCGCCGCGAACATCTTCTTGTTGTAGTAAAGCGCGCGCAGATAGAAGCCGTAGGGCAGCATGTAGGCGGTATTGCGGATCACGCGCCCGAGCTGCAGCGTGCGCTGATTGAGCTCCCGCGTGTGTGGCCAGGTCTTCAGGTAGGGTTCGAGGCTCTCCAGCCAGCCGTTGTTGGCGTACAGCGCCAGCCACATGTCCGGCATCTCCACCACGTCGGGCGTGTCGCCGGCGGCGACCATGGTGGCGAGTTTCTCAAACGACGGGCCCCAGGGCAGCGAAATGATCTCGACTTCCGTGCCCGGATTGGCGTTTTCGAACGTCTTGACGATGGCCCGGAGCGTTTCGGTGCGCTCGGGGCTGGTAATGACTTCGACCAGTTTGAGGGTCGTGGCGGCCCCGGCTCCTCCGCACAGGCTGAGCCCCAGCGCGGCGGCTGCCAGCCACACTCTTGTTCTCATGCAACGACTCTACGCCAGCCCGTGGGCGTAAGCGATACCATGGCGGGGCTGGCCGGTGGCCAGCCACAGGAGAGAGCGCTCATGATCGAACCCGCGCTGGCCGGGGCTTTTCAACGCGACGGCGCAGTCTGTCTGCGCGGACGGCTCGATGCCGGACAGATCGCGCTGCTGCGTGCCGGCATCGATTACAACCTGGCGCACCTGAGTACGCGCGCTAAGATCGCCAGCGATGCCGCGGACCCCGGCCGCTTCATCGAGGATTTCTGTACCTGGCAGCAGAATCAGAGTTACCGGAGGTTCATCCGCCAGTCGGGCCTGGCCGAAACCGCGGCACAGTTGATGGACAGCCGCACCGTGCGGCTGTATCACGATCACATGCTTACCAAGGAGCCTGGCACACGGCAGAAGACGCCCTGGCACCAGGATCAGCCGTACTACAACATCGAGGGGCGGCAGAACGTCAGCATGTGGATTCCGGTGGATCCGGTGAGCCGCGAGTCGACGCTGGAATTCGTTGGCGGCTCGCATCGCGGCCCGTGGCTCATGCCGCGCAGCTTTCTCGACAAGCAGGCCCAATGGTTTCCCGAGGGGACGCTCAAGGACCTGCCGGACATCGAGGCTGACCGCGCCGCGTTTCCGATCCTCGGCTGGGCGCTCGAGCCCGGCGACATCGTCTGCTTTCAGATGCTGACCTTGCATGCGGCCGGCGGCGTGGGTGGCAGTCGTCGCCGGCGCGTGTTCTCGCTGCGCTTCCTCGGGGACGACATTCGCCATGCGCCACGGCCCTGGCGTACCTCGCCGGAGTTTCCGGGGCTGGTCGAGGAACTGCCGGCTGGCGCACCGATGGCGCACGCGCTGTTTCCATTGCTCTGGCCTGGACCTGAGTCTCAAGTCTAGTGCTTGCCGTCCCCCTGCTGCGTGCGGTAGGC
>JBAUYT010000013.1:0-31820 GCA_049584935.1 Steroidobacteraceae bacterium
CATCCGCGGCGGGCGCTTCGTGGCCGGTGTCAGCGGCGAGCAATATGCCCTGCCGGATGCCGTCGGCGCGCTGCGCGCCGTGCGCAAGCGGGCGCTGGACGACGCGCTGATTTCCCTCAGTGCCGCCGATCCGCTCAATCTCGCCGGCATCATTACGCCTGGAGTGCGGGTCGCGGCGCTGGCGGGCAACCGGGTGCTGCTGCAGGACGGGGTGCCGATTGCCATCTATACCGGCGGGGAGGTGCAGTTCCTGAGTGAGCGGCCGCCACCCGAGCAATGGCGGCTGCGCAATGCGCTGCTGCGCCACTCGGCTCGCCCGAAGCTGACGGCGGTGGGCTCGAAATCGGCGGGGTGATCGTGGGTCGTGAATTTGGCAATAGATTGAAACAATATAAAAGTAATTATGACAATTGCTTCTCTCTAGACACAATCGTCTGTGCGCCCGGTGGGCTGGGGAAGGCCTCGGCTTCGCGCCTCAGCCAGGCGATGAAGTTTCGGACTCCCGGCAGCGAGTTGGAGCGGTTGGGCCAGACGACCCAGTAGCTGCGCTCGAATCGCACCGGGCGGTCCCCGGCGACCACCAGTGCCCCCTGGGCGACGTCATCCGCCACCAGTGACCAACGTCCGAGCGCCAGCCCGTCGCCCTGATTGGCAAGTCGTACCACGGCCTGGGAGTCCTCGAACAGCGCGCCGCGAAAGCCCGCCGACGGATCGTCGGCGCGGCCGTCGAACAGCCAGGCGGTCCAGGGCTCGCCGCTCGAGTGCAGCAGCGGATAACGCCGCAGGTCGTCGACATTGCGTACCGGGCCGAATTTCTTCAGCAGCGACGGCGTGCAGACTGGCAGCAGCCATTCGTCCAGCAGCTTCTCGGTGTGCAGGTTCGGCCAGGCACCGAGCCCGAAGCGGATCCCGAGGTGGAAATCCTCGCGCACGAAGTCGACCGGCTCGGGAGAGCTGTGCAGATGGAGGTCCACGCCTGGTTGTGCACTGCGAAAGTGCGCCATGCGCGGCAGCAGCCATTGCTGCAGGAACGACGTCAGGGTCGTGACCTTGAGCGGCCCGGCCTCACGGCCGCCGCGGACATCATCGATCGCCCGCTCGATGTCACTGAGCGCCTGCTGCACACGCGGCAGCAGGGCGGCCCCCTCGGCGGTCAGATGCACTTCGCGCCCGCTGCGCCGGAACAGGGGCCGCGAGAGGTACTGCTCCAGCGCGCGAATCTGCAGGCTGGCGGCGCTGGGGGTGACGCCGAGCGCGTCAGCGGCGCGCGTGAAATTCAGATGCTCGGCCACGGCCACGAACACCCGCAGGCCGCCCAGCGGCAGCCTGCGCAACGCGGTGGGGGTCTGGGCAGGTCCCGCCCGGGACCTGAGCGTCCTGGGCGGGGCACGCCGCCGGGTAAGCTTACTGGTCGCGATCGTCTACCCCTTGCGAGCCACATCGGTGGTGTGCTCGCGATGGTAGGCGGACAGCGCGGGCCGATCCAGCTGGACCACGGCGTGGTCGACTGCGTCGGCGACACAGCGCCGCCACGAGGGTAGCGGCAGGTGCGAACCGGTGAGTTCCCGCTCGCCACAGACCGCGTTGGCCGCACGCCCGATGCGCTGATACAGCACCTTCACGTCCGCCGGCCGGCTGAGATCCAAATCCGCGTATCTGACCGATACCGACATCGTCTGCACGTCGGGGCCATCGAGCGACCCACCCAGCGCGGCACCCTGCCAGGCGACGATGAACAGGGCAGCCAGAGCGCCCACTGCGTATTCGATAAACTTGGACATGACACTCTCCTTTGCGTCGGTTGAGCCACGAGAGGCTTGAGACACAGGATGCCGCCGTGCGGCCGGCGTACAGTGCAAAGAGCTCAAGGTGCGTTGAGGTTTGCTAAACACGATGCGCGAAGCGCCACCACCGCAGATACGCCGCGTTGCGCACCTCGACATGGACGCCTTCTATGCGTCGGTCGAGCTGCTGCGCTATCCGCAGCTCCGCGGCCAGCCGGTGGTCATCGGCGGCAGCTGGCGCAGGCATGCGGGCGGCGATGGCGTACGCCAGCAATTCCCGCGGCTGCGGGACTACGTCGGACGCGGCGTCGTCACCACGGCTACCTATCCGGCGCGCGAGTTCGGGGTGCATTCGGCCATGGGCATCATGAAGGCGGCGCAGCTGTGTCCGCAGGCGTGGCTGCTGCCGGTGGACTTTGACGAATATCGGCGGTTCTCACGCCGATTCAAGGCCGTGATTGCGCGCTTTGCACCGGTGATCGAGGATCGCGGCATCGACGAGGTCTACATGGACTTCTCCGCCGCCGCGGATGGCCAGCATGACGGCGGCCGCAGGCTGGCACTGCGCATCCAGGCCGCCATTCATGAGGACACGGGTTTGACCTGCTCGATCGGCGTGGCGCCGAACAAGCTGATCGCCAAGATGGCCAGCGAATTCCGCAAGCCCAACGGCGTCTCGGTCATCTATGAATCGGAACTTATCGAGAAGATCTGGCCACTGCCATGCCGCAAGATCAGCGGCATCGGTCCCAAGGCGGGCGCGCGGCTGGAGCAGCTCGGCATCCGTACCATCGGCGAACTCGCACGTTGCGAACGGCACTGGCTGGCCTCGCACTTCGGACCCAACCACGGCGCCTGGATGTACGAGTGCGCCTGGGGTCGCGACGATCGCGAAGTGGTCACCGAGAGCGAGCCGGTATCGATGAGTCGCGAGACCACCTTCGAGCGCGATCTGCACGCGGTGCGCGATCGCGCCGAGCTCGGCGCCGTGTTCACCGATCTGTGCCAGCGCGTGGCGCAGGACCTACAGCGGCATGGCTACGTCGGGCGCACCATCGGCATCAAGCTGGGCTACGACAACTTCCAGCGCGCGACGCGCGAGCAGACGCTCGAGTTCTACACCTGCGATGCCGGCCTGATCCGGCGCACGGCTGGTCAGTGCCTGAAGCGCGCGCCGCTGGAGCGACGGCTGCGCCTGCTCGGCGTCAAGGTGGCGGGACTGGTCAAGCGGGATTCGCCGCAAGCGCAGGCGCCTGCGAGCCCGGCACCGCCCGCCCCGATGCCGCTATTCTGAGATCACCGGTTCGCAGCGCACTTCCGCCGTAACCGAGTGCGCGATGTAGCATTGCTCGTGCGCGGCATGATGCAGCGACTCGAGCTCGGCGCGCGACGGCTGCGAGGAGCCGGAGAAACTGACCTGCGGCCGCAACGTCACCACGGTCATGCATCGCTGCCGCTGCTGATTCTGCCCCAGCGTTCCAACCGCCAGATCGCGATAGCGGTCGATACGAAAGCCGCGTTTGGCGGCAAGCGACAGGAACCAGAGCATGTGACAGCTCGACAACGAGGCGACGAACGCCTCTTCGGGATCGACCCCGGCGGGATCCGACCACGGCAGCGGCACCGAGTGCGGCGAGGACGAGCCCGGCACTTCGGCACCACCGTCGAAGCGCCAGCGATGCGCCCGGCTGTAGCGGTTGTCGAGAAAGTTGGCCTCGCCGCGCTGCCACTCCACTTCGGCCGTGTATTCACTCATGTGCACCCCACTGAGCAGTTGATTGCTGACGATGCCGTCCGCTTAGCGTGCTGCGCTGAACTCCTGCACCCAGTAGATGCGCGGCTTGCCATTGCGCGTCATCGCGAACGCAACACCGAGTTCGCCGAAGCGCGGGTCCATGATGTTCTGGCAATGGCCGGGGCTCGACAGCCAGCCGCGGACCGCTTCGTCCGGGCTCTCGGGACCCAAGGCGAGATTCTCACCGACCACGCGGTAGCTGTAGCCGGTATCGGCAACGCGCTGCGCCGGCGTGCTGCCGTCATGGCCGGCGTGCTCGAAGTAGTCGTAACGCAGCATGTCGTCGGCGTGCGCCTGCGCGGCACGGCTCAGCTGCGCATTGAGCTGCAGCGGTGGCGCGGCAGCAAAACTGCCATGACCGCAGTGTTGTGGCTGCGCGCGCGCGGCATTGACCAGCCGCAGCACCTCACCGGCAACAACATTGGCCGTCGCCGCCAGCGCCGGTGCGGCGAACGGCGTCGCCAGCACGATCCACAGGTCGGCGCCGCGCTGCAGGATGCCGGTGTCACTATTGCCCGAATCGGTCAGTGACTCGCACAGGCGCTGCGACAATGCCATCCGCAGCGCCGGCAGATCTCCGGACACGTGCAATCCCGCGGACTGATCCTGCCGGTAGCCGGAGTGCTCGATGGCAGCCTGCAACGGCATACCGTGCGACCACCGGGCTGCCGCGATATTGAGCAATGCATTCACATGCAGCGGCGCGCGCACGCCGGCGTGACCGGCGCAGCCTTGGGCGCGCAACGAACGCATGAGCGTGAGCGCCTGCTGCGGCGGCACGTCGGCCATGGCATACCCTACCGTCAGCAGCGCTACCGCGGCCGCTGAGCTCGATGCGACAACTCGGGCGGCCATACGGCTCAGACGATGAGTTCGACCCGCTCGACGTCCGGTTGCGCGGGATCGTGTTCCTCGGTGTTGAATGACACCAGCAGGAACGGCTGGGCTCCGGTGTTCTTGAAGGCGTGCGCAGTGCCGGCAGGGAATACGAAGCGCCAGGCCTCGCCCGGCGGCACGCTGATCTCCTGGACGGCGCCGCCGCGCTGGTAGCGCACCAACGCAGGGCCGAGCACCGCCGTGATTTCCGTGCCGCGCAGGTGCCGGTGATTGCCGCGCACTGCACCGGGCTCGCTGACCACGGCATGCACGTTGCGCCAGCCGCCGAGCATGGCCGGCTCGAGCGGCTCGAACACCGCGCCGCGCGCGTCCGCGTGCACTTTGAGCTGCCGGATCTCGACGCCGTCAGCGCCCATACAATGCGGTGATGCTGGTCTTGGCAAGCTGATTGGCGTTGAGCATGAAGCCGATCATGGCCGCGGAGGCGCCGGCGGGCACGTCGATCTTCTCGACCTTGAGTGCGTAAATCGTAAAGATATAGTGGTGCGGCTTGTCGCCGGCCGGCGGACACGCGCCGCCGAAGCCCGCCGTGCCGAAGTCCGTGCGACCCTGCTTGGCGCCCGCGGGCAGCAGTTTGCCGTCCGCGTCGCCGGCGTGCTCAGGTAACGCGCTGGCCGAAGCCGGTATGTCATACACCAGCCAGTGCCACCAGCCCGAACCCGTCGGCGCGTCCGGGTCATACAGCGTCAGCGCATAGCTGCGGGTACCGGCCGGTGCACCGCTCCACCGAATGGCAGGGGAGATGTTCCTGCCGCTGCAACCGAATCCGTTGAAGACCTGTGCATCGCTCAGCTTGCCGCCCGCCTTGACCGCCGGAATGTCGAGGCGGAAGCCGCGCGCGGCCGCGAGCGCTGGCAGTGCGCTCAGTCCGAGAATGGCCGCCGGCAGCCAGGAACGAAAGGGCGCAATTGCCATGGGACTCTCCTACGCCGCGCACTGCGCGCGCCCGCATGATAGGACATGCGACGGCGATTCAATAGGCGTAATAGGGCCCGGTGGTTCCGCCCGCGGACGCGCCCGCAATGGCGGTGAACACGGTGCGCCCGTAGAAGAACGGCACTCCGAAGTCGAAGAAATTGCTGGTGCCGAGACCGGTGATGCCGGTGATTGGGCCGCCGACATTCACCGCAAAATAGGTCTGGTTGAGATCGTTCAGATTGTCGATCTGGAACGAAATCTGGGTGGTGCTGCCATTCTGGCCTTCGTTGCTGGCGCTCAGCGACAGCGGCGAATTCGTCGGACAATAAAAATCGGAAGCACCGGTGAAGCCGCTGCACACCGTGATGGTACTGTCGGGGAAGAAATAGCCGTTGGATCCGGAATCGAGGAAGCTGCTGGACAGCGTCTGACCGCCGTACAGGGTGGTGATGTAGCCGGACTCGCTGGTCGTCAGCACCGTGACGCTGCCGAGCCCGTTGTTGGTCTGGGTGCCAATGCCGAACACGAGGTAGCCACTGTCGCTGACCTTGCCCTGAGTGGGGATCGCCGGCAACTGCAGGATCACGCCGTTGTTGTCCGTGGCGAAGCGCGCCACCGGGTTCACAACCTGGTCAGCCAGCGCCTCGGTCGTTGCACTGCAGGTGCTGACCGAGCAGCTGTAGTAGAGGTAGCCGTCAGTCTGCTCCAGCACCGGCTGGGTGCAGTAGTCACCGCAGTCGTAATTGAACAGGCCGACCCCCAGTACTCCGTTGGCACCCAGCGCGTCGACCGAGCTGAGATTGGATTCGCTGCCGCTGCCGGTACAACTTGAGGGTGCCTGCGGCTCGAGAGTGCCGCTGGCGGTGTCGTCGATGACGTTGACGGGTACGTTGCTGGCGGTTTCACCGCCGACGGTGACGTCGGCCGTGGCAACCGGACCCCAGGTGTAGCCGTCCGCAAACGGCAGGCACTCGACGATGAAGTTGCTGCCGGTAGTCGGATCCTGCTGATGGGGCAGCGAAAAGCTGCCGAGCGCCGAGGCCATCAGCCGCAGACCCGGAGATCCGGTATCGACCAGCACATTGCTGATGGTGGTGCAGGTGCTGGTGCCGTGGACGCACACCTTGACGCTGGTCGTCGGTATGTTGAACGAGGTCTGGTTGGTGGGACCGGGTCCGACCACCAGCGGCACCACGTTGGCACCGCCGGCGGAATAATTATGGCTGCCGCTCGAAGCGGTGCTGCCGGAAGTGGCGGCGGTGCTGCCGCCACCGCCGCCGCAGGCGGCGAGTACCAGCGCCGCGAGGGGCGCTACCCAGCGAAGACTTGGCATGGCGTCGCTATTCCTAAGCTATTTGAGGTTCGCCAGATCGAATCCTACCGGTACCAGGCTGGGCACATAGGCGACACCCTGGAATGCGCGCACGCGACCGATGGCCTGGACCACCAGATCGGGCCTGACGACGAATGCCCGGCGGTGTGTACCTGGCGCCGACTGTGCCACGAGGGCTTCGTGATAGCTGTCGAAGTAGCTGCCGAACAGCTGCCGCAGATCCGGCGGCAGTTGCGCGTTCCAGGTGACCGCGAACACCTTGCCGGAGCGCGAGACGTATTCGTGAATGCTGCCGCCGGCGCTGGTGGTCAGGTCGTGACGCTCAAACACCAACATGGCTGTGCTGATGTGCTGTGCATGTCGCAGCGTGCTGTCCTGTTCCACCGAGGCGGTGTCACCGCCGAGAACGGCGAAAGCCGGGCTGCTGAAGACCGCCAGCAGCAGGGTGGTTGCCGCAAGCGTCCGCAGCACGTTGTTGGCAGGACTCATGGGTGGGTGACTACTCCCAATGTCATGAACGTATAGAGTGCCAGAAGTTGCTCAACTATAACCGAGACTCCGCTCACCGATCGAAGCTTCCAGGGGGCAGCCGTAAGGCTTTCTGCCCACCGACCGCCGGCCGAGCCTGGCGGCGCTGTACGGAATGGAGAATTACGGGCTTGCATATTTCGGCCCCCCGTGGGCCCACGGCTGAGGGCCTGCCAGACCGCGGCAGCCGTGTGTCATGCGCCACCCATCTAGTCACTGTCCTGGCGCTGCAGGAAAGCCTGCACCTCCGCGTGCGACGGAATGCTCGACTGCGCACCCGCCTGTGTGCATGCCAGCGCCGCCGCGGCACAGGCCTGGCGCAGTGCCTGTGGCATGGCGAGCCCACGGCTCAGGGCCGCGACCAAAACGCCGCAGAAGGTATCGCCTGCCGCGGTGGTGTCCACCGCTGTCACCGGGAAGCCAGCCTGACGCAGCAGTTGTTGATTGATCCGCGCAACGCAGCCCCGTGCGCCGAGCGTTGCGACCACGCAGGGCAGGTCCAGACGCGCCAGCCCGCGCTCGATGTCCTGCGGTATGTCGGCAAGCATCGCCAGTTCGGTTTCGTTGACCACCAGAATGTCCAATGCGGCCAGCAGCTCGGGCGGCAGCCTGCGCGCCGGTGCGGCATTCAGCACCACCACCACGCCGCGCGCGCGCGCGGCACGCGCATAGGCCGTCAACGTCTCGAGCGGAATCTCCAGTTGCAGCAGCAGATGCGTCACGCCGTCGAGTGGCGGCAGGTCGGCCGGCTGCAGTGCGTAGTTGGCGCCGGGCGCCACCGCGATGGCGTTCTGTGCATCATCCGCCACGGTGATGAAGGCCGCGCCGGTCGCGTGCTCCGGCGCACGCACGATCAGCATGCGCACGCCGGCTCGCCGCAGAGATTGCTCGATTGCCCCGGCGAACGCGTCGTTTCCCAGCGCCAGCAGCATGCTGGTGTCGGCCGCGCCGGCACGCGCACAGGCCACAGCCTGGTTGGCGCCCTTGCCACCCGGATAGGTACGGAACTCGCCGCCCAGCACGGTTTCGCCCGGAGCGGGTATGTGCGGCGTGCGCACGACGAAGTCGAGATTGGCCGACCCGGCAACCAGGATCATGCACACACAATCCCATATAGACGCGATGCCGTCGAGGTGCGATCTTTGGGCGCCGCCGGACAAGACAGCGCCCTGAGACTGTAGGAGTGTAACCGCATGAGTCAGCTCACGACCCCGCGCTGGACGCATGTTGCTCTGCCCTCATGCGATATCGATCGCTCGATCGCCTGGTACGAAAAGTTCACGCCGCTGGTGCTGGTCGAGCGCTTCCAGGATCCCATGGGCAAGAGCGCCTGGATGGGGCATGCCGGCCAGGTCGAGCATCCGTTCGTGCTGGTGCTGGTGATGTTCTACAAGGATCAGGGCAGGCAGCAGCCGCAGCTCACGCCGTTTGCGCATATCGGCATCGAGGTGCCGACCGAGCAGGAACTCGACAGCATCGCGGCGCAGGCGGACAAGGATGGCTGTCTTGCCATGAAGCCGCAGCGCATTCCGCCGCCGGTCGGCTATGTCTGCATGATCAGCGACCCGGACGGCAACCGCATCGAGATATCGCACAACCAGCAGGTCTACCAGAAGGTGCAGGAGCGCTGGGGCCGCGCCGAGTGATGCTGCCCGAGCGCGGCGCCGCCGACGCGGTCCGCGCCTATCTCGATGCGTTAAACCGCGGCAGTACCGACGAAATCGCGGCCTGCGTCACCGAAGACTTCGTCAACGAACACACGGCCGCGCTCGGGCACTCGGTGACGGGCCGCAGTGCCTATCGCGAACGGCTGGTCGGCTTTCTGGCCGCCTTTGCAGGGCTGCACTACCAGGTCGAGCGCCTGATCGCCGACGGTGAAGACGTGGCGGTCGCCTATCGCATGACGGCGCAGTGGCGCGAGACTGCCGCGGCGACGCCGCGGCCGTTCACGATCCGCGGCATGTTCCGTTTCGAAGTGCGTGACGGCCTGGTCGCTCACCGTGTCGACTACTGGGACAGCGGCGAATTCCGGCGGCAGGTGCAGGCTGGCTGAGAACCTTCAGCCGAAGCGGTAGCCGGAGATGCGCGCGCCGCGCATGACCGTGTCCGAGAACACGCGTTGCCCGGTTTCGTCGGCCGCCGCGCCCGCCGCCACCATCAGCGGCAGCAGATGCTCCTCGCGCGGGTGCGCATGCCGCGCGGCCGGAGCCTTCGACCATTCCGCAAGATTGCTCCAGCGGTGGGCCGGATTCGGATCGGTCAATGTGCCCGTGAGCCAGCGGTCGAAAGTTTCCGAATGCTCGGCACCCGCCGGTGTGCGGAAGCCGCGCATGTTGTGGTAGCTCATGCCGCTGCCGACTATCAACACGCCTTGGTTGCGCAGGCTGCGCAGCGCGCGACCGGCCGCCAGGTGCTGCGCCGGGTCGAGATTCTGCTGCAGCGACAGCGGCACGATCGGAATGTCCGCCTGCGGGAACAGCAGCAGGAAGGGAATGAAGATGCCATGGTCGAAACCGCGCGCGCGGTCGGTGCGCGCCGGCAATCCCGCCGCCGACAGCAGCTCGACCAGGCGCTGTGCCAGCGCCGGTGCCCCGGGAGCGGGATATTGCAGTTTGTACGTGTGCGGCGGAAAACCGGTGTAGTCATAGATGAGCGACGGTGCGGCAACGCTGGCGGCCGTGAATTCAGGCTCCTCCCAGTGGCCGGACACGACCACGATAGCCTTGGGCCGTACCGGCAGCGTCGTCGATAGATTCCGCAGCCACTCGGCGGTGTTATTCCAAGTGTCGGCGGCGTCTCCGGTAGTGCTCCAGTCCATGAAGAAACACGGGCCGCCGCCGTGCGGAATGAAGTAGGTGGGCATCGGTTCGTTCATGGGACCTTCAGGGTTTGAGCAGCACTTTGCCCGTGAGTTCCAAGCTGTCCATGCGGCGTTGAGCCTCGCCGGCCGCAGCCAGCGGAAAAGTCGAATCGATGAACTGCTGGAATCCGCCGCGCCAGTAGAGACTCAGAGCGCGCTCGAATTCCTCGTAAGTATAGCTGTCCGAACCAATGATCCGGATTCCCATCAGGTGCACACGCCCGAGCTCGAGGGTTACCGCGGCGCCGGTGGTGGCGCCGCAGGTGATCAGCCGTCCCCGCGGCCGCAATGCGCCCAGCGAAGCCTGCCAGAGTGCAGGCCCGACGTGATCGAACACCATGTCGACGCCGCGGCCGCCGGTGACATCATGGGCCCATTGCGCCACGGCGGCGTCGCGGTTGCAGAGCAGGTGGTTGGCACCGAGTCGGCGCGCATGCTCGAGTTTGGCTTCGGAACGCGCGGTCGCCAGCACCGTGGCACCAAGCCGCCGTGCGATCTGGATGGCCGCCGAGGATACGCCACCGCCAGCCGCGTGAATCAGTACGGATTCGCCGGCGCCGAGCGCGCCAATTTCCGACAGCCCGTGCCAGGCGGTGACGAAGCAGGTCGGAATACAGGCTGCCTCGTCGAACGAGAACCGGTCCGGGATCGTTTGCACATGCGACGCCGGCGCCGCGCACAGCTCGGCGTAGCCGCCGTCGACGTTGGCACCGATGACGCCGAGTCTGCCGTAGCGATCGTCGAGCCCGAGGAAGCGCGAGTTGCCGCGCACCCCCGTCAGCGACGGATTGACCAGCACCCGGTCACCCAACGCGATGTTGTCCACCTCGCGCCCGACCTCGACCACTGTGCCGGCTATGTCCATGCCGGCGATGTGCGGCAGGCGGTAGCCGGGCAACGTGTAATGTCCGACACGCTGGATCAGGTCGAGACGATTGACCGCGCACGCGGCCACCTTGATGACCACGTCGGCTGGCGCAATCTCCGGCTCCGCCACATCCTCGTAGCGGATCACTTCGGGGCCACCATGCCCGCTGTAGCGCGCGGCTTTCATGTCGGCTGCACCGCGCCGCGGCTACTCGCGGGTGTAGTTCTCCGGTACTACCGGATCCTTGCCGGCCTTGCCCCAGAGCACGATCTCGTTGCCCCAGGGATCGCGGAAGGCGTGGTTGTAGCCGTTGAACTCCTTCCAGTAATGATCCTTCCAGAGAATCTCGGCGCCGAGTTCCTCGGCGGTCGACAGGATGCGCTCGACCGAATCGTCGGCACTGACCAGGATCCAGATGCGCGCCTTGCGCCCGTCGCGGCTCAGGGTCCGCGGCTCGACCCCGGCGGCCTTGGGGTGCGGCCGCGCATTGGCCGCATCGAAGATGCCGAGGTGCAGGTTGCCGATTTCGCTTGGCGTGCCGTCCGGCTTGAGAAACTGCTGGCCCGGCACCATGCGATGGAACACGCCTGCGGGGCGCGGATCGTTCTGCCAGCCGAACACCTTGGCATAGAACTCGCCGGCGGCCGCAGGGTCATCGGAGGCCAGGTCGACGAAAATCAGTGTGTTGGGGTAGCCCATGACGGGTCGTTCTCCAGAAATGAGCGGCAGTGCCGCAAGCCTGACTATGCGCCTGCGGCGGCATTTGATCTTGCGCGCACGCGCCAAAAGAATTGCGCGCCGGCGCGCGCTGGGCGCCGCCTCCACTGCGGCCGCCGCAGCGCGGGTTCACGAGCCACCGTCGAAGATGCGCTTCGACAGGCTGGCATGGACGCCCCAGTTGCCGTCGACCACCTGGGTGACGCCGAAGTCCACTGCCACCGATATCAGCGAGATGGCCTCATCCTCGCCCAAGCTGTGCACCTGCATCAGAAAGTTGCGGATCTTGCGAAACGCATCGCGCATCGCCAGATCGACCGAAGCTTTCTGGAACACCTGCTGCTGGGCATCGTCGCCCAGATCGGTCAGGTAGCGTGGATAGCTGAAGCCGTGCACGACCCACTGCTCCGCCGTCTCCAGCAGCGGCCCCTGCACCTGCGCCAGGTGGCTGCGCGGCCCGATGTCGCGCTGCTTGTGCAGAATGATCTGGAACACGCCGGTCCAGGAGGACTCGATGGCAGTGCCGCAGAGCTCGGAGTCCCCCTGCGCGGCGTGCGTGTCACCGGCCGATAGCAGTGCGCCGTCCACCGCCACCGGGTAGTAGAGCGTGGCGCCCTTGCCGATGCGCCAGTCGTCGACGTTGCCGCCGGTGTAGTTGGGCGGAATCGAACTGACCATGTCGGCCTCGGCGGGCGCCAGTCCGAGTACGCCGAAATGCGGCCGGATCGGCACGCGCACGTGCGGCAGCACGCCGCGCCGTGGCGAGAATTTCTCCGGGTCGACCACCAGTCCCGGGTAGTCGTAAATGCGGTGCACGATCCCGTCCGGATCCGTGCATGGGCCCCAGCGGTAGTTGTAGAGTGGCCGCGCGTAATCCCGGCCGCCGGCGGCATCGAGCTCGTAAATGGTCACGACCTCGCGCGGCTTCGGCTCCTCCAGCAGGTCGTGGTAGTGATAACCCCAGTGGGCCGCCAGATTGGTGCCGAAGGCGCTGCCGCGGAAGGCCGCATTGGCGCAGGCGCGCGGCTGCATCGCCAGGATGCGCACTTCGAGCACGTCGCCGGGCGCGGCGCCCTGCACGCGTACCGGTCCGGTCAGGATGTGCACACCCTGCCCGCCACCGGCGCCGTTGGCGGCATCCATGGGTCCTGCGCCGCGGCGGCGCACGTTCTTCTGCTCGCGGGTCCAGTGATAGACGCTCTCGGCGCCAGGATCGCCCTGGATCATTCGCGCCGGGTCATCGCCTGCTTGGTGCGTCAGGCATTCGAGCGTGACGTAGTCGCCGGAGGCGATTTCGACGACCGGTTGCAGCTGCTTGCTGAAGTAGCCCCAGTGCACCGTGCGGTCCGAGGCCGGTACGTACCAGTGATGCGACTTGCCGCTCGGATCCGGCAACTTGCCGAGTGGTACCTGGTGAGGCGTCAACGATTTGCTGGACATGGGGTCCTCGGCCGTTGTTATTCAATGGGCCACGCAGACACGTTCGGCACTTGCGAGCGCGCCAGCAGCGCGCGCGCTACCTGGCCCACCTGGTGGTAGAGCGCGTTCTCATCGATGAGCGTGCAGCAGTAGTCATCCACGACCCGTACGCCATCGACGAAAACGCTGTGGACGGCGCGTCCGTCACTGCTCCATACCAGCTGATGCAGCGCATTCAGCAGCGGCTGCCACTCCGGCCGCTGGGTGTCGTGCAGCACCAGGTCGGCCTTCTTGCCTACTTCCAACGAACCGATCTGGTGCTGCAGCCGCAGTGCACGGGCGCCGCCGAGCGTGGCCATTTCCAGCACCTGCTGCGCGGGGAATACACGCGGATCCTGCCGCGCATCCTTGAACAGGGCGGCCGCCAGCGACATCTTCTGCATCAGATCGGGTGGATCGCCGTCGGTCCCCAGCGCCAGGTTGATGCCCGCTGCGCTCATCTCCGGCAGGCGTCCTGCCCGCGATACGCCGAACGCGCCCTTGAGCGCCGACATCGGGCAGAAGATGGCGCTGGCACCGCTGGCTGCCAGCAGCGCCTGCTCGTGCACGTCGATGTGTGCGAGATGGGTGAGTGCCAGGTTGGGTCCGAGTACGCCGATATGATCCAGGTGCTCGAGCGGACGGCGACCGGTGTGTGCAAGATACCAGTCCGGATCGCTGCGGAACGGGCTCATGTGCGCGGACACAGCCAGGCCGTGCGCATCGGCCAGTCGCCGCGCCGCCTGCCACACAGCATCGCTGTTGGTGGTGTGTCCAATGAGCAGCGGATAGGCGGCCACGAGCCGGCCGTCGGCCGGATGACGCTGTACCTCGTCCTCGAGTGCGCGAATCGCGCACTCGGTGGCGATTGCCTGCCGCCCCGGATCGGCATCGCGCCCCTCCACCCAGGTGCCGACGCGCGCGCGGATGCCGCTCGCCACCAGCCCGTCGACGACGGCGTCGAGATGGCGGATGGTGCCCGCCTCCAGGAAGCAGGTGGTACCCGAGCGCAGCATCTGTACCGCGGCGAGCTGCGCCGACAGCCGCTCGTCCTCGGGAGTTTGCGCGATGAAGCGTGGAATCACCCAGCGCGCGAGCTTGTCGTCGAAGCCGGCATCGATGTCATCCGGGATGTAGCCGCGGGTGAGCGGATCGCCGGTAATGTGGATGTGCGCATCGACGAATCCCGGCGTGATCACGAAGCGGTGTCCGTCGATGACCTGCGCCGTGGCAAATTGCTGCCGAAGCTCGCGGCTCTTGCCGAGCGCGATGATGCGATCGCCGCGGATCGCGAGTGCACCGTCGGTGATGATGCGGCGCTGGGCATCGAGCGTTACCACCGTAGTATCCGTAATCAGCGTAACGCGCCCGCTGCCGGTGCTGCTGCCGCTCATGCCGTCGTCCCCGCATCCGCGTGCTGGTGCGTGTCGGAATGGGCGCATTTGCCGCCGAGGCGCCGGTAGTCGCGCGGCGACAAGCCGAACTCCTGGTGGAACACGCGGCTGAAGTGCGCCGAACTGTTGAAGCCCCAGCGGAAGCAGATTTCCGAGATCGACAGTTCGACGTGCAACGGACTTGTCAGGTCGGCACGGCAGCGGTCGAGCCGGCGCGTACGCAGGTAGTGGCTGAAACTGTTGCCGGCCTCGGTGAATAGCTTCTGCAGGTAGCGGCTGGAGACGCGCTCGCGCTCGGCCACCAGCCCTAAGGTCAGGCCCGGATTGCCGAGCACGGCCTCGATGCCCTGGCAGATGCGGTGCAGGCGCGAGGCACGCGCTCCGGTGACGCCGCCGAGACCGAACGCGCGCTTCTCGTCGCCGAGCGCGGTGATCAGGAATTCCGTCAGCGACAGCTCCACCGGCCGCAGATCTTCGGATGTAATCTGGTCGATGACGTCCGCGAGCGAACGCAGCATGCCCGAGAGTACCTGATTGATGCCGCTGCGGCCCGGCAGGTGGCCGAGACTCAACGACAATGGCGCGAACACGCGCGGATTGAGTATGAGGCGCTGCGCGTTGACGAACAGCTGGCGGAAGTCAGTGGTGAAACGCAGGTTCGCTTCGGCGAAAGTGGGGCCGTAGGCGATGTCGCCCGGCTGCAGATGGATCACCTGGTCGTCGTAGCTCAACGTAGCTTCGCCCTCGAGCAGCAGCGTCAGCCAGATGGCCGCCGGCTGGTTGAGGTAGCGGCCGCCGATCTCGTGCGGCTGTGCATCCACCAGCGCGAACTGCATGCCGAGCGGCGAATCGACGCTCCAGACTTGACCGCGAAAGCGCCCGCTGCCCGTGGGCATGCCGATCGGCACGTACAGGCGCCGCATGGTGTCGCACCAGGAGTGCAGCTGGCGCTCCTTCGGACAGCTCTCGGTGCTGAAGTGCCAGGCTTTCATGTCGAGAGCGGAAGCCGTGCCGTTGACCGCCATGCCTCGCTCGCTACGCCTGGCCGAATCCGCCGCCGCCGGGTGTCTGCATCAGTATCTCATCGGCCGCCGCCATGGCGCGCTTCTGACCGGCCAGTGTCGCCTCGCCGTTGATCAGAAATTGACCTGTGGCGCCGGGCCCGCCACCCTGCATGCCCTCGGCACGGTTGTTGAGACGGCTCGGAATGGCATTCAGCAGCCATTCGCGGCCGGTGCGCATGCGGAAGCCGACGCGCTGACCGTCACCGCCGCGAAAGCGGCCGGCGCCGCCGGTTCCGGGCACGAGCTCCTTGCAGGTAAACTCGATCGGAATCGAGGCTTCCAGTACCTCTACCGGCACCGCCGACACGCCGGTCGGATAACAGGTGGCCGAGAGGCCCTGCTTGGTAGCGCGCGCGCCCATGCCGCCCGAGTAGTTGAACATCGAGCTGATGAAGGGTTTGCCGGCGCGGTCCCGTCCCTGGATCTGGATGGTCCAGACGGCGCCCGAGCCCTCCGCCACGACGCGCTCCGGCATGACCTGCCCGAGCGCCTTGAGGATCGGAAACGGCACGTACATGCCCACCACGTGGCGTGCGTTCACGGGCACCGGGTACTCGGCGTTGACGATGCAATCCGGCGGCAGCTTGATCCTGATCGGTGCCAGGCTGCCGGCATTGTTGGGCAGTTCGGGATTGAGCACGCTGCGCACCGCAAAGGTGCTGTAGGCATGCGTGTAGGCCGGTACCACGTTGATGCCGAGCTTGCTCGGGCCCGAACTGCCGGTAAAGTCGATCAGGATCTCGCCCTGCTCCGTATCGATCGTCACCGCGGTGCAGAGCTTGATGACCTCTCCGCCCGGGACGTCAAACGAGGTCTCCCCATGGTGGGTGCCGGCCGGCAGCTTGCGGATGGCCTGGCGCGTTGCCCGCTCCGAGCGGGTCAGGATCTCGCTCGAGAGTTCGCGGATGTCGTCCAGTCCGCAGCGCGCGCACATGGCGTTGAGCCGCTCGGCGCCAATCTTGCCGCTCGAGACCTGTGCCGACAGGTCGCCGAAGATGGCATCCGGCGTGCGCACGTTGCGGCCGATGATCCGGTGCAGCGTCTGGTTTGGCTGCCCGCGCTCGTACAGCTTGAGCACCGGGATCCACAGACCTTCTTCGTGAATGTCGCGGGCACCTGCACCGACACCGTAGCCGCCGATGTCAGTGTGGTGGATGGTCGAGCCGTTGTAGCCGATAAGCCGGGCCTTGCGGAAGATCGGCGTCAGCACTGTGATGTCGAAGAAATGGCCGGCCGAGAGCCACGGATCGTTGGTGATCAGCACGTCGCCCGGATGGATCTGCGACGGCGGAATGGCGTCGATCATGTTGCGCGCCGCGGCGCCCAGCGAATTGATGTGGCCGGGCGTGCCGGTGATCGCCTGCGCCACCATGCGTGCTTCGTCGTCGAACAGCGCCGTGGCCAGGTCCCCGGCCTCTCGCACCACCGGACTGAAGGCGATGCGCTGCAGCGCCCTGGCCTGCTCGCTGACGATGCTGATCAGGTTGCCCCATATGATCTCGAGATCGATGCCGTCCATGTCACACCTCCCGATGCGGCCGCTTGGCCTTGAGGCTGCCGTCCGCGTGCACACTGACAGTCCAGCCGCCGAGTACGAATAGGGTCGTCTCGCGCTCCTCGATGATGACCGGGCCTTCGATCCGCTGCTCGCGCGCCAGCGCTGCGCGCTCGTACACCGGCACAGTGGTACTGCGCTCCTTGAACCAGACCTGGCGTCGCGACTTGGGGCGCCCCGGTGCTTCTGCCAGGCGAATGGCGATGTCCCGGCCGGCATCGCCACCGTGCGCCGCGGTGCGCCAGCTCACGACCTCGACGTCCATGTCGTCGAGGCGCACGCCGTAGAGCGTCTCGTAGGCGGTATCGAAGCGGGCGCGCAGCTGCTGCGCATCGTGCGTGAAGCGCGGATCGTCTCCCAGCCGTACCGTCACCTCGGCCTGCTGGCCGAAGTAGCGCATGTCGGCGGCGAAATCGTAAGCGATGCTGTCCTCGCGCAGGCCGGCTTCGAGCAACGCCTTGCGTCCATCCGCCACCATGTCATTGATCAGCGCACCAACCAGGTTCCAGTCGAGCGCATTGACCCGGCACAGGCTGCCGCGCGCCAGATCCAGCCGAGCTGGCGTGACCAGCGTACCCACCGCGCTGAGCACGCTGGCCATCGGCGGGTAGATGACCTCGGAGCTGTCGAGCTGCTCGGCTACGTAGCAGGCGTGGATCGGGCCCGCACCACCGAAGGCCAGCAGCGGCAGGCCGCGATAGTCGACGCCGCGGTCGGTGGCGTGCGCGCGTGCGGCCGCTGCCATCGACTCGCCGACCACGCTGTAGATGCCAAAGGCCGCATCGAGCATCGGGACGCCGAGCTGGTCGGCGATCCGCTGCACCGCAGCCTCGGCGCGCGCGCGGTCGAGCTGCATGTCTCCACCGAGAAAATTGTCGGCATCGAGGATGCCGAGCAGCAGGTCGGCGTCAGTGACGCAGGCGTGGGTGCCGCCGCGGCCATAGCAGGCGGGCCCCGGATCGGCCCCGGCGCTTTCCGGCCCCACCTTCAGCAGGCCGAGCTCGTCGACGCGTGCGATCGAGCCGCCGCCGGCGCCGATCTCCATCATGTCGATCGAGGGCACCGTGATCGGCATGCCGCTGCCGGGCTTGAAACGGTAGCGGCGATCGACCTCGAATTCTCCGGTCACGAGCGGCTCGCCGTGCTGGATCAGACAGGCCTTGGCGGTGGTGCCGCCCATGTCGAACGAGATCAGGTTCTCGATGCCGTGCAGTTTGGCGATGCGGCCTGCAGCCAGCGCACCGGCGGCAGGGCCGGATTCGATCATGCGCACCGGATAGGTGCCGGCAACGCGCGCGCCGACCACGCCGCCGTTCGACAGCATGATCAATGGCTCGAGGCCGCAACCCTGCTGCGTCAGGCGCTCGGCGAGCGCCTCGAGGTAGGGCCCGCAGACGGGCAGCGCGTAGGCGTTGATTGCCGCAGTGCTGGCGCGCAGGTACTCGCGCATCTGCGGCGCGACCTCGCTCGATACGGAAATGAACAGGTCCGGCGCTTCCTCGGCCAGCAACTGCTGCACGCGCCGCTCGTTCTGCGGGTTCAGGTAGCTGTTGAGCAGGCAGACCGCCACGGCGGATACGCCGCCATCGCGCAGTTGCCGCGCGACGGCGCGGACCTGGGCCTCGTCGACCGGAGTGCCGACGCTGCCGTCGGCATAGGTGCGCTCCTCGACACCGAAGGTGAGCTCGCGCGTCACCAGCGGCTCGGAATACTCGATCTGCGGATCGAACATGTCGTAGCGATGCTCATCCCGTATGTAGAGCACGTCGCGGAAGCCGCGGGTGACTATCAGTGCCGTGGGCGCGCCCTTGCGCTCGATGACCGCATTGGTGACCACGGTGGTGGCATGGGTGACGACGTCGTTGAGGTCCTTGAGCGCCACGCCGCCGCGCGCCAGCACCAGGTCCGCGGCGCGAAAGAATCCCTGCAGCAGGTCGCGCGGCGTCGTCAGGGTTTTGTCGCTCCAGCTGCGGCCGTCGTCGCAGCAGAGCACCGCGTCGGTGAAAGTGCCGCCGATGTCGATGGCGAGAGCAAAGCGGCTCATGATGCGGCAGTCTCCCGGTACCCGAGCCGGCGTGAGAATTCGGCGGCCGCCCCGAGCACCGCCGCGACCTGCGTCGGCGCGGGCCGCGCTGCCACGTGCTGCACCGAGCCGAGGATGCCGATGGTGGCCACCAGCGCGCCGGCGGCATCGAACACCGGTGCGGCCAGCGCATTGATGCCGCTGAGCACTTCCCCCGGGGCTACGGCCCAGCCACGCTTTCTGACCTTGTCGACCTCGGCCTTGAGCCGGTCGATGTCGGTGTGCGTGGCCTCGGTGAAACGTTGCAGCGGCGTGCGCTGCACGCGCTTCCACAGCTTCGGCGGTCCGAACGCGAGCGCCACCTTGCCTTGCGCAGTGCAGTGGAATTCGAACAGCGTGCCGGGACGCGAGGAGATCTCCACCGCGGAGGCCTGCCGCAGGATATCGAGCACGCGCACGCCATCATCCTCGACCTGTCCCACTACCACGCTTTGATGCACGCGCGCGCGCAGCGACGGCATGACTCTGCGCATCTCGACCTGCACGCCGGTCTGATCGGCGACCGCGCGGCCGAGGTGCGACAGCCGCAACGTCAGGCCGTACTTCTCGCTTTGCGGCTCCTGCGTGACGTAGCCGCGGCTGACCAGCGTGCGCAGGTGCCGGTAGATGCGCGGCTTGGGCATCGACACGGCGCTGGCCAGTTCGCTGACGCCGACCGGGCCGCGCGCCTGGGCCATGTGTTCGATGATGTCGAGCGTGGTGACGACGGCTTCTATGACCTGCGGCATGGCAATTCAGCGCTCGCCCGTGAACTGCTGGTACTCGACCAGGTGGCGATAGTCCTCGCGGAACGGCGCGAATACGTCGAGATTGAGCACCGGCTCGTCGCCGATCGGCTCGCCGTAGTGCTCCACGTTCGGCGGCACGCGCACCACGCCGCCGGCTGCCACCTCGATGGCCTCGCCGCCGATGACGAAGCGCATGCGGCCGCGGACGATGTAGACGATCTGCTCGAACGGGTGGCGGTGCGGGTTGGTCTGCATGCCGGGCTGCAGCCAGTTCATGACCAGCAGCACGTCGTCACCGCGGAAGCCGGCGCGCGCCACCCCGGGTCGCACCGCTTCCTTGGGCAGATCATCCCAGCGGTAGGCCTGCGCGGGCTGCTGGTTCTGCATGGTTGTTTCTCTATGCGAAACGTAGGATTGTGTAGAGATATACTGGGCCATTGGCTACGATGCGTCAATGAATCTGGCCGTGCACCTGCGCCGCGCTGCCGGCGCCTACGCCGAGCGACCGGCGATCGCGCTCGGCGCCGCGGTGGTGCACCGCTACGGTGAGCTGGCCGAGCGCGTGGCGCGACTGGCCGCTGCACTGCGGCACCGGTTTGCGCTGCAACCGGGCGCGCGCGTGGCACTGGTCATGAGGAACTGTCCCGAATACCTCGAGATCCTCTACGCCTGCTGGCACGCAGGGCTGATCGCCGTGCCGGTCAACGCCAAACTGCATCCAGCGGAACTGGCGTGGATTCTGGCCGACAGCGGCGCGGAGCTGGCGTTTGTGTCGCCGGCGCTTGCGACCGCGGTGACTTTGAGCGCATCGCCCCGAGGGGTGATCGAGGCCGGCGCTGCCGAGTACCGGCAGCTGCTGCAGCAGGCGCCGCTGCCGTTGCACGAGTGCGGTGCCGATGAGGATGCCTGGCTGTTCTACACCAGCGGCACCACCGGCAAGCCGAAGGGTGCCAGGCTCAGCCACGGCAATCTCAGGGCAATGAGCCTGTGCTATTTCGCGGACGTCGATCCGCAGCCGCCGTGGCGGGCGTTGTTGCACGCGGCGCCGATGAGTCACGGCTCGGGGCTGTACGCGCTGGCGCATGTCATGAAGGCGAGCTGCCACGTCATTCCGGAGGCAGACGGCTTCGATGCCGCGGAAGTGTTCGCGCTCATCCGCGCCTGGCCGGGCACGGTGTTGTTTGCGGCACCCACCATGGTGCGGCGGCTGCTCGATCACCGCGAAGATGCGCCCGAGCGGCAACTCAAGGCCATACTCTATGGTGGCGGCCCAATGTACCTCGAGGATCTGCTGGCGGCATTGGCGAGATTCGGACCGAAACTTGCACAGCTCTACGGCCAGGGAGAAACGCCGATGACGATCACCGCCCTCAGCGCGGACATCATTGCCGACCGCGCGCATCCACGATGGCGCCAACGCGCCGGTTCGGTAGGCGTGGCGCAGAGCCTGGTCGAGGTGCGCACCGTGGACGAGAGCGACGCGCCGGTGCGCTGCGATGAAGTCGGCGAGGTGGTGGTGCGCGGCGCTACCGTCATGCGCGGCTACTGGAACAATCCGGCCGCCTCCGCGGAAACGCTGCGCGATGGCTGGCTGCATACCGGCGATCTCGGCAGCTTCGATGCGGACGGATTTCTGACTCTCAAGGACCGGTCTCGGGACGTGATCATTTCCGGTGGCAGCAACATCTACCCCCGCGAGGTGGAGGAGGTACTGCTGCAGCACCCGGACATCGTCGAGGTATCGGTGATCGGCCGCCCGGATCGGGACTGGGGGGAATCGGTGGTGGCGTACGTGGTCACACGGGGCGAGGTCGTGCCCGACCGTGAGTCACTCGACCAGCTGTGCGCGCAGTGCATCGCGCGCTTCAAGCGTCCACGCCATTACCGTTTCGTCGATGCGCTGCCCAAGAACAGCTACGGCAAGGTGCTGAAGAAGGCACTGCGCCACTTGGAGCAGAGCCGTGCCGATTAGCCGCGCAACGCGCTGGCTGCTGTTCGCGGTCATCAGTGCCATCTATTTCACGATCTCGGCGGCCACATTCAGCTCGCTGGGGATCGTACTGCCCTACATGATCCAGGAGCTGTCGTGGAGCTGGTCGCAGGCCGGCACGGGCTTTTCGCTGCTGGCGCTGCTGGTGGGGCTGGCGAGCGCACTGCCGGCCTGGACCATCCGGCGCTTTGGCATCGCAGCCACCTACGGCATCGGCGGCGCCATCATGGTGGCCGGGTTCGCCCTGCTGGCCGTGAGCACCGGCATCTACAGCTACTTCATAGGCGCGGCATCGCTGGGATTGGGATTTGCGCTGTGCGCAGTGGTGCCGGCCGTGTACCTGCTCAATGGCTGGATGGCCGACAATCGCTCGACCGCCATCGGTGCTTATTTCACCATCGGCGGTCTCGGCGCGGTGGCGGGCCCGCTGGCCGCCAACGGCTTCATGGCCGCGACACATTCGTGGCGCTTCTACTGGTGGCTGATGGCCGCGGCCATGCTGCTGCTGACCGTATTGGCGCTCGTCTTCGTCAAGACTCCGCCGGCCGATGCCGCCGCCGACCCCGCGGATCCGACAGCGCGTGCGCCTCGCGCGCACGGCGACTGGCGCTTTCGTGACGCGATCCGCACACCGCAGTACTGGATCATCTCGCTGTCGATGACCGCCACCCTGCAGTGCGTACTCACGACCAGCAGTTTTGCGCCGGCCCACATGGCATCCCTCGGCATTTCCGCCAGCGTCGCCGCCGCGGTACTCAGCACCAACGGCGCAGTAGGAGCGCTGTCACGCTACCTGGGCGGCGCGCTGGCCACTCGCATCGATCCCAAGTGGTTGCTGGTGGCGGGCCTCGTGGGCGAGGGCTTGGGGATGCTGGCGCTGTCCTTTGCCAACAACCACGTTGCGCTCGGGGTGTTCGCCGTGACCGAAGGGTTCGGCTTTGGCATGACGCTGCTGGCGACCACGCTGCTGCTGGTCAACTATTTCGGGCCGTCGGAGAATCCGGCGATCTACGGCACCTTCAATCTCATCACGACCATCGCAATGGTAGGTCCCTATCTCGGCGGCCTCATCAAGGACGTGTTCGGTAGCTTCGGCGGACTGTTCCAGGGCAACGCGGTGCTGATGCTGCTGATCGTAGTGCTGGCCGCGGCCATGCGGCCACCAGGAACCAAGCCTGCCTGAGTAGGCGCCTCAGCCGGATGCGGCGGTGCCGGCGCGATCCCGCAGCGAGCGCCAGCAGGCCTGGTAGCGCGGTACCAGCCAGCCATTGAATTCGCGCTGCGCGCCTTCCTGCCAGGAATAGCGGCTGCGGATGGCGAAGCGCGAGCGCAGTCCGATCTGCACCAGCTCGTCGACATGCTGGTCCTGCGCCATGATCTTGCCGGCCGCGTCCATGATCATCGCCAGGCGGTGCTCGAAGCCCGGATCGCGGCTGGCGCCCGGCACCACCAGCTCGCCAACGTCCATGGCATGCGTCTCGGGTCCGTCCGCCCGCACGATCAGATAGATCACCATGTCACTGGTCAGCACCAATGACAGCGTCGGCGGGATATTGGCGAACAGCATGCACTGCCGATCTTCTGCAGTCAGCCTGGGGAACACCGGCAGGATGGCGCGCTGCGTGGCATTGAAACTGGCGTCCGGATGCAGGGTGCCGTTGCGGCGCAGGTAGCCGGCCGTGTCCGCCGGCATGTCCGGAAACGATGAGCGTTCGCTGGGCACGAAGTCGTGCAACGGCCCGTGATGCAGCTTGTTGGCGTGGTAGCCGTCGTTGTTGTTCTCGAACATGACCTTCCAGTTCCAGGGGAACTGCCTGGTCTGCGCCTGGCCCACTTCTTCCGCCCCTTCCATCTCGTAGTGCGCCACCGCCGCCTCCACCGCCGCAAGGCGCGGTTGCAGCGGCGCCGCGGCCGCATCGAAGTTGACGAAGATGAACCCGAGCCAGACTTCGAGCTTGAGCGCCGGCAGGCGGATCGAGGATCGGTCGAAGTTGCGGGTGCGGTTCATCGCCGGGCTGTTGCGCAGGCAGCCATCGAGTGAATAGGTCCAGTGATGGTACGGGCAGACGAAGCCGCGGGCATTGCCGCGGCCCTCCGCCACCAGCATCGAGCGGTGCCGGCATACGGCCGACATGGCGCGCAGCGTGCCGTCCAGATCCCGGCAGACGATGAGCGGCTCGCCGACGATCGAGCTGGTGAAGTAGTCGCCGGGCTGGCGCACCCAGGATTCGCGGCCGACGCACAACCACTCGTGGTTGAACAGCGCTTCCTTCTCGAACTCGTAGAAATCGGAATCGGTGTAGCAGAGCGGCGGCAGCGACTCCGCGTCCTCGACCGGCAGCACCGAGCTGCCGAGCGCCTGGAAAAACCCGTCATTGAGGAACGAGCCCGTCATGCCGCCAATCATAGCCGGCAGCCGGCCGCAGCGGCTTGCCTCAGCGCGCATGCCAGCCGTTGTGAGCCGCGCATCGCCGGACCTGATCGGGCCCGCCGGGGCGCGCCGCCGGCCGCGCGCCTTCAGGTGCGTATGAGTGCGAGCGGCTGTCCCGATGCAAAGGTCTGCTCTGGGCGTACCAGGATTCTATCGATGACTCCTGCGCCAGGTGCGGTCACTTCGTAGTTGGCCTTGACCAGCACGACGTTGGCCAGCGGCTGGCCGAGGGCAACATGATCGCCCTCGACCACGAGCCAGCTGTCGAGCAAAGCCTCTGTCCCGGCGTCGATGTCCTTCCAGAAGTCGGCGGGTACCACGACGTTGAGCATACTCATGCGGCGGCCCGGATGGACTTCATGATCTCCTTGGCCGCGCTCACAATCGAGTCGACCTGCGGAATCACGAATTGCTCCAGCGGCCTGCTGTAGGGAATCGGCACGTCGGGCACGGCCAGCCTGCGCACCGGCGCCTTCATGGTCAGGCGGTCAAGATTTTCCGCGACCAGCGCCGAAATCTCGCCGGTCAGGCCGAAGCTCAGGTAGTCCTCGTCGACCACCAGCAGACGACCGGTCTTGCCCACCGACTTGAGCACCGCCTCGCGATCGAGCGGCACGATGGTGCGCAGGTCGATCAGTTCCACGTCGATGCCGGTATCGGCCAGGGACTGCGCGGCGAGCACTGCCTTCTGCACCATCTGGCTCAACGTCACAATCGTCAGGTCGTTGCCCTTGCGCACGATCCTGGCCTCGCCGAATGGAACCGTGTAAGGCTCAGTTGGCACTTCGTTGGAGCTGCCCTCGTAATAGGCCATCCACGGCAATCCCATGATGCCCTTGTGAAACAGGAACACCACCGGGTTGTTATCGCGGATCGCCTGAATCATGAGGCCCTTGGCGTCGTAGGCGTTCGATGGCACCACGACCTTCATCCCGGGCATGTGTGCAAAGGTCGAGTACAGGCATTGCGAGTGCTGCGCGGCATCGTTGTAGCCGCCGCCAATGGCGGTCATCAGCACCATCGGCAGCGAGATGTTGCCACCGGCCATGTAGGTGTTCTTGGCCATGTGGTTGTAGATCATGTCCATGCAGACACCGAAGAAGTCGACGAACATGAGTTCGACGATCGGACGCATACCCTCGGCGGCGGCGCCAATGGCGGTGCCGATGAAGGCGGTCTCGGATATCGGCGTATCCATGATGCGCTGTTCGCCGAATTTGGCGAGCAGGCCGCCGGTGGCACCGAAGATGCCGCCGTATTTGCCGATGTCCTCGCCGAGCACGAATACTTCCGGGTCGCGCTCCATTTCCTGCGCGATCGCCTCGGAGATTGCCTGGGCCATCGTGAGACGGCGCGTGGTTGCTGTGGTCATTGCCTGGTCTCCTTTATGGTCTGGCATCAATTGAAGACGTGCCGGAGTGCGTCCTCCGGCTTCGGGTACGCGCTGGCGCGGGCAAACTCGTAGGCGGCGCCGATGCGCGTGCTGACGCCAGCGCGGATGGCCGCATCACGCGCGTCATCGAGCAGCTGCTGCGCCCGCAGCTGCGCACCGAGCCGCGCGATCGGATCACTCTTGCGCAGCTCGGCCACCTCGCCGGCGGGGCGGTAGGTCTCCGGATCGCCCTGGAAGTGGCCCAGGTAGCGGTCGGTCTTGACCTCGATCAGCGACGGACCCTCGCCGCGGCGCGCCCGCGCCACCGCCGCAGCTGCTGCCTCGTAGACCAGCAGAGCGTCGTTCTCCGCTACCAGCTGCCCGGGCATGCCGTAGGCCATGGCGCGGTCGGCATTGGAGGCGATGGCCGTGGAGACGGTTTTCTCCACCGAGATCGCGTACTTGTTGTCCTCGCAGATGAAGATCACCGGCAGTTTCCACAGCGCCGCCAGGTTCAGCGATTCGTGGAACACGCCCTGGTTGGCCGCGCCTTCGCCGAAGAAGGCCACTGCCACGGCATCGGTACCGCGCTTCTTCGCGGCCAGCGCGGCGCCGCAGGCAGGCGGCATCGAAGCGCCGATGATGCCGCTGCAGCTGAATTTGTGGGCCGGATCGAACAGGTGCATGTGACCGCCCTTGCCGCGCCCCAGACCCGTGGCCTTGCCGAACATCTCGGCGGTCATCGGGTTGAGCGGCACGCCCTTGGCGATCGCAAAATGGTGCGGGCGGTGCGCGCCGACGACAGTGTCGCTGTCGCGCAGGTGCGCGCAGACGCCGACCGCCACCGGCTCCTGGCCAGCTGCCAGGTGCATTTCACCCGGAACCGGGCCGCCGCCGATGTCGAAGGCCAGGCCCTTCTGGATCTTCGGCGGCAGTTTTCCTTCGAGGTAGACCTTGGCCATGGTCTCCTCGTACTCGCGGATCTCGATCATCTTCTCGTACATCCAGAGCATGTGTTCGGCAGTCGCTTTCATTTGACCCCCCGCTGCAGATTGCTATTTGGTTTCACTACCAGCGAATCGTCGCCCGCTCGATCAGGCCGACCAGCCCGATCAGCACCAGCGTACTGAGCGCCGAGACGAAGATCGCGGCCCACATCTGTTTCAGGTTCAGATACGTCGTCGCCATCACGATCGTGGCTCCGATGCCATGGCTGGTGCCCATGAACTCCGAGACGATGGCGCCTACCATGGCCGCGGTGATCGCGAGCTTGGCCCCCGAGAACAGGAAGTGCAGGCTCGAAGGCAGGCGCAGACGAAAGAAGATGTCGCGGCGCGAAGCGGCCATCGAGCGGAAGACTTCCATTGCCTGCGGATCCACGCTCTGTAGCCCGGCCATGGCGTTGATCAGCATCGGAAAGAAGGCCGCCACAGCCGCGACGATGATGTGCGGCACGGCGTTGAAGCCGAAGGCGACGATCAACGCCGGCGAGATCGCCACGATGGGGGTGACGTTCAGCAGCAGCGCCACTGGTATCACCGCCGCGCGCAGAAAGGCGAAGTGGATGACCGTGGCGGCCAGCAGCAGCGCCAGCAGCGCGCCGAGTGCGAAGCCGACCAGGGCCGCGTACATCGTCACCCACAGATTCGACAGGTAGAAGCCCGGTCGTGCCGCAAGATCCGCGGCTACACCGCCCAGCGGCGGCAGGATGCTCGTCTGGTTGAACGCGATCAGCTGCCAGATGGTGCCGAGCAGCAGGAACGTCAGCGCCGGTGCCAGCAGCCGCATCGCCGTGTGGGTGTTTGCCGAGCCGCCTGTCAACGAGCTCATACGCCCGCTTCGCCCTGGCCGCGCAGCCGTTTCTTGACTTCGAGAACCAGCTCGACGAACTCGCGGCGCTCGGCGATATCGCGCGGCCGCGGCCGGGGCAGCGTGATGTCGATGACGTCCTGGACGCGGCCGGGGCGCGGCGTCATGACGACCACACGGTCGGACAGCAGGACTGCCTCGCCGGCCGAGTGCGTTACGAACAGCACGGTCTTGCGGTGCCGTTCCCAGACGTCGAGCAGATGCCAGCCGAGCGCATCGCGCGTGAGTTCGTCGAGCGCCGAGAACGGCTCATCCATGAGCATCAGCGGCGCGCCCAGCACGAAACCGCGTGCCAGTGCGGCACGCTGGCGCATGCCGCCGGACAGCTGCGCCGGCCGCGCATCGGCGAACTCCGCCAGTCCCATTTCGGTGAGCACCTCGCGTGCGTCCTGCGGCATGCGGTCAGGATCCGGCTCGCGATCGGCGTTGCGATTTATCCGCTGTGACAGCGTCACATTGTCCAGCACACTCAGCCACGGTAGCAGCGCCGGCGACTGCGGCACCCAGCTGAGGTGCTTGCGGCGCGAGGCTTCGGCCGGGGTCTGCCCGAACAGTGAGATCACCCCGGCGCTCTGCGGCTCCAGCCCGGCGACGATACGCAGCAGCGTGGACTTGCCACAGCCCGAAGGTCCGAACAGCGTGACAAAGTGGCGCTGCTCGATCAGCAGATCGATGTCGCTGAGCGCCTCGACCTCGGCTTCGCCGCGGCGATAGCGCTTGCTGATCCGCTCGAGCCGGATGGCGCCGGTGCGCGGGGTGGCAGCTGATGCGCTGATTACATCCATACCACGATTTTGCCGAAGAAGTCGTCGGACTCGAGCCGTTGCTCGGCTTGCGGCAGTTGGCTGAAGGGCCAGCGGCTGTCGACGACCACGCGCAGCTCGCCGCGGCAGTAGGCTGCGACCACTGCGCGCATCTCCTGCGGCGTGTAGCCGCCATGTCCGAGCAGCGACTTGCCCCATTGAAACAAGCTCGTGTTCTTGAAGCAGGACTGGTTGCCGGCGGTGCTGCCGGACATCACGATCCGCCCACCGATCCTCAGGGCATCGATGGCCTGCTGCAGGAACGGGCCGCCGACGTGATCCCAGACCATGTCGACGCCGACATCGCCGGTGGTGTTGCGCGCCTCGGCCACCCAGTCAGTGCGCGATCGATCGATGACGAGGTCGGCGCCGACCGTCCGCGCGGGCTCGACCTTGCCGGCACCACCGACCGTGGTGATTACGCGGCAGCCGCGCTGCTTGCTGAGCTGCACGCCGGCCACGCCGAGGCCGGAGCCTGCGCCCGGCACGACAATGGTTTCGCCCGGCTGGATCCGTCCCACCGCAAGCAGCCCATGCCACGCCGTGACCGATGCCACCGGTACGCAGGCAAGCTGCTCAAGGGTCGTATGGGAGGAGTCGGCTGAAATGCAATTACGGGCGGGCACGGCGACGAACTCGGCCAGGCCGCCATCGCGGCTCGAGCCGATGGTGCGGAAATTGCGGCAGTACATCGGCTGATCGGCGCGGCACATGTCGCAGTGACCGCAGGTCACGACCGGATCGATGACCACGCGGGTGCCGAGCAGGTATTCGCCCTGGGCCGAGCCTGCCTCGACCACCTCGCCGACGATGTCCATGCCGGCGATGTGCGGCAAGCGGAATGCGCCCACCAGCGCTGCGCGCCGCTGCAGCACATCGAGGCGGTTGAGCGCGCAGGCGATGACCTTGACGACGACCTCGTCGGCGGCGGCAACCGGCCGTGGCACTTCCAGCAGCACCCGGACCTCCGGCCCGCCGAATCCGGTCTGCACCCAGGCCTTCATGGCGCCGGCCACACCAGGGTGGTGCCTTCGTAGATGGCATCAAGATAGGCGTTGTCGTGCGCGCTCGCCACCACCGGTGGCCGGCTGACCAGCTTGGCGCGCACCAGCATGTCGGCCTCGGGTTGCCATTGCGCATCGGCGATGTGTCCGAATGGTGTATTGGCCGGCTGGCTGCTGGCGATCAGTCTGGCTTCGATCTTCCAGCGCTCCCGGCTGCCTGCCAGGTCGAAGCCGGCGGTCGAGAGGGTCTGCGCAAAGCCCAGTGCCCGATCCAGATTGGCATCGGACTGATTGATCCAGGCAAAGGCATGAAGAGTGGCGCGCAGAAAGTCCTGCACCGCGGTCGGGTGCGCCGCAGCGAATTTGCGGTTGGCAACCAGCACGTTGAAGGTCGAATGGATGCCATAGGCTTCGGGGTCCCACTCGGTGACCGCGTAGCCCTCGGCGGCAAGTATCCGCGGTTCGTTCGACTTGTAGGCGATCAGCCCGGCAACGCTGCCGTTGGCGAGGCTGGCCGGGTTGAAGCCCACCGAGACAAAGTTGACCGATTCGATCGGCACGTGCGCGGCCACTAGCATGGCGCTGATCTGCGGCGCCGGCGCCACCTTGTAGCCGATGGTCTTGCCTGCGAGTTCGCTCAGCGACTTCATACCGCGGCTCTGCAACGTCAGCAGCTCGATCGCACTGGTGTTGCCATACGTCATCAGTCCGGTGATGGCGGCGCCGTTGTCGATGGCGACCAGCACGCTCGAGGCATCGCCGAGCCCCGCGAGCTGTGCGGTGCCGGCGCTGACCAGCTGCTCGTTGGTGGAACCGGGCTCAATGCTGATCCTGAGGCACAGTGCGTCGAAGTAGCCGAGCTGACGGGCGGCCAGCACGTCGAGGATGCCGCTGGTGGCCGCATACGCAAACGAGGTCAGGAAGGTGATCGGCCCGGCGGCGCGGTTCAGTGCGCAGCGGGCGGGACTGATGGCCGGAGGCGCGGCATCGACCGCAGTGGCCGCCAGCGGAATGTTCAGCAGCAGCGTCGCGGCGGCGGCGGCGAGAGTTGGACGCAAAAGGCCCGTCATGTCGTGGTGATCCCCCCTGCTGGCGCGGATTGGTATGTTAAGGAATCGGCGTCGGGCCTGACCGAAACGCTGTGACGGCACCGCGACAATTCGTACATTGTCTAACATAAAAGCACATTGTCAAACTTAAAATTACATATATGATCACTGGCGCGGCTGAATTCCGCCCGCCCGGCTGCGCCAGGATTTTCCAGGGGTGAACTTGCCCGTGCCTCAATCTGCCCGCAACGATGCCCGCCGGACCGCCGAGCAACTGATCGCCGCCACGCGGCAACAGAGCGCCGAGTATCCGCGGGTGCTGGCAAGCCACCTGCCGATGCTGCTGGAGATCCACTGCCGGCTGGGGGCGTCGTCGCGGCGGCTGCTCGAGGTGGCCGACTTTTACAACCGCTGCAACCAGGTTCCGGAGCTGGCGGCGGCGGTCGCGCCCATCACGCGCGACAGCTGGCTCGAGGCGCTCGGCGATCGCTCGCGCGAATGCGACTACCGCCGATTCTTTGCGACGGAGACCGAACGGCTGGGTGGCCACGCAACCATTCGCCGCTACGCGCCCGAGTTGGCCCGCGGCATCGGCGCGAGTGCGCTGCACGCGTTGATGCGGCTGGCATACGGCGTGCTGCGCAACGATGACGCCGAGATGGCGACCGCGCTCGGCTACTGGGCCGCCACCTGGCTGCCGCTGCGAGATGAGCCGCGCGGTCCCCCCGACACCGACGAGCCACTCGCACTCGCCGCCGCGATGCAGCCGATCGCCGCATTTCGTGACGTCGAAGTGGAGACCGATCTGCTGTGGCATTGGATGCGCGCGGTCGGTGCCAAGGATGAATTTGCGCCGCTGATCGGCCGCCTGCGCATCGGCGTCGATACCCTCGAGCGTGTGACGCGGGCCTCACTGGCGTTATACGCCAGTACCATGAGCTTCGAAGGCCTGCACGCCATGACCGGATCGTATTGGGTGCGCGTGATCAGTCCGCACATCGATGATCCGGGCCGCCTGGTGCGCTACTTCTGGCAGGCCATCCTGGCCGTCTACCCCAAGATTGGCATGCCGACGCCGCTCGATCAGGGTCAGCTCGATGCATTGCGCGCGCTGACGCCGCCGCCCGCCGCAGCGATCGCCGCGGCAGCGGTGGACTCCGATGACGAACACGATCCGAGCGTGGCGTTCACGGCACTCCAGGAGCACGCGCGCAGCGGTGATCCGCTGTACCTGGTGCTGGCCGCGCGCCGCGTCGGGTTGCTGTCCTGATGGCCTCCAGGGAGCTGGTGCTGTGCGACTGCCGGCTGCCCGGCGCGGAC
>JBAUYT010000014.1:0-4164 GCA_049584935.1 Steroidobacteraceae bacterium
GGCACCAGCCCGAGATAGGCCATCAGCTGGCGTGGGTTGGGGAAGCGCGAGAGATCGCCCAGTTCGGCGATCAAGGTGGCCGCATTGACCAGCGCCATGCCGCGCATCGTCTGCAACGCCGCAACGACCGGGGCCAGCGTCCAGTCCGGCAGCATTGCCTCGATCTGCGCCGTCAGCGATCGCGCCGCGCCGCGGCGACTTCGACGGCCGCGATGTAATCTTCCAGCACGATGTGATGGACCGCCTGCTCGAACTTGAGCCCAGCTAGCCAGCGACGATGCAGCTTGGTCCAGGCAGGCCGGCCATAGTGGCATCCCTGACGCAGCAAAAACCCGGAGAGCTGCTGGCGCGCCCGGCGCAGACTATGCACCGCATCCAGCCGTGCCCGCACCAGATCGCGCATCGCCTCGTGCCGGGCATCCGGAACCCACACCGCGGTCAGCTCGCCCGCCCGGTGGAGCTTGGCCAGGCTGGCGGCATCCCGCCGGTCGGTCTTGATCCGGTCACCCGCCCGTTTCGGGATCAGCGAGGGGGCCACCACGACGCATTCGTGTCCCCGGGCCGACAATCGACGGTGAAGGCCATAACCGCACGGTCCCGCCTCGTAGCAAAACCGCAGCTTCGTCCCGCCGCCGCCGAGCTTGCGCAGCAGACGGTCCAATGCCGGCGGCGTGTTCGCGATCCGGCCGTACTCCCGCACCTCGCCGCGCAGGCCACCCGACGCCACCGCGACAACAATGCTTTCCTTGTGAACGTCAAGCCCAACGTAGGTGATACGATCCGCCATGACCCGTCTCCCTATGCATGAGGCTCGGCACCGGCTCATCCGGCGCAACCCTCGTTACCTGCATACTGTGAGACGGGTCGCCCCGTGCTCAGGCGGACACGTGGTCTAAATTGACGTGTAACTCAGATGTGGGAAATATACCTCTACATGTGATTTGGCCAAAGAGGGTGAGGCGTAAGGGTCCAGCCTCCCTTCACATGCGGGGGGCGTGCTCATTGACGGCCAGGTGCGCGACGACGAACAGCGTGCCGCCGAGCCTCGGAAACGCGCGGAACAGGATTTTCCCGAGGTGGAACACCCAGCCCTTGCTCTTGGCTGCCGACTGATAGCAGGTATCGATACAATCGATTTCATATCCGTGCCGTGTTAGAAGATTACATATGTTTGCGATGTTAAAAGTCATCACATGCTCATTGCCCTCCTTGAACCGGCCTGACAGAAACCGAAGGTAGTTCAGCAAGCCAAACGCGTGAGGGGTTGTAATGATGACACGCGAGGCGCTCGTACAAAACCGTCTGAGCCCGTCCAGCATGGCGCCAGGGCATGAGAGATGCTCGATGATGTCGGCTACGACCACGATCTCAAATGTCGTTTTGAGTGGGACGTCATCGAGTTGCTGTACGTCACCGCAGATTACATTGTCGAAGATGCCGAGACGGCGGTACTCGTCTATGACGCTCTTGCTATAATCAACTCCGATGGTCGCGGCCACCTGCGAGAGCTTCCAGTGAAGGCTGCGCTGGGCCAACCTGACCCGTTCCGCGGCAGGCAGATCTGTGAACCCGACACATCCAATGTGTAACACAGAGTGACCACGTGCCGACGCCAAGATCAGGTCGTCTTTGCTGACATAGCTGCTGCTGCGCATTTGGCAAGAAGCTCCTCATCGCGCAAGTTTAACCATAAGGGCACAGTAATCCTGCTGGGCAAGTCGTGCAATGCACCCAACTCAAACATCGTAGCCCGCTACGGTGAACACCGTCAAGTTTCACAAATCTATCCTTTTTCTTAATCAAGTCCCTTCCCATAGGTCGATGACTCTGATATCGTACAGCAAAGGGCGCGCTGAGGGGTGACGCTGCATCCCTTCGGGGCGCGGGCGGAGTTCGTGGCGGATGCAGGATGACGGAACCGCGACCCGGGAGTCACAGCGCCGCGGCAACGGCATAGTAGTGCCGATTGCTCGGTTTGGATCCGTGATCGGCCGGGTTTCCTGGACTGCGATTGATCAAGCCCTGCTCGGGGGTTCAAGCTTTGCCGCCAATTTGTGCCTGGCGCGCTGGCTCGCACCAGCCGAATATGGGGGCTACGTTGCCGCCAGCGCCATGTTTTGGATTATAACGAGCCTTCATGGCGGGCTCTTGACCGAACCGATGATGGTGTTCGGGTCAAGTCGTTTTCGCGATCGGCTCTCCCCATATCTCGCGATCCTCGCGGTCCTCCATTGGTGCATCTCCGCCATGATTTCAGCGGGGCTCGCCTGCGCTGGGCTCGCGTTGATGTTGTGGGCGTCCCCGGCGTCCGGGTCGAGCGTGCTGGGCTACGCGTTGGCCGCCCCGGGAATTTTGTTGCTATGGCTATTGCGGCGCGCGTTTTATGTTCAGATGGTCCCGCGGTTGGCCGCGGGTGCGAGCGCGATCTACACCGTGGGAATGCTTACGATCATGTACGCGCTCTATCGCTCGGCAGCGTTGTCGTCCTTTACCGCGCCTCTATCTGCGGCCGGCGCGAGCGGCCTGGCCGTCGTTCGCATCATTTCATGGCAGCGTTTCCGCCTGTGGTCGCCGTGGCGAGGCGACTTCATCAAGGAGGTCGTGGACACACATTGGCGTTATGGCCGTTGGTCGGTTGTAACGGGAATTTTAACAGCGGTTCCAGGATCTCTTTATTACCTCATCTTGCCGCTGTTCGTGGGATTGAATGCGGACGGCGCGATGAAAGCGCTGATGCTTTTGGTGATGCCGGCAGCTCAAACATATACCGCTCTCACGTTTTTATTGATCCCGGCCTTCGCCCGAATGCGACAACGAAGACGGGCCACCTCGTTGCTTTTGAAGGTGCTGGTGGTCCTCTGCGCCGGTGCATCCATTTACGCTCTGCTGATGGATCAGTTTGGTCGACCCTTGATCGAACTGCTCTATCAGGGTCGCTACATGCAATACGGTGATATTGTCTGGCTTGTTGGTCTCGTCCCGCTGCCAATGGCCGCGATCGCCACGCTCGGGTCGGTCCTGAGGGCGTATGGAAGACCAGACCGGGTCCTTTGGGCCTATGTGATCTCCACCGTGGTCACGTGTGTCTTTGGGGTCGCCGCCGTGGCAACATGGGGCCTTCTCGGTGCAATTCTGGGCTTGCTGGCGAGCTACACCACGACCATGCTTGTCATGGCGTGGTGGGTCCTGCATACCGAGACTGGTTCTGAACCGCAAGCGGCAACCACTGTATCGTGAACCATCCGATGGATGCGCAGCAAGCGCGTGTGGAGCTCGCGAGCCGATTGTTCCGTGTTCTCGAAACGAACGCGGTTGCCTTCTGCGCCGTCGGCGACACCAGGGAGTTCCCGCATTGTATCCCGAGTGATCTCGACCTCGTCGTCGATGTCGACGATGCGGCCAAGCTACCCCGACTCCTGTTCGACCTGGTTCGAGAGAACGGTGCCAAACTCGTTCAGGTCCTTCGGCATGAGCGGCAAGCCTGGTATTTTATCCTCGCCGGCTTTGGCCCAGATGGACGACCGTGGTTTTTGCACCCCGATTTCAGCTGCGGCTATTGTGAAAAGGCCCGGCCGCTGCTCGACGCCGTGCAGCTTCTCGCCGAATGCCGACCGGCTCTCGAATCGAATGGCGATTCCAAGGGATTCACGGTGCCCGCTCCCGCGAGCGAATTCATTTATTACTTTCTGAAGAAGACCGAGAAGCAGGAACTGAACGAGCGGCAGGCCCGTCACTTGAGCGCGATTTACGGTGAAGACCCAACCGGGGCGGCCGCCCAACTTCGACGCTTTTGGTGCGAGGCGGATGTTGAGCGGATTACCCGAGCCGGTGCTGGTGGTGACTGGTCGGATGTCCGCGCAATGCTCCGGCACCTGCGGGCAACGATCCACGCTGCACGGCCGATCTCTTGGGCGGCGCGCCTGCACGAATTGCCGCGCGTGATTGGTCGGATATCGCGGCGGACGGGGCTTTGGGTCGTCTTCCTTGGACCCGACGGCAGCGGCAAGAGCACGATCCTGAACCGGGCTGCCGCCGAAATTGCGCCGGCGTTTCGACGGACGCAGATTTTCCACCTGCGAGCGCGCCTGTTACCCCACGAAAATGGCGGCCCCGTCGTTGATCCGCATGGTCATCCGCCCCATCACGCGGTGACCTCGCTGGCCC
>JBAUYT010000015.1:0-10817 GCA_049584935.1 Steroidobacteraceae bacterium
AACGGCGAGGCATTGGGAACTCTGTACCTAAGGGCTCGGTACGACGTTGTCTCGAGAGTCGAAACCTACTTCAGCATCTTTGTTCTCGTCACCCTCCTGTGTCTCACGGTGGCCTTCCTGCTATCGCGTCGCCTACAACGCGGCATCACCGAGCCTCTCGATGCCATGGTAGCGGTCGCGCGGGATGTTGTTACTCGGCGGGACTACAGCTTGCGAGTTCAGAAGATCAGCGATGACGAAATTGGCGTAGTCGTCGATGCCTTCAACAATATGCTCGAGGAAGTGGACGCCCGATCGCAGGCATTAACCTTAGCGACGGCTCGTCTGGAGAGCACCATGGCCGCCGCGGAGATTGGCAGCTGGGTTTGGGACATTCGGAAGAACGAGTTCAAGGCCGACCGAAACTTAGCCGCGCTATATGGGCTCGGTGAATACGAGCTCAATGGCCCACCTGAGCTGCACTATAGCCATATTCATCCCGAGGACCTGGATGCCGTGAGGAAAGCCGAGCAGATCGCCCTGAGCGGTGGCGCCTTCGCGTCGACCGAATTTCGGGTCCAATTGAAAGACGGTTCTGAGAAGTGGATGGCGCGGCGCGGAAAGGTTCAGCTCGATGAAGATGGCAAGGTAGTGTTCATTTCTGGACTTTTGATCGACATCACCGCGCAAAAGCAGGCGGAGAAGGCCTTACGAAGCAGCGAGAGGCTATACCGGGCAATCGGAGAATCCATCGACTATGGCGTATGGGTGTGCGACCGCGATGGCCGAAATCTCTACGTGAGTGAGTCCTTCTTGCGCTTGCTTGGATTCACGCAGGAACAATACTCGAATTTCGGGTGGGCCCATGTACTGCATCCCGATGACGCGCGCGAAACGCTGGAATCATGGGCCGAGTGCGTCAAAACCGGGGGCGTGTGGTATCGGGAAAATCGCTTCCGGGGTGCGGATGCTGCCTATCACTCCATCTTGTCGCAAGGAGTCCCAATCCGGGGGGAAGACGCCGAGATATCGGGCTGGGCAGGAATCAATCTCGACATCAGTCGATTGAAGCTCACCGAGGACGCGCTGCGCGTAGCTGACCGCCGCAAGGACGAGTTTCTCGCGACCCTCGCGCACGAATTGCGCAACCCGCTGGCGCCGGTTCGTCTGGCGGTGAAAGTGCTCGAGTCAAGGTCACTCAAGGAGGGGCAGGATCAATGGGCGCGGGACGTCATCTCCCGCCAAGTCCGCAGAATGGCGTTGTTGCTCGACGATCTGTTGGACGTATCGAGAATTACCCAAGGGCGACTCGATCTCAAACTCGAAACGGTGTCCCTCGATTCGCTGATCGAGGCGGCGGTCGAGACAGCCCGCCCACTCATCGAATCCAAGCGCCATCGGCTGAGCATTGATATGCCGTCAGAGCCGGTGATGCTGACGGTCGACCCTCTTAGACTCTCGCAGTCGCTGTCGAACCTGCTCACGAACAGCGCCAAATACACCGACGAGGGCGGACATATCGACTTGCGCGTTACGCTGTCGCCCGACGAGATTACCCTCGCGGTCAAGGACACCGGCATAGGCCTCGACGCAGAATCGCTAGCGGGTCTTTTCGAGATGTTCTCCCAGGTAAATTCGGCGATTGCGCGTTCTGAGGGTGGGTTAGGCATCGGTCTTGCCCTGGTGAAGGGTCTGATTACTCTACACAATGGCACAATCGATGCGCGCAGCCCCGGTCCCGGGATGGGTAGCGAATTTACAATCCATCTGCCAAGAGCCGCGGTTACTTCAGGCGCTTCGGCTGAGACGCCACAGCACTCTGCATTTTCGCGGCGCCAGGAATCGAAGCACAGGATCGTAGTTGCAGATGATAATCGTGACGCCGCGGACAGTTTGGCGATGTTGCTGGAAACAGATGGATATAGCGTCTCTGTCGGCTACTGCGGCAAGGAAGCCTTGCTGCTCGCACAAGGAGCAGCACCAGACGCGATGATTCTGGACATCGGCATGCCAGACCTTACCGGCTACGAAGTCGCCAGGCGCGTTCGGGCGGAACGGTGGGGCGCTGGAATCTATTTAATCGCGGCCACTGGGTGGGGGCAAAAGGAAGACAAGGCTCAAGCCTTTGCTGCGGGCTTCGATCACCACCTCACGAAACCGGTCGATCCCGACGAGGTTGAACAAGTGCTGCAGGTCTTCTTCGACCGACGACGCGGGCTCGATAAGGCCTCCCTTTGATTGGGAGCTACCGGCGTGCGCTGGGCCTGTGCACCCCGCTTTGCCAACAGCGCCACGAAGGCGGCGCCATTCCGCGGTGATAGCACCTGACCGCTGTCCGGGGCCAACGTTTACGCAGTAGGCCCTCCAGGTACCAACCTGCAATGATACGTCGCCAAAGAGCATCGCCGAAGCGAACCATACATAAGTGCCTCCGGAAGCGAGGCCGAACAGCCAGACACGCAAGCCGGGATACGAGCGCTAGAATGTTGCACCTCGGCCCGTGAAAGAGAAATTCCTTCGTGAAAGCCTTGGTCGGCTCCCTTCTGGGCTTCGGACTTTCGATAGCCGCTCTGGCCGCGTCGCTTCCCTACGACGACGCTGCAGATCCCCACGTGGCGTTACGCAGCGCCATGTTGGCGGCGCGAAGCCAGCACAAGGACGTACTGCTGATATTCGGCGCCAACTGGTGCGAGGACTGTCGCGATCTCGATAAAGCCATGCACGGCTCAAGCGCTTCTCTGATCGATCCGCTATTTGTCGTTGTAAAGATCAACGTCGGAAACTTCGACAGGAATCTGGACCTCGCTGCCAGGTATGGCAATCCGATTCGGAAAGGCATCCCGGCGGCGGTCCTGCTCACACCAGCCGATCAGATGGTTTATTCAACCAAAGCCGGCGAGCTGGCAGACGCCCGGCGCATGGGCGATTCCGGGATTTACGATTTCTTTTCCAAGGTCCTCGTCGCACACCGACCACACTAGTTAGCGCAGGAGCCGCTGCCGAATCGCGTCAAGACAGCTCTGTCGTGAAACCACTATCCTCCGGCTTGCTGATCGCAGCCTTCCATCTTGCCCAAGTTCTTGCGGCATCAAATGCAGCTACGGCGGCAACGCCTGCTGCCGCCCCGACTTTTCCAGATGCCTTTGCTGGCGAACCCGAATTCAATACTACAGGTGGCAGGGGATCTGCCGGTTCCGCCGGCGTTGTCAAGCTAAAGGATGGAACGAGCTCTTACATTGTCAGCGCGCGCCACCTGCTCGGACCCGAAGGCGCCTTCGACGGGCAGGGGGCGGCCAAGGACGTTGCCGCGTTCGTCAAGAGCATCCGTATTACTTCATTCTTTTCAGGCAGTGCTCGCAATTACCATGTGGCCGGTCTACTCGTTCCAGCCACCCGCCTTGAGACTCATAGCAGCGAGCCCCTCGATGACCTGACCATTTATCTGATCAAAGACCATTTGGCCCAGGGCCCAGTGGTGCCCCTCGCTGATAGAGTCCCCGCCCAGCGAACCCAGATATGGCTCGTGGCTACAGTGCGCGGCGGCGTACCGGATGGACAGATCATGCAGAGCGGCAGGGTAGCTAGCAACGGCGCATGGCCCAAGTGGCTCATCTTTCAATTCGACAACGATCGAATTGTCCCCGGCGGAGCCAGCGGCGCGCCCGTCGTCAACGCCGCCGGAGAAGTTGTGGGTGTCTATTCCGGCCACAGAACAGAACAAGGTCATGTTCTTGGCTTCGCCATTCCCGCGCCGCTCATCGCCACAGCAATCAGGACCGCCTCGGCACCCTCATCGGGCAGGTAAATTGCGGCCCCTTTGGACGGTGTGTGATGCCGGAGAGAGGACTCGAACCTCCGACCCGCGCATTACGAATGCGCTGCTCTACCAGCTGAGCTACTCCGGCGCGGAGGGCCGGTATGTTAAGCACCCGGGCGCCGGCCGGCAATGCCGTAGCGGCTGAAATCGTCCGGGGTGTCACCGGCCGCCGGATCAGGCCGGCTGGGCCAGCGCCGCCACGGACGCCATCATGACCTGGCTGTGCTCCTTCGGGGAGCCGTGGCTCATTTCCAGCTCGCCAAGGCGCAGGGAATTCTCGACCACGAGCTTGCCGCGCTCGAACCGGCGTGTCATGAACCGCGGCAGTGCCGCATCGACGTCGCCGTCAGACGCGATTTCCTCGGCCAGCACGATGCCGTCTTCAACCGCCATGCCGGCACCGGAGGCGAGGTGCGGAGTGGTGGCGTGCGCAGCATCCCCGATCAGCACCACGCGGCCGCAGAACCAGGGATCGGGCAGCAGCACAGTCTCGAGCGGTCGATAGTTGATCGTGTGCGCGTTGCTGGTCATGACGGTCTCTCGTACCTGAGGCGCAATGCCGCCCCAGCCTGCCATGGCCTCATACAGCCGCCGTGGCTGATCCTCGACGGCCACCCACGGGCTGGCCGGCGAACGTTGCAGCAGGAACATATACATGTGCGTGCGCGACACGGGGTTGAACCCCAGCTTTGAATCCGGCCCCATGTAGAAATGCGTGCGATCGAATCCCGGCGGCCGCTCGGCCACTATGCGGTAGATCACCTGTCCGGTGAACTTCGGCCGCGGCGCGTGCGGGAACACGCGCTCGCGGGTCTTCGAATAGATGCCGTCGGCGCCGACGACCAGGCCGTATTTTTCGCGATGGCCGTTGGTCAGCTTGATCTCAACGCCATCGGGGACCTGCGCCAGGGTTTCGACCGTAGTACCCAGCCGTACATGCACACCGGACGCCAGCGTACGAGTGGAAAGGATCCGATGCAGCTCGGGTCGCATGATGCCGCCCGTGCTCGGCAGATCGGCCGCAATCGGCGGAAAGTTCAGCTGCTCGATGAGCTGCCCGGTCTGAGTGAACACATAGGCGCCTTCCCAGGTGGCGCCGTGCTGTCTCATCTCGTCGAGCACACCGAGTGTCTTGAGCGCCCGCAACGTGGGGCCGGTAATCGTGATGCCCGCGCCGTAGATCTTCCAGGCTGGATCGATCTCGACCAGGTCGACGGAAACACCGGCGCGGCGCAGCGAGATTGCGCACGACATGCCGCCGATACCGCCGCCTACGATGAGGACTTTTTCCTTGCCAACCAAATCGTGTCCCCCCGCCAGTCTTACGAGCTGGCTTACCTCAGACCCGCGAGCACCGGATCAGACGCTAGTGCGGCGGCGCAACCGGATGACCAGATCGATGCCGGCCACTTCCATGCCTTCCGGGGGTTCCGGCAGGCGGCTGAACTGCACATCCTGCAGCTCGACATCCTGCAGGGCGCCGGTCTGCTCGTCGCGGAAGTGGTAATGCGGCCCGATATTGGAATCGAACCAGGCACAGTCACCGTCGACACTGAGCTGCCGGATCAGCCCGTGGGCAGCAAACAGATTGAGTGTGTTGTAGACGGTGGCTTTCGAGACGCGTGCGCCCCCGGACCGCAGGGCCTCGGCAATCTGTTCGGCCGACAGGTGCTGCGGCGCGGACAGCAGGATGCTGGCTATGCGCAATCGCTGCTCAGTGATGCGGATTCCGCACGCCGACAACCGCGAGGTGACCATCTCGGTGCCCATGGATTTCAGTATAACCCCTTGCGCCGGGGGCGCTGATTGGCACAGCTTACATAACGCAACCGCGGGCTGCCATGCAGCAGCCAGTGGGTCCAATCGATTCAGGCGGTACCGCTGGCCCGCAGGATCTTCGGCAGCCCGAACACCACGGTCTCCTCAATGCCCTTGAGCTCAACCGGCAGCTGGCCGCCCCAGCTGCGGAGTCGCTCGACCACCTTCTGCACCAGCACTTCCGGAGCCGAGGCGCCGGCGGTAACGCCGACGTTCTGCTTGCCCTCGAACCACTCCTGGTGAAGCTCGTCCGGACTGTCGACCAGATACCCGGTCACGCCGCTGCGTTCGGCCAGCTCGCGCAGGCGATTCGAGTTGGAGCTGCTGCGCGAGCCCACGACGATCAGCAGATCGCATTCCGACAGCAGCTTCTTGACCGCGTCCTGCCGGTTTTGCGTGGCGTAACAAATATCCTCGCGCTTGGGCGCTTGTAGCGAGGGAAAGCGGCGCCGGAGCGCCTCGACGATGTTGGCGGTATCGTCCACGGACAGGGTGGTCTGCGTAACGAAAGCCAGGCGCTCCGGGTCCCTTACTTCGAGCTTCGCCACATCCTCGATGCTCTGCAGCAGCGTGATGGTGCCGCCCTGCCCGGTATCGAAGCGGCCGATGGTGCCCTCCACTTCCGGGTGACCGGCGTGGCCGATCAGGATGACTTCCCGGCCTTCACTCGCGAAGCGGATCACTTCCATGTGAACCTTGGTCACGAGCGGACAGGTGGCATCGAACACCTGCAGTCCGCGCCGCACGGCTTCCTGCTCGACCGCCGTGGAGACGCCATGCGCGGAGAAGATGATCGTGGCACCATCGGGCACCTCGTCGAGTTCCTCGACGAACACCGCCCCCTTGGCGCGCAGGCCGTCGACCACGTGCCGGTTGTGCACCACTTCATGCCGCACATAGATTGGCGAGCCGAACATGCGCAGCGCGCGCTCGACGATGTCGATGGCTCGATCGACGCCGGCGCAGAAGCCCCTGGGGTTGGCAAGCAGGATTCGCATAGCGGGATGTTAGCTCAAATTCAGGGCTCTTGGCCGGCGGAGTCTGCCCGCCGGCTGGCGAGCCAGGTATCGAGCAGCAGTAGGCCGGCGCCGACAGTGATGGCGGAGTCGGCCACGTTGAACGCCGGAAAATAGTGCTCGTTCCAATGGGCATAGATGAAGTCGATGACATGTCCCAGGCGGATGCGGTCGATGGCATTGCCAATGGCCCCACCGAGGATCAGCGCTACGGCTGAGCTGAGCACGTGGGCACCACGATCGATGCGGCTGAGCCAAATGGCCATCGCGACGCTGACGATGACTGCCAGTGCCGTGAACACCCAGCGCTGCCAGTCACCGGCATAGTCGAAGAAGCTGAAGGCCACGCCGATGTTGTGCAGGCGGGTGATCTGCAGAACCGGCAGCACGTCGATGGCCTGCATGAAGGCCAGCCGGTGCTCGATGACGTATTTGCTCCACTGATCCAGCGTCACGACCAGCGCCGAGAGCCACAGAAACAGCAGGTTGCCGCGGGAGGCGCTCATGGCTTAGCTGAAGCGGCGCTGCTCGCCCGGCAGCGACAGATTGCCCGCGCAGCGGCCGCAGAGTTCGGGATGATCGTGGGTAACACCCACATCCGGACGGTGCTGCCAGCAGCGCACACACTTGGGATCGGGCGACACGCACACGCGCAACCATACCCCGTCCTCGAAGCCCGCCGCCGGGACCGCGTCCACCGGGGCCGCTTCTCCGGGTGCATGCACGATGGCCTGCGAGGTAATCGTGAAGAATCGAAGCTCCTCACCGAGGGCGCTGAGCAGGCGATGCTGCGCCGCCGAACACCAGACCTCGAGCGTGGCGTCGAGCGGCGCCCCGATCGCTCCTGCCATGCGCAGCCGCTCGAGCTCGCGCGCGGCGGCCGCGCGCAATGCGATGAGCGCGTTCCAGTCGATGTCATCGGCGGGCAACGCCGGAAGTTCGTGCCAGCTTGTAAGGAATACGCTCTCGACGCGTTGCCCGCGCAGGTGCCGCCACATCTCCTCGGCAGTAAACGACAGGATCGGCGCCAGCCAGCGCACGATGCACTCGGCGATGTGCCACATGGCAGTCTGCGCCGAACGGCGTGCGGTGCCGGCAGCCGGCAGCGTGTAGAGACGGTCCTTGAGAATGTCGAGATAGAGACCGCCGAGGTCCACCACGCAGAAGTTGTGCACCTTCTGATAGATGAGGTGAAAGGTGTAGTCCCGATAGGCCTGCGCGATTTCCTGCTGCAGCACCTGCGTGCGGCCAATCGCCCAGCGGTCCAGCGCCACCAGCTCGTGCGTGGGCAGCGATTGCACCGGATCGAAGTCGTGCAGGTTGCCAAGCAGAAAGCGCACCGTGTTGCGCATGCGGCGATACGAGTCGCTCATGCGCTTGAGGATCTCCTGCGACAGACTCATCTCGTTGGCGTAGTCGGTCGCCGCCACCCAAAGCCGCAGCATGTCGGCGCCGAGCGTCTTCCAGATTTCCTGGGGCTCGATGCCATTGCCGAGCGACTTCGACATCTTGCGACCCTTCTCATCGACCGTGAAGCCGTGGGTCAACACACCGCGGTAGGGCGCACGCTCATACAGCGCCTCCGACATCAACAGCGAGCTGTGGAACCAACCGCGATGCTGATCCGAGCCTTCGAGGTACAGGTCCACGGGCGCATGAAAGTCCGAGTGCGTCGCCGCCACGCACTCAAACGACAGCCCGGAGTCTGCCCAGACATCCATGACGTCGGTGAGCTTGTCATAGTGTGCCGCGTCCTCGCCGATCAGCTCCTGCGGATCGAGCGCGAACCAGGCGTCGATACCGCCCGTTTCGACGCGGCTCGCCACCTCGAGCAGCAGCTCCTGCGTGCGCGGATGCAGCGCTGCGGTCTGCTTGTGAATGAATAGAGCCAATGGCAGGCCCCAGGTGCGCTGGCGCGACACACACCAGTCCGGGCGGTTTTCGATCATGGCGGTGATGCGCTGCTCGCCCCAGGCCGGCGTCCACCGCACCTGCTTGATGTCGCGCAGCGTGTTGGCGCGCAAACCGCGCTGGTCCATGCTGATGAACCACTGCGGTGTGGCGCGAAAGATCAGCGGTGTCTTGTGCCGCCAGCAATGCGGATAACTGTGCAGCAGCGGCTGCTGGTGCAGCAGCGCACCGCGGCGCTCGAGTTCCTGGACCACCACGGCATTGGCATCGTCGACGCGCAACCCCGCCACGAGCGGCGTGCCGGTGACGAACCGGCCGTCCGGACCCACCGGATTTACCACTGGAATGTTGTACTTGCTCGAGACCGCATAGTCCTCCTGGCCGTGCGCCGGTGCGGTGTGCACCGCGCCGGTGCCGGCATCGAGCGTCACATGATCGCCGAGGATCACCGGCACCTGGCGGTCCAACCAGGGATGCTGCAGCTTGAGACCCTCGAGCGCACGGCCGGCAAAGGGCCCCAGCGTCTCACAGGCAGCGAGCCCATAGCGCTTGAGGCAGGTCTCGGCCAGGTCGGCTGCGAGTACCAGCACAGCGCGATCCCTGCCTGCGCCGATGGCCACGGCCACATAGGAAAACTCATCGCGCACCGTCACGGCTTCGTTGGCGGGCAAGGTCCAGGGCGTGGTGGTCCAGATGACCACCGAGACCGACTGGCCGAGCCGGCCGGCGTCAAGGCCGGTGCGGCGCGCAAAATCGGCAACATCGACCACGCGGAAGGCCACATCGATGGCGGTCGAGGTGCGATCCTCGTACTCGACCTCCGCCTCGGCAAGGGCCGAGCGACAGTCGAGGCACCAGTGCACCGGCTTGGCGCCGCGATAGAGATGGCCGTTGCGGATGATTTTGCCGATGGCGCGGATCTGCTGCGCCTCGTAGCCGGGCGCCATGGTCAGGTAGGGCCGTTCCCAGTCGCCGAACACTCCGAGACGCTTGAAGCCGGTGCGCTGAAGGTCGATCTGCGAGGTGGCAAAAGCTCGGCAGGCCGCGCGGAACGCCGCCGCATCCAGCTTCTGGCCGGGCTTGCCGTGTTTTTTTTCGACCGCCAGCTCGATCGGCAGACCGTGACAATCCCAGCCGGGGATGTAGGGTGCATCGAAGCCGTCCATGCTGCGCGACTTGACCACGATGTCCTTGAGCACCTTGTTGACCACGTGCCCCAGATGCAGCGGGCCATTGGCGTAAGGCGGTCCGTCGTGCAGCACGAAGCGCTTGCTGCGGCCGGCCGACACTTCCCGGATGCGCTGGTAGATTCCCTGCTCGGCCCAGCGCTCGATCTGCCTGGGTTCGCGCTGCGCCAGGTCCGCCTTCATCGGGAAGTCGGTCTGCGGCAGATTGACGGTTTTCTTGTAGTCGGTCACCCGTTATCCCTTACTTAAGAGTCATGCACCCAGAATGCGGCGCGCGTCAGCTGCGTCGCGATGCATCTGCGCCACCATGGCATCCATCGAGGAGAACGCAAACGTGTTCTGGCCGCGCAGCAGTGCCACGAATTCCACCTCGAGCTCGCGATCGTAGAGATCGCCATCGAAATCGAACAAACAGGCCTCGAGCAGCGGCACCACGCCGCCGACCATCGGCCGGCTGCCCAGACTCGCAACCGCTGGCCAGGGCTCGCGCAAGGTACCGGCGCCCCGAACCCGCACCGCGTACACCCCGGCGAGCGGCACGCGCCGGCGCTTGACCGGAATGTTGGCGGTCGGAAACCCGAGCTTGCGACCGAGCTGATTGCCATGCCGCACGCGCCCGCGCATCGAATACGGCCGACCCAGCAGTCGCTCGGCGCCGGCAAAGTCGCCGGCCGCCACGGCGGCCCTTACCTGCCCGCTGCTGACGCGCTCGCCCCCGCAGGCCACCGCATCGACGATATCGAAGGTGAGGCCATACTGGGCGGCGTGCTCGAGGCACCATTGCGCGTTGGCCTGGCCGCCACGCCCAAACCTGAAATCATGTCCGACCACGACCACGTGCGCCCGCGCAGCCTGTAGCTGCGCCAGAAAGTCATCGGCGCTGCGGGAGCGCAATGCGGCATCGAAACGCAGCAGGCAGAGCTGCGCCAAGCCGCTGTGCTGCAACAGGCGCCAGCGCTCCCGCAGATTGGTCAGGCGGGCGGGTGGATTATCGGGCTGGAAATACTCGCGCGGCAGCGGCTCGAAGCTCAGCATCATGGCCGGCAACTGCCGCTCGGCGGCATGCTGCAGCAGCCGCCGGATCAGGGC
>JBAUYT010000016.1:0-11483 GCA_049584935.1 Steroidobacteraceae bacterium
GTTATGCGGTGGCGGCGACTCGTGCGGTGCGCCAGCAGGTCCGGCGCCGCCGGGCTGCTCGGGCCGGAAGGAGTGCGCCTCGGGTCGTGCGGTAGGGGGGTGTGATGCGGCCGGGTGCGTTTCGACCGCGGCGGCGGCGCCGTGTGGCGCCGGCGCGCTGGCATGCGACGCTACAGCTCCCGCGCCACGGGCGCCGACTACACCGGCGCCGCTGAAATTACCGGGGCGAGAGGTCGCGGCGATGGCCGGCGCGCCGTGATTGCTGTTGGCATGCAGCTCCGGCCGCGAGCGCGCCAGCTGCTCCTGGCGCACCTGTGCGCCCACGGGCGCGAGATGATGCTCGTGCTCAGCCGCCAGCTGTGCCTGCGTGGGCCGCGCGGTGACACCGCCGTTGCCGCCGTTGAAGCTGACGCGATTGACCGTGACGTTATTCACCACGGTGCGGTTGTAGACGTTGGTGATGTGGACGTTTCCGGGAATATTGCTGACGCTGCGGTTGTAGTAGAACGAGCCGCCGCGCCACTCTCCGCCCTCGTAACCGTTGCCGCCATAGCCATAGCCGTAATTGACGCCGCCATAGAAGCCGACCTGCGGCCCCCAGTAGCCCGCGTGCCAGAGATAGGCACCGTCTGCCCAGCCCCAGTAGCCCGGGGTCCAGAGATAGCCCGGCTGCGGTGCAAGCACCCAGGTGCCGGGCACCCAGTAGTAATCACTGCCGCCCCAGGCCCAATAGCCCGGGGTCCAGAGATAGCCAGGACCCGGAATGGCAGGTTGCTCGTACACCGGTAGCTCCGGCGGCGCCACGTTGATGGAAACGCCTATGTCGATGGCGGCGCCGGCGGTGCCGCTGATCATCGTCGCGGCAGTCAGGCTCAAGGCCGCCGCCAGAATGCTCTTTCGTAAGCTCATGCGAACCCCCTTCGGTTTCCTGCCGCCATCCTGGCGTGGCCGGCGTGAATGCTGGCTGAACGCTAAAGCGAAACACCCGCCGCGGCAGCCGGCGGGTGTTGCGATGCAAGGTAGGTTGAAGCCGACAGCCTAACGAATCAGCGCTGACGCACCTTGCTCAGCAGCCGCAGGATTTCCATGTACAGCCACACCAGCGTGACCAGCAGGCCGAAGGCGCCATACCACTCCATGTAGCGCGGCGCGCCCTGAGCGACACCGGATTCGATCAGATCGAAATCGAGCACCAGGTTCAGCGCCGCAAAACCGCACACTAGCAGCGACAGGCCGATGCTCAGCGGCGAGGAGTCGTACATGAAGGGCGTAGCCACGTGGAACAGGTTGAGCACCATCGTCACGACATACAGCAGTGCAATGGCCAGGGTGCCCCCTATGACGATCGAGCGGAAGCGCTGCGTCGCCTGGATCAGGCGCGCCTTGTAGGCAATCAGCAAGGCTGCCAGCACGCCGAAGGTCAGTGCCGTGGCCTGGATGGCGATGCCCGGGTAGCGTTTCTCCAGCATGGCGGAGATGCCGCCGATCACCAGGCCTTCGAGAGCGGCGTACGGCAGTACCAGGAAGGGTGCGGTCGTGGCCTTGAAGCTGATGATCAGCGCCAACACCAGACCGCCGATGGCGCCGATCACCATCGCCGGCGCCACGACGGCCGGATTGCCGGTCTGCATGAACTGCGACCAGGGCCAGAGCGCGGCTGCCATCAGCACCAGCAGCGCCAGGAATGACTTGTTGACAGTGCCCTGCAAAGTCATGCGCTCGCTCTCGAGCGCGGGACGCGGCAATCCCCGGAAGGTCCGGTCGTTCAGGCCTGGATTGCCCGACTTGATCAACTCGTTCGCCATGGAATCAAACTCCTTCAATGCCCGCCGTCGCGGCCGTGTCGGCAGGCAGATCCTTGTCCCGCTCGATCAGCGCGTAGGCGTTGTGGTTGTGAATCGACTCAAAATTCTCGCTCTCGATGACATAAGCTGCCACGCGGGGCTCCTCGTTGAGCCGCAGCGCGACGTCACGCACGATGTCCTCGACGAACTTGGGATTGTCGTAGGCGCGCTCGGTGACGTACTTTTCATCCGGCCGCTTGAGGATGCCCCAGAGCTCGCACGAGGCCTCGCTCTCGGCGATGCCGATCAGTTCCTCGATCCACAGGTGCTCGCGCAGCCGCGCGCGGATGGTGACATGCGAGCGCTGATTGTGGGCGCCGTAGTCGGAGATGTTCTTCGAGCAAGGGCAGAGGCTGGTGACCGGCACGACCACCTTGATCCAGAGACTGGCAGTGCCCTGGCGGATCTCACCGATCAGCGACGCCTGGTAGTCCATGAAGCTTTCGACACCGGTCACCGGCGCGCGTTTCATGACGAAGTAGGGAAACGACATTTCGATATGCCCGGCCTCGGCATCCAGCCGGGTGGTCATCTCGGAGAGCATCTGCTGGAACGAGTCGACCGAGATCTCGCGCTCGCGATGCAGTATCTCCACGAATCGCGACATGTGCGTGCCTTTGAAGTTGTGCGGCAGGTTGACGTACATGTTGAACGTCGCGACCGTATGCTGCTCGCCGATGGAGCGGTCTTTGACCCGTACAGGGTGCCGTATGTCTTTGATTCCTACGCGATTTATGGGCAGCCGGCGAGTGTCCGCGCGGGCCTGGACGTCCTCGACGGAGATGACCGCCGCGGTCCGCGGCTTGACGGCAGTGTTCATGAAAGACCGGCTCCTGCGGCTAATTTGGTGGCGGCTCGCTTAAGCTTCAAGGCCGGGACGTCGGCACGCCAATTATCGATGGTCAGGGCGATGCTGGCGAAGTCCAGGCCAGCGGCGGCCAGACAGTCGTCACGGCTGCCGTGCTCGGTGAACCGGTCCGGGATGCCGATATGCAGCCGCGGCAGTATCCGCCCCTCGGCATCCAGCGCCTCGGCGCAGGCGCTGCCGGCCCCGCCGGCGATCACGTTCTCTTCGAGTGTGACGATGGCAGCATGAGTGGCGGCGATCTCGCGCAGCATCGCCAGATCGAGCGGCTTGACGAAGCGCATGTTGACGACCGTGGCGTCGAGGCGCTCGCCCAGGCGCAGCGCGCTGTCAAGCATGCTGCCGAATGCCAGCAGTGCCAGGCCACTGCCGCCGCGGCGGCGGAGCTCGGCACGGCCGAGTTCGAGCGCGGTGAACTGGCTGCTGATGGCAACGCCCGGGCCGGCGCCGCGCGGATAGCGCACCGCCGCCGGCATGTCCCAGAGCGTGGCGGAGTAGAGCATCTGCCGGCATTCGTCTTCGGTGGCAGGCGCCATGATGACCATATTGGGAATGCAGCGCAGGTAACTCAGATCGTAGCTGCCGTGGTGCGTGGCGCCGTCGCTGCCAACGAAGCCGGCGCGGTCGATGGCGAACAGCACCGGTAGATTTTGCAGCGCCACGTCGTGAATCAGCTGGTCATAGCCGCGCTGCAGGAAAGTGGAGTAGATCGCCACCACCGGTCGCATGCCGTCGGCGGCGAGACCGGCGGCAAAAGTGACCGCGTGCTGCTCGGCGATGGCGACATCGAAATAGCGCTCGGGGAAGCGCCGCGAGAACTCCACCAGGGCTGAGCCTTCACGCATGGCCGGCGTGATGGCAACGATGCGCCGGTCGCGCTCGGCAATGTCGCAGAGCCACTGGCCGAACACCTGGGAATAGCTGGGCGTGCCGGCCTTTTCCTTGCGGATCGCGCCGCTGACCGGATCGAACGGGCCGGGCCCGTGCCAGGTGATCGGATCCGCTTCGGCCGGCGCATAACCCTTGCCCTTGGCCGTCACCAGGTGCAGCAGCTGCGGCCCGCGCGCGCCCCGCAGGGTGCGCAGCGCGCGCAGCAGCGCGCCAAGATCGTGGCCGTCGATGGGGCCGACGTAGTTGAAACCCATCTCCTCGAACAACGTGCCCGGGAGCACCATGCCCTTGAGATGCTCCTCGGAGCGGCGCGCGAGCCGCCGCATGGCCGGCATCTGCCGCAGCGCGCGGCGGCCACTTTCTCGCAGCTGCGCATACAGGGGACCTGCGATCAAACGCGCCAGGTAGTTCGACAGCGCGCCGACGTTTTCCGAGATCGACATGTCGTTGTCGTTGAGTACGACCAGCAGATCCACGGGCAGGCTGCCCGCGTGATTGAGTGCCTCGAACGCCATGCCGGCGCTCATGGCGCCGTCGCCAATTACGGCCACGGCGCGTCTGTCCGTGCCCTGTCGCGCAGCTGCGATCGCCATGCCCAGCGCCGCGGCGATGGAGGTGCTCGAATGGCCGACACCGAAGGTGTCGTACGGGCTCTCGGCACGGACCGGAAAGGGTGCCAGCCCGCCCTTCTGCTTGATGCTATGCAGCCGGTCGCGGCGACCGGTGAGCACCTTGTGGGGGTAGGCCTGGTGTCCGACGTCCCACACCAGCCGGTCCTCGGGCGTGTTGAAGACATAATGCAGCGCGATTGTCAGCTCGACAGTGCCTAGGCCCGCAGCGAAGTGGCCGCCACGCGTGCTGACGGTCTGAATCAGGAACTGCCGCAACTCATCGGCCAGCGCAGGCAGACTCTGCTCGGGCAATGCCCGAAGATCCGCCGGCGTTTCGATGGTCGAAAGCAGCGGGTACGACGAGGAACCCTCGGACATAGTGTACCGGCTACTCCACTGGACCGGGCTGGCTCGGACCGGACGGGCCTGGATCGGATTGACCGCCAGCGACAGGGTCGAAATCCTCCAGGGTGATATTTTCCCCGCGCTGCAATAGAAGCTGTACCTTCTGTTGCGCGACGCTCAGCGCACTCTGGCAGTCACGCGTCAGTCGCACGCCCTGCTCGAAGCGAGCCAAGGCCTGGTCGAGTGGCAAATCACCTGACTCGAGCTGCGACACCAGGGATTCGAGCTGGGCGAGCGACTGCTCAAAGCTCAGGGGGGTGTTCTGCAGCGCTTCTTGCGCTTCCGGCTTTCCTGCCATGCGAGCAGACTAGCAAACCGCCCCAGCTCTTGCGCATTATCTGCGGAGTATTAGAATCAGTCTAAACTCCTGTTTCACCATACCGTTGCGGAGGTTAGCAGCCATGAAATTGAACGGATCCAAGACCGAGAAGAATCTGAAGGACGCATTCGCCGGCGAGTCGCAGGCGAACCGTCGCTACCTGTATTTTGCAGCCAAAGCCGACGTCGAGGGATTCAACGACGTCTCGGCGGTGTTTCGCTCCACGGCGGAGGGGGAAACGGGCCACGCTCACGGCCACCTCGAGTACCTCGAGGCGGTAGGGGATCCGGCCACGGGGCTCCCGATTGGCGAGACCAAGCTGAACCTCAAGGCCGCCATTGCCGGCGAGACCCATGAGTACTCGGATATGTATCCGGGCATGGCGAAGCAGGCGCGGGAAGAGGGCTTCAGCGAAATCGCCGATTGGTTCGAGACGCTGGCCAAGGCCGAGCGCTCGCACGCCAATCGCTTCCAGAAGGCGCTGGACAGCCTGTAATCCACCGCCACTAAGGCACTGCCGCAGCGTGGCTGACGCAACCCAGGGCGGGGGCCGAGAGGGTAGTCTCGACGCCCCCACCCGTCATCCGCTCAACTGGAGGCAGCCGGCGTTCTACGACCCGGATGCACTCGACCAGGAGCTGCATCGCATATTCGATATCTGTCACGGCTGCCGGCGCTGCTTCAGCCTGTGCCAGGCGTTCCCGACGCTGTTCGACGCCATCGACGAGTCTCCGACCATGGAGCTCGACGGCGTGGACAAGAAAGTCTATTGGAAGGTAGTGGAGCACTGTTACCTCTGTGACATGTGCTACATGACCAAGTGTCCGTACGTTCCGCCGCATCCCTGGAACGTGGACTTCCCGCACCTGATGCTGCGGGCGAAGGCGGTGCGCGCCGCCCGAGGCGAACTCAAGCTGGGTGAACGCCTGCTCAGTGCGACCGACGCGGTCGGCCGCATCGCCGGCATCCCGGTAGTGGCCGAGATCGTCAATGCGGCCAACCGCAACGGCTTCGCACGCAAGCTGCTCGACAAGACGCTGGGGGTGGACCCGCGGGCGCCGCTGCCCGAGTTTCATTCGACCAGTGCGCGCGCGCGCCTGACAGGCTCGCTGCGCCGGGACTTGGAGCCCAGAGCGACGCCGGAAACGCGCGGCCAGGTGGTGCTGTTTACGACCTGCTACGGCAACCGCAACGAACCTGAACTCGCCGAGGATCTGGCGGCAGTGTTCGAACACAACGGCATCGGTGTGGTACTGGCGCAGAAGGAGCGGTGCTGCGGCATGCCGAAGCTGGAACTGGGCGATCTGAAGGCGGTCGAGCAGTTCAAACACACCAATATCCCAGAGCTGGTGCGGCTCATCGATGCCGGCTACGACATCGTGGCGCCGATCCCGTCCTGCGTGCTGATGTTCAAGCAGGAGCTGCCACTGATGTTCGGCGAGGACGCGCAGGTGCGTCAGGTGGCCGAACATATCTTCGATCCGTTCGAATATCTGATGTTGCGGCACAAGGCCGGGCTGCTGCGCACCGACTTTTCCGGGCGGCTGGGCAAGATCAGCTATCACGTGCCCTGTCACCTGCGTGTGCAGAATCTCGGGCTGAAGACGCGCGACGTGCTGCGGCTGGTGCCGGACACCACGGTCGAGGTCATCGAACGCTGCTCCGGCCACAATGGCACCTATGCGGTCAAGAGCGCCTACCGCGACGCTTCGATGAAGATCGCACGGCCGGTCATCGAGCGCGTCAAAAATGCCGAGGCGGACTACTACGCCAGCGATTGCCCCATGGCCGGTCACCAGATCGAGAGCGGACTGATGCCTGCACGCGAGCCAACCCATCCGCTGAAACTGTTGCGCATCGCCTACGGAATCTGAACGTCGTGCAGAAACTCGAAGCCACCGACCTGCTGTCCCTGGAGCAATACGCGCGCGAGCGGCCCAGCTTGCGGGCGCGCATGATCGAGCACCGCCGCCGCCGCCGGCTCAAGGTCGGTGACAACTGCACCTGGAGCTTCGAGGACCGGCGCACGGTGCAGTACCAGGTGCAGGAGATGCTGCGCGCGGAGCGCATCTTCGAGGCGGCGGGCATCGCCGAGGAACTCGAGGTCTACAACGAGCTGGTGCCGGACGGAAGCAATCTCAAAGCCACCCTGCTGATCGAGTTTCCGGACCCTGCCGAGCGTGTGGGCAAACTCACCGAGTTGCATGGCTTCGAAGGCCGCTGCTGGATGCGGGTCGAGGCCTTCGAGCCGGTGTTCGCGGTCGCCGACGAGGATCTGGAGCGACAGACCGACACCAAGACCTCCGCAGTGCATTTCCTGCGTTTCGAATTTTCCAGCGCCATGATCGAGCGGCTCAAGTCCGGCGCCGCGCTTGCGGCTGGCGTCGACCTGCCGGCGTATCGGCACAGTGTCGAGCCGCTGCCCGAGTCGCTGCGCAGCGCGCTATTGACCGACTTCAGCTAGGGGGAAGCCGGCGTTCCGGGGCGGCCGCGGCCAATGGGTTGCCGCCGCGCCACCGCTTGAAACGCCGCGCCCTGGCCCCATGCAGGCAGCATGGATACCCCTTCAGCGCTGCACGCTGTCTGCCCACACTGCAATGCGATCAACCGCGTGGCGGCGGCACGCCTGGGCGAGCAGCCGAAGTGCGGGCAGTGCCACGCGCCGCTGTTCGACGCGCGCCCGGTGGAACTCACCGGCTCGAGCTTCCGCAGGCACATCGAGCGCAGCGACATCCCGCTGTTGGTGGACTTCTGGGCGCCGTGGTGCGGACCGTGCAAAGCCATGGCGCCGCACTTCGCCGCCGCGGCCGCAACGCTCGAACCGCGGCTGCGGCTGGCTAAAGTCAACACCGAAGCCGAGCAGTCGCTGGCGGCGCAATTCGCCATCCGCAGCATCCCGACCATGATCCTGTTCGAGGGCGGACGCGAGCGTGACCGTCAGAGCGGCAGCATGGGCACGGCTGACATCGTGCGCTGGGCGCAGTCGCGGCTGTAGCCGGCAACGCGCGCGCAGACAGGCTCCTACAGCGAGGCCACGAAGATCACCGAGGCCGGGCGCTGCGACAGCGGATGCAATGGCTCGATGATCTCCAGCAGCCGCAGTCCGTGCCAGCGTAGCAGCCGCACCCAGCTCTCGAGCGTGCGGAAATACCACGGCGCCGGATCGGTGAAGGCCGGATCGAAACCGGCCCACGAGCCCTCGCGCCAGCCGTCCCGATAGGGCTGATCGCCGCAGGCCATCAGCGGGTGCAGGGTCTGGATGACCAGGGTGCCGCGCTCGCGCAGCAGGCCGGGCAGAGCGCGCAGCAGTCCTTCCACGGAATGTTTGCCGAACAGCGCAAAATTGCACACCACGAGCTCCGCCTGCGCGCGGATCTGGCCGCTGGCGATCTGTTGGTACGAGGCTACGCGGAACTCGGCACCGCCCGCGCGCTTGGCCTGCTCGATCAGCGCCGGCACGGCGTCGAGGCCGGTGACCCGCACGCCCTGACGGCTCAGGGCACGCGCAAGCCAGCCCTCGCCGCAGCCGACGTCGATGACGGTGGCCGGCTTGCGCGCCAGCACGGCGTCGACGATGGCGCGATCGGTAACCAGGCGCCGGCTCTCGATCTGTCCCTGGCGCACGGTGCTGGTCCACGGCGCGGCGTTGGCATGCCAGCTGTCGAGGATCCGGGCGTCGTAACGGCCGTCGTCGCTGTGCGGGTCGGTGTGCTGCTCGTTGCTCATGGCTTGCCTCGATGGCCATTATCGGGGATAAAGCGCGCCTTTGATGTCAGAGAGAGCGCAGCTGGCGCCGAGGCCGTTGACTTATGCCATCCTTCGACGTGGTCTCCAAAGTGGACCTGCACGAACTTACCAACGCGGTCGATCAGGCCCGGCGCGAGCTCGACAAGCGCTACGATCTGCGCGGTACGGGTGCGCGCTTCGAGCTCGAGGGCAGCGTCATCACGCAATTTGCGGCCAGCGAGTACCAGCTCGAGCAGCTGCTGGAGATCCTGCGACTGCGCATGGCCGCCCGCAGCATTGACCAGCGCTGCCTCGATTTGGCGGAGGTCGAGGTCAACCTGGCGGGCGCGCGGCGGGTGATCACGCTCAAGCAGGGCATCGAGCAGGCGGTCGCCAAGAAACTGGTGGCGCAGATCAAGCAAGCGAAGCTCAAGGTGGACGCGCAGATCCAGGGCGACAAGCTGCGCGTCAGCGGCAAGAAGCGCGACGACCTACAGCTCGCGATGGCGCTGCTGCGCAAGGCTCCCGGCGACTTGCCGCTGCAATTCGAGAATTTTCGCGATTGATATCGGCGGCGGTTGCGTAAAAAATGTGCGGCTTTCCGGAGGGTCGTGGATGATTTCGGGCATCGATACCCAATACATCGATTCGGGTGTGCGCGCGCAGGACGATTTCTATCGCCACGTCAACGGCGTCTGGCTGGATACGACCGAGATTCCGGCGGACAAGGCCCGCTATGGCTCCTTCGACCAGCTGTTCGAGCGCTCGCTCGAACAGCTGCACGGCCTGGTCGAAGGACTGCAGGCCGCATCCGCCGCCGATCCCGAGCAGCGCAAGATCGCCGACCTGTATGCGAGTTTGATGGACGAGGCCGAGCTGGAACGGCTGAATCTGGCACCGCTGGCCCCCGAGTTTGCCCGCGTGGCCGCGCTCGAGCACCAGGCGCAGATTCCCGCGCTGATGGCGCACCTGGCGAAAATCGGCGTCGGTACGCCGTATCACCCGCAGGTTCACCAGGATGCGCGCGATGCCACACGCTATGTGTTCGATCTGGCGCAGGGCGGTCTCGGGTTGCCGGACCGCGACTACTACCTCGGCGAGGAGGACCGGCTGCAGCAGGTGCGCGCCGCCTACCGCCGGCATATCGAGACCATGCTACGGCTTGCCGGCAATGACGATGCGCTGCAAGAGGCCGGGCAGATCCTGGCGATCGAGACCGCGCTGGCGCAGGCGCAGTGGACACGGGTGCAGAACCGCGATCCCGTCAAGGTGTACAACCGGCTGGAGATCCGCGATCTTGCTGCGCTGATGCCGGGTTACGACTGGCAGGCCTACCTCGACGCCGCCGACGTCACCGGCCGCGTCGATTACCTCATCGTCAGCCAGCCGAGCTATCTGACGGCCTTCAGCCTGCTGCTGCAGCAGCAATCGCTGCCGGCGTGGAAGGCGTATTTCCGCTGGCGCCTGCTGAGTGAATTTGCCGCCTACCTGAGCCGCCGCTTCGTCGACGAATCGTTCGCCTTCTACGGCACCACCTTGCGTGGCATCGAGCAGCAGCGGCCGCGCTGGAAGCGCGGCATCGCGCTGGTCGACGGCGCACTGGGCGAGGCGCTCGGGCGGCTGTACGTGGCGCGGCATTTTCCGCCGGACTACAAGCAGCGCATGGACCGCCTGGTGCAGAATCTGCTGACCGCCTACCACAACGAGATCGACGCGCTCGAGTGGATGGGCGCGGAAACCCGCGGCCGGGCACAGCAGAAGCTGGCACGCTTCACCACCAAGATCGGCTACCCGGTGCGCTGGCGCGACTATGGTGCGTACCGCGTATCGCGGGCGGACCTGCTCGGCAACGTCATGCGCTCGAACGAGTTCGACTACGCGCGCAACCTGGCCAAGCTCGGACGGCCGATCGACCGGGACGAGTGGCACATGAACCCGCAGACGGTCAATGCCTACTACAACCCGGAAATGAACGAGATTGTATTTCCCGCGGCGATCCTGCAGCCGCCGTTCTTCAACGCGCTGGCGGACGATGCGGTCAACTACGGTGGCATCGGCGCGGTCATCGGCCACGAGATCAGCCACGGTTTCGACGATCAGGGCAGCCAGTACGACGGCCACGGCAACCTGCTGGATCCCCCGGGCTGGTTCACGCAGGATGACCTCGAGCGTTTCAAGGCGCGTACGCGCATGCTGGTAGCCCAGTACGCGGCACATGCGCCGGTCCCGGGCTTTCCGATCAACGGCGAACTCACGCTGGGAGAGAACATTGCCGACAATTCCGGTCTGTCGATCGCTTACAAGGCGTACCGGCTGTCACTCGCCGGGCGGCCGGCGCCGGTGATCGACGGTCTCACGGGCGATCAGCGCTTCTTCATGGGCTGGGCGCAGGTATGGCGTGCCAAGTCACGGGACGACGATGCCATCCTGCGCATCAAGAGCGATCCACATTCGCCGCCGGAATTCCGCGGCGCGCTGCCGGAGCGCAATCTGGCTTCCTTCTACGAAGCCTTCGGCGTCGGCGAGGCAGACCGGATGTACCTGCCGCCCGAACAGCGCGTGAGCATCTGGTAGCGGCAGGCGATGGCTGAATCCTATACCGCATCCGATATCGAGGTTCTGAGCGGCCTCGACCCCGTGCGCCGTCGCCCGGGCATGTACACCGACACGACGCGACCGAATCACCTGGCGCACGAAGTCATCGACAACAGCGTCGACGAGGCGATTGCGGGCTACTGCAAGAACATCAAGGTGACGCTGTACAAGGACCAGTCGCTCGAAGTCATCGACGACGGCCGCGGCATGCCGGTCGACATCCACCC
>JBAUYT010000017.1:0-38091 GCA_049584935.1 Steroidobacteraceae bacterium
TGCGCTGGCGCTGCTGATGGCATTCCCGGCGGTTCGGCGGCTGCGCGATCCGACGACGTCGGCTGCGTGGAGCGCTGCATCGCCTGATCGTTGAATTAGCGAGGCGCGCACGCAGAGCAGGAGATTACTGAGACTGTCGGTCCCGTGAGACCGTGCGCGCCCAGTCGCCGAGGCGGTCCCACAGCATCTGCCGGGTGCCGCCAAAGTTATGCGTGTGGGCGAGTCGCGGCACGACGAACACCGTGATGTCGCGCGTCGATTGATAGGCCGCCGGCTCGGCCAGCGGATTCGGCACCACGTCGCGTTCACCCAGCCCTATGAACACGGGTACTGAGATTTCCGCTGCCTCGGTTGCCACGTAGCCCGGGGATAGCATCCCAATGACGCAGCTGGGTATTGTCTTGCTGATCCAGTCGGGCGTGGGACCGCCGTTGCGCGCATCGCGCCGGAGCCGCTTGATGTCCTCGGGTACGTCATCCCAAAATTGAAAGTACTCGTAGTCGCTGTGGGCCTTGGCACTCTCCGCGAGCGAGAGCGTCCGCGGGTCAACCCAACGCCCATTGTGGTAGGAAGCAAAGTCCTGCACTCGTTTGCGATCGGCTTCGGTAGGCTGCGGAGTGACGGTGTGGATGGCGCTGTAACCCAGGGGCGCAATGGCCTCGTAAGTTCGATAGCGGCCCTGCATCAGGATGGTGAGGCCGCCGCCCATCGATTGGCCGACGCCAATGGTGAACAGCTGTGGCAGCGCCGGAAAATTCGGCGCCAGGGTTCCTTGGCGCAGTCGTTGCGTGATCTCACGCACCGCGGCATCGTCCGCTTGCGCAATATCTTCGATATGCATGCTGTTGAGCGCGGTAAGCGTGCTGTCGCCGACTCCAAGATGATCGATCGCCACGAGAATGATGCCGCGGGCCGCGTGATCGGCGGCCTCGCTGTAACCCTCATGGCCCGGCAGGTGCAGGTCGAAGTAATGCCGTGACAGACCCCCGCCCGGCAGCGCGAACATCACAATCGGAGTGGCATCCAGTCGTTTGACGTCGGGCAGGTAGGCGGTCGCGGCCATCTCTATCTTGCCCGGCAGATTCACCTTGCCGGTGACGTCGATCCGCAGCTCGACCTGACGCGGCGGGGGATCGCTCGCCGCGGCGGCCGTCAGTACGGAGCGACGCGAGACGGTCCGCGCCCACTCGGTAAGCCGGTCCCAGACGATCTGGCGCGCGGAGCCAAGATTGTGGTTGTGGGCCAGGTGCGGAACGATGACTACCGAGATATCGGTCGCTGACTGGTAGGCCGCGGGCTCTGCGAGCGGTGTCGGCACCACATCTCGCTCGCCGAGCATGATCAGCACCGGCACGCTGATCATGGCCGCCTCTTCGGCCACATAGCCCGGCGACATCATCGCGATCACGCAGTTCGGAATGCTGCGGTCGGTCCAATTGGCCGTCGGTCGGTCCGCAGCATGCTGGCCAGGAGAGCCACCACCGAGATCGGCCTCGATGATGTCCTGCGGCACGTCTTCCCAGAAGAAGGGATAGACGTAGTCGCTGGTGCTCTTGGACGATTGGGCGAGCGACAGTGTCGTCGGATCGGTCCAGCGCGAGGCTCGCCGGTTGGGTCCCTGCATACCCAGCAGCCGCGCGGCCTCGGTGGGCTGCGGCAGCACGGTGTGAATGGCGCTGTAGCCGTGCGGTGCGATGGCATCATAGGTCTGGTAGCGACCCTGCATGATGATGGTGATGCCGGCCCCCATCGAGTGGCCGATACCCACCTTGAACAGGTTCGGCAGCGGCGGGTAGCCGGCCGCGAGCGTTCCCTGCAACAGGCGCCGGGCGATCTCACGCACTGCGGCATCATCGGCCTGCGCAATGTCCTCGATGCGCATGCTGTCGAGCGCGCGCTTGGTGCTGTCGCCGACGCCGAGATGATCGATCGCGATCAGTATGAAGCCGTGCGCCACGTGGTGTTCGGCTTCGCTGTAACCTTCGTGACCGGGCAAGTGAATGTCGTAATAATGGCGATTGGTACCTCCACCGGGCAGCGCAAAGATCGCTACCGGCCGGTCCGTCAGTCGCGCGGGATCGGGCAGATAGGCGGTGGCTGCAATTTCCAGCTTTCCCGGAACCGCTGCCTTGCCGGTGACATCAATCCTGAGCTCCTCGCGACGCATCGTCTGCACCGCCGGCGCAGCGCTAGCCGCACCAGTGACCATAACAGCAACGCCGGCGGCCAGCAGCAGCGGTAACTTCATGGTTGCTTCCCTCATGACTTAGGACTTCAGAGACTATTACGGCGCGCGATCGATCCGAACACCGCGGCGCTGGGCTTGGATGTGCGCGCCTGCGTCTCGCGATCCACCGCTACCAGCCCAAACTTCGGGCCGTAGCCGAACACCCATTCGAAGTTGTCCAGCAGCGACCAATGAATGTAGCCCAGCACCGGAATTCCGGAGCGAACCGCGCGCTGCAGGCCTGCAAGCACTTGTGGGATGTAGGCTGCGCGCCGCGCATCATCCGCCGTGGCAATGCCGTTCTCGGTCACCAGCACCGGCTTGCCGCTGGCCTTGTACACGTAGCGAACCGCCCCCTCGAGCGAGTCCGGGTAGATTTCATCGCCAGTCTGACCACGCTCGGCATCGGCCGGAGCCGGCATTGGCCCGTGTGCATCGAGGCGCTGGCGCGTATAGTTCTGCACACCGATGAAATCGGCGTGTTGCCGGCATTCCTGCAGCCAGGCGCCGTAGACATCGCGTCGCTTCTCATCCCGCCGACTGTCGGGGCCGACCGCCTGGTCATCAACGATGGCCAGGCTGACACCCACCGGCAGATTCGGTCGCACACTCTTGATGGCCTCATAGCCGCGCGCGTGCGCCGCGATCGTGACCGGCAACATCTTGTCGGCATCGGTGGCTATGAAAGGCGCGAACCGCTGCGTGCCACAGGCCCGCGCCGCCGCCTTCAGCATCCCGTCCTGCTTGCTCTTGAAGTCGGCGGGAAATGGCAGATTCAGCCACGGCAGCAACCGCAGTGCGTTGGGTTCGTTGAGCGTGGTAGCGTAGCCGATATCGCGTGCGAGCACGCGGGCGGTGTGCTCGCAATAGCGCGCAAAGCGATCGGCACCCGCCTCGACCTCCCAACCGCCTGCGGCCGCAAACCAGCGCGGCGCAGTAAAATGGTTGAAGGTCACGACCGGAGTAAGGCCGCGCTCCCGACAGCCGGCGATAATGGCCCCATAGTAGGCGAGCATGGCAGCAGAGAAGTGACCTTCGTCCGGCTCGATGCGGGACCACTCCAACGAGAAGCGGTAGCAGTTCAGACCGATCGCATGCACCAGATCGAGATCCTGCTGCCAGCGATGCAGACTATCGCAGGCGTCACCGGCGCGCTCGCCGAACACCGTCGGAGTAACGTTCTCGAGCAGCCAGACGTCGGAATTGACATCGTTGCCCTCGACCTGATGGCCTGCAGTCGCTGCGCCCCAGAGAAACCCTGCAGGAAACGCACCTGTCGTAGCGGCCGGAACCGGCGCCTGCGAGCGCGACGCCATCGGCAACAGCGCCGCGGCGCCCGCAGTGAGCAGCTCGCGACGACTCGGACGCCAGGTACTCACGTGATCTTCGCCAGATTGCGGGCCGGGACCTGCGCGGACAGATCGCCTTCGTTGGCTGCTCGTTGCGGCAGCAGCCAGGCCACTATCAAGCCGGCGAGGGCCGTGGCGATCAGGAATGTGAAGGCGAATCCGTAGCCGGCTTCGCTCGGGTAGGTACCGGCGCCGAGCGCCCGGTTGCTCACAGTCTGGTTCGCAAACAACAGGAAGATGATCTGTCCACCGATCGCGATGAAGGTGTTCAGGAACACGTAGGTCATCCCGGTCGCCTCGCTGGTGCGTTCGGGCGCGGTGGCCTGCACGACGGTGATATAGGACGAGGTCTGCACCAAGGAGAGGCCGAACAGACCCGCGAGATCAGCAACGATGACGAACGGCAGCGCGCGATGAAACAGCGCTATGGCGCTCGAGGCAGCAATGATCAGACTACAGCCAGTCAGCGCGACCGGCCGGGCGCCAAAGCGTCGGGTCAGACCGCCCGCGGTCGGACCACCGATCAGACTGATCGAGTTCAGCGGCAACAGCAGCGCGCCGGCGAGCGTCGCGCTCAGGGAAAATCCGATGCCGGTCCAAGCGGGCTGCTGGAACAGCAACGACATCACCTGCCCGTTTTGCATGAATCCCATGGCCAGGAAGGCGATGCTCAGGTTGGCCAGCAGCACCGGACGCTGCAGCAGCGAGCGCACATCGATGAGTGGATTGGGCTGTCGGCTCTGCTGGAAACCCCAGAACAGCAGCAGCGCCAGACACGCAACGATGCCGCCCCAGACGAGTGCGTTGTGCCAGCCAAGGCTCTTGGCGTACTGCATACAGATGAAGATGCCGGCAATGGCGGGTGCAAACAGCAGTCCGCTGGCGCCGGACTTCGAAAATGCGCCGCTGCGGGCGACCTGTGGGCGCACCACGGCGAGCAACGCGAACATGGTCAGCAGCGCGAGTGCGGCCTTCATATAGAAGCCGCCGCGCCAGGAAAAGTGATCGATGAAGTAACCGGCGACCATGAAGGACAGTCCTGCGCCGGTGGTACCGGCAGCGGACACGACGCCAATTGCCAAGGGGAGCTTCTGCTTCGGCAGCGCCTCACGCAAAATGCCGATGGCCAGCGGCGTGAGCGTACCGGCTGCGCCCTGCAGGGCGCAGCCCAGAACCACTCCCGGAAGACCGTGCGCGCGCGCACTCACGAGTGCGCCGGTGCCGGCGATCGCCAGTACCGTCATGGCCATGCGCCGCCGCCCCAGCACATCGCCCAGCCGACCGCAGAGGGCGGCGCAGACCGACGCGACCAGCCAATAGCTGGTCACGACCCAGCCGAGGTGCAACGGGTCGTTGAATTCGCGGTAGAACATGCTCAGCATCGAATAGACGGTGGTGATGCCCGCCGCGGAGGTGTAGCTCATAAGCGCCGCGGTCGCGTATAGCGGCAGCTCGGAGCTGCTGGAAGTCGCAGCTACGGCCGGTTCAGCGCGCGGATCTTGCATGAATAGACACCCCCAGGCTGCGCGGTCGCTCCGGGCGGCACCCGCATGCCTAGCATGGCGCGCCTGTTCCGCAATGTAAATCGCGTTCTAATATCTGAACTATTGCGAGCGCGACCGCGTTTTGCGGCCACCAGGGCTGCTGCGAACTCCGGATTCGCAGCGGCCAGCGCGGCTGACAGGTGCGCGCCAGAACGATCGGAGTTAGCCGGAACGGCGTATCCGCCTTCGGCCATCACGCGATCCCACGAGGCCAGCACGCCCTCAGGGGTCATGGGCATTGGCTGAGAAGACGACGTCGGGCGTCTCGCCGACGAATACGCGTGCTACAAAGCCACCGCCGCAGTGGAACATTTCGCCAGTGACGGGAAAGGATTCGTGGGCCAATACCGCCACACCGGATCGTTGCCGTGGGCGCCGTGCAGATCGGTACCGTAATCGTTGACGACAATGCTGGCGCCGCGGGCTGCGAGGAACAAGGCGTGCTGGCGGCCAATGCCGCGACCTGCCCCAGTGATGAGCACCACCTGATCGTCGTATCGAAGCACCTCAGATCCTCCGCGCAGCTCCGCCGTCCTCGGGTTGGCGGCTGTCAGCGGAATGAGACGGTATGGCCGCCGTCCACGGCAATGGTCTGACCGTTGATGTAACCGCCCGAGGGTGAGGCCAGCAGCACAGCCAGTCCCGCGATCTCATCGACCTCGCCAAAGCGCCTGGACGGATTGCGACTGCAATACCACTTCACAAGCTCCTCGTTCTCCCATTGAGAACGGGCCATCTCGGTTTTGAAGGTGCCGGGGGCAATACAGTTGGCGGTGATACCGCGGCCCGCGAATTCGTTGGCCAAGTTGCGCACAAACTGCATCTCCGCTGCCTTGGTCAAGCCATAAGTGCCCGTGACGCTATCGCCCAGCAGTCCGACGATCGAGCCCACGACGATGAAGCGGCCATAACCCCGTTCGAGCATGCCGGGCACGGCCATCTGTGCCAGCCAGATACTGCTCTGGACATTGACCTGCATGAACTTATCGAAGGTCTCGTCCTTGAGCTCGAGCACCGAGCCGATCCATGGATGAATGGCCGCATTGGCCATGACGATATCAACGCGATTCCAGCGGGAGAGCGCAGCATCGACCAGGCCCTGCAGCTCGTTCTTGCGACCGATGTTGCAGGCCACGGCGATCGCCTCGCCGCCTGCGGCTCGGATCTGCGCCGCCGCCGCTTCGCACGGCTCGAGTTTGCGTCCCGATATGACCAGCTTGGCGCCGTGTGCGGCCATGCCCTGCGCGCTGGCCAGCCCTAGTCCGCGGCTCGAACCGGTCACGACCGCGACTTTGCCGTGCAGGTCAAAAAGCGCAGAAACCAAAGTGGCCACCTATTCGCATAGCGGATATTATATCCGTGTGACGAATGACCTCAAGCCCGCCCCTGACCGCACCACGGCCTCATGATGGCAGCCAGCGTTGCCAAAGAAGTCGCGAGTGGCGCACTCAAGGATCGGCAATTCGTGACTGCTCTGGCGCGCGGGCTCAAGATCCTGCGCTGCTTCAACCATGAGCGGCGCGAGCTGAGCCCGCAGGAGATCGTGCGGCTCACAGGTCTGCCGCAGCCCACGGTCTGGCGCCTCTGTCATACGCTGCACCGTGAGGGATTCATTCAATGCAGCGTCGATAACGGCCGGATGATGCTCGGCCTGCCGGCCTTGGCGCTCGGTTATGCGGCGCGCTTGCAGCAGGCCTTGCCGGAGGTGGCGCTGCCCTATATGCGCTCGCTTACCGAACGCCACCGGCTCGGTGTTTCATTGGCGGTGCGGGATGGGCTGCAGATGCTCTATCTGCAGCGCACGCATGGCGACTTCATCTATTTCAATGATCCCGTCGGCGCGCGTCGCCCACTCGCCATCGCGCCCACCGGCTGGGCCTGTCTGAGCACGTACGATGACGCCGAACGAAACGAGGTACTCGATGCGCTCAAACGACAGAATCCCACCAAATGGTCCGATACGCTGAGCCGCCTCGAGCGCGCCCGAGAGGATTACCGCAAGCACGGCTGCATTCTCAGCATCGGCATCCTGCACGGACAGCTCAATGCCGTGGCCGTCGCTATCCGCTCGGTCAAGAGCGGCAGGGTGTACGGGTTATCGGCTGCGGGGCTGGCCGCGGAATGGCCTAAGAAGCAGCTGCTGGCTGTCGGCGCCGAGCTGGCAGAGCTTGCGCAAGACCTCGCAGTGGTCGCCGACTGATTCATCCGCGCACGGGGGGTCATCGCAGCATATGCAGCAGGGCCATGCATAGCGAGCCAGCCAGGGGCAGGGCCGACTCCCTCACGCTCGTCACTGGCGGCACCGGGTCCCAAGGCGGTGCCGCCGCCTGTGCGCTGCTCGCTGCCGGGCATCGCGTGCGCGTGCTGGCACGCGATCCCAGCTCGCCGAAGGCGCTGGCATTGGCGAGCCGAGGCGCCGAGATCGCTCGCGGAGAGTTCGACGATGCCGCCTCTCTCGCCGCCGCGCTTCGAGGCACTACGGCGGTGTTTTCCGTCCAGCGCCCCGATGCCCACGGCACCGATGCTGAGCGCCGCCATGGCTACGCCCTCGTCGAGGCGGCGCGAGAGGCGGGGGTGCGCCACTACGTGCATACATCGGTCTGCGAAGCCGGCCGTCATACCGGCTTTCCGCGCTGGCAGAGCGGCTACTGGTGGCAGAAATATTGGACCGACAAGTGGGACGTCGAGCAAGCCGTGCACGCTGCGGGCTTTGAGCACCGGACGGTGCTCCGACCGGCCTTCCTCATGGACAATTTTGCGCAGCCGAAGGCGCAGTTCATGTTCCCTCACCTGCGACAGGGCCAGCTCCTCACGGCCCTGCTGCCGACGACCCGCCTGCAGCTGATTGCTGCCGATGACGTCGGTGCGTTTGCGTGCGCCGCAATCGACAATCCCGCGCGTTTCGACCGCGCGAACATCGAGCTTGCCGCCGAGGCGCTCACGCTGGGGGAGATCGCCGCAGCGCTCAGCCGTGGGACCCGCAAGCAGATCTCGGCCCGTTCAGTGACTCCGGGAGAGGCCCGCGCTGCGGGATTGTTTGCGGGCTGGGTACGCTCCCAGGAATGGACCAACGAGGTCGGCTATCGCGCCGACATAGCGGCGCTCGGGGCCTATGGTGTGCCATTGACCTTGTTCACCGAGTGGATCGAGCGCCATGTGCACGAAATCCTCATCGAGACATAGGAATCCCAAGCATGCCAAACCTGTACGGACTTCCCGAAGAGATCCATGTCGTCGCCGAAGGCGCGCTGCGCATCATCACGCTCAACCGTCCAGACGATCTCAACGCCTCGAGCAGCGAGATGCTGTTTGCCTACCCGCGGTTGTTTCGCGGCCTGGCAGAAGACCCCGAGGCCCGCGTCGCCATTCTGACCGGGGCCGGGCGGGCGTTCAGCGCCGGCGGGGACATGCAGCATTTCGTCAAAACGCTCGATGATCCGCAGTTTGCACGTGCCGTGCAGGAGAACGCCCGCCGTACCATCCACGGCTTCATCGATCTGCCGATTCCGATCATCGCCGCCGTCAACGGTGCCGCGGTTGGCTGGGGCGCGACGATGGCAACTCTGTGCGACATCGTGCTGTTGTCCGAGACGGCGTATCTGGCCGAACCACACATCAACATCGGCCTGGTAGTCGGCGACGGCATCTCGGTGTCGTGGCCGCTCTACACCAGTCTGTTGCGAGCCAAGGAGCTGATTTTCACCGGCGAGCGTATCAGTGCTCAGCAGGCCGTGGACTTTGGCCTCGCCAACCGGGTCGTGGCGCCGGAGAAGCTCATGGAGGAAGCGCGCACCCTGGCCGGTAAGCTGCTGCAGCAGCCGCAGCACGCGCTGCGCGAAACCAAGAAGCTCATGAACCTCTATTTGCACCGCTCGGCAGCGCAAATGCTCGATACCACTCTGGCCCACCAGCTCGAAGCCACCTTGAGCGCCGAGCATCACGCCATAGCGGCGCAGTTCATCGCCCGGCAGAAGCGACAGCAGACCCGGAAATAGCATCACCACGGCCGGCTGCGCGCTGGCCGCGTAGCAAAGGAGATCCCCATGGCAACGCCCGCGACCGCAGTTCTTCCGACCGACAGCGCAACGATGGCAATGACCGTCGCACGCCCCTCCGACTCCGTAGCCTCGCGCCTGCAGCAGCTGTTGCAGTCGGATGCGAACTTTCGCGCGGTGCTGCCCAGCACGCCAGTCAACGAGGCGAAGATGCGCCCGGAGCTGGGGCTGGCGCAGATCATGGCGCTGGTGATGGACGCGTACGCGGACCGGCCTGCGCTCGCCCAGCGCGCCACTGAGCTCGTGACCGACCCGGTCAGCGGCCGACGGACGCGAAATCTGCTGCCGCAGTTCGAGTCCATCAGTTATCGCGAGCTCTGGTCGCGCGCCCGCGCGCTCGCGAGCTTCTGGTATGCCGACGCCGATCGCGCACTGCGCGCCAATGACCTGATCTGTATTCTGGCTTTCGGCGGCATAGACTTTGCGACCGTCGATCTGGCGGCCATTTACAATGGCGCGGTCGTCGTGCCGTTGCAGACCAACGCGCCGCCGGGCCAATTGCTCGGAATCTTTCGGGAGGTCGAGCCGCGCTGGCTCGCCGCCAGTCTCGATTGCCTGGGGTCGGCCGTGGAGCTGGTGCTGAGCGGGACCCGACCACCCGGGCTGCTGCTGTTCGACTACGACCCGGAGATCAGCGAGCAGCGCGCCGCATTCGAGGCGGCACAATCGAAACTTGCCGCGCACGGTTTTGCGGACCTGCTGCAGACGCTGCCGTCAGTCTGCGCCCGCGGCGCCCAACTGCCTGCGGCGCCACTGTTTGCCGAGCCGAGCACGGCCCAGCGGCTGTGCACGATCTATTACACCTCGGGCAGCACCGGCTTACCTAAGGGTGCTATGTACCCGGAGCTCATGGTCAAGCCGACCTGGCGCATAGCCTCCCCGATGCCGCTGGTCTGCATGAACTACATGCCGATGAACCACTCGTTCGGACGCAGCAGTGTGTTCATGACGCTCGGCTGCGGCGGCACCTGCTATTTCACCGCCAAGAGCGATCTATCGGCACTGTTCGACGACATCCGCCTGGCGCGCCCAAGCTTCATGGCCATCGTGCCGCGGATCTGCGAGATGGTGTATCAGCAATACCAGGTGGAGCTGGAGCGTCGCACGCCGGGCGCAGCGGATCTCGAAGCTCTCAAACGCCAGCTGCTGCTCGAGACGCGTGAGCGCGTGCTCGGCGGGCGGCTGTTGAGCTGCAACTTCGGCTCCGCGCCGCTCGCGCCCGAGCTGCGTGCCTTCATGGAGGCCTGCCTGGGCTTTACGCTGAATGAATACTACGGCACCACTGAGATCTCCGGCGCAGTGCTCAATACGCGCATCATGCGGCCGCCGGTCAGCGACTACAAACTCGACGATGTGCCCGAGCTCGGCTATTTCCGCACCGATAAGCCCTACCCGCGCGGTGAGCTGCGGGTCAAGACCGACAGCGTCATGCTCGGCTATTACAAGCGGCCGGAAGTCACGGCACAGATGTTTGATGAGGAGGGCTACTACAAGACCGGCGACATCATGGCCGAGATCGCGCCGGACCGGTTGATCTATGTCGATCGGCGCAACAATGTACTCAAACTAGCGCAGGGCGAGTTCGTTGCCATCTCGCGGCTCGAGTCGCTCTACACCAACGGTCATGCGCTGATTCGTCAGGTCTATCTCTACGGCAGCAGCGAGCGATCCTATCTCCTCGGCGTGTTCGTGCCGAGCGCAGAGGCACTGCAGCAGCTGGGCATCGCCGATGACGAGCGTGCCATCAAGGCAGCGCTGCGCGAGGCGATCCAGGCGGTGGCGCGCGTCGATTCGCTCAACGCCTACGAGGTGCCGCGCGACTTCATCGTCGAGCACGAGCCCTTCAGCGTCGAGAACGGCCTGCTCGCAGGCATCGGCAAGTACCAGCGGCCGCGACTCAAGGAGCGCTACGGCGCGCGCCTCGAGAAGTTGTACGAGGACATCGCCGCCAGCCAGGCTGGCGAACTGCAGGCGCTGCGCCGCCAGGGCCGCGAGGCCCCGGTACTTGAAACAGTGGCGCGTGCCGTGCAGGCCACGCTCGGCATCGAGGACCTCGATCTCTCGCAGGGGATCAGCTTCTCGGAGGCCGGCGGCGATTCACTATCGGCGCTGTCCTGCTCGCTGTTGCTCGAGGACATTTACGGCATCGAGGTGCCCGTCAGTGTCATCAACAACCCGGCCGGCAGCATGCAGCAGCTGGCGCATTACATTGAGCGCGCGCGCGATGGCAGCCAGCAGCGTCCAAGCTTCAGCTCGGTGCATGGCCGCCATGCCGTCGAGATTCGCGCCAGCGACCTGACGCTGGAGAAGTTTCTCGACGCTGCTGCGCTGGATGCGGCCCGGGCGGCAGCGCCGCCGCGCCAAGAAGTCGCTACCGTTCTGGTGACGGGCGCGAACGGTTATCTGGGCCGATTCCTCTGCCTCGAATGGCTCGAGCGCATGGCCAAGGTGGGTGGCAAAGTGATCTGCATTGCGCGCGGTCAGGATCCGGCCGCCGCCCGGCGACGTATTGCGGCTGCATTCGACAGCGGCGATGCGTCTCTCAAACAGCACTTCGAGTCGTTGGCCGCAGATCACCTGGAGGTCCTCAACGCCGATCTCAGCGAGCCGCAGCTGGGTCTCGAGCCGAGTGATTGGCAGCGGCTGGCGGAGGCAGTCGATCTGATCGTGCACCCCGCCGCATTCGTCAACCACGTACTGCCCTATCAGCAGCTGTTCGGCTCCAACGTGGTCGGCACCGCTGAGCTGATCCGGCTCGCGCTGGCGCATCACCGCAAGCGCTTCGTCAATGTCTCGACGGTTGCCGCCGCGATGCTCCCCGCCGGGGGTGCCATCGATGAGGATGCGGACGTACGCGCAGCCACACCGGTGCGGCGGCTCGACAGCGAGCGCTATGCAGACGGCTACGCCCACAGCAAGTGGGCGGGCGAGGTATTGCTGCGGCAGGCGCACGAGCGTTTCGATCTTCCGGTGTCGGTGTTCCGCTGCGACATGATCCTGGCGCACAGCCGTTATCAGGGTCAGATCAATGTTCCGGACATGTTTACGCGCTGGCTGCTCAGCGTCATTCTGACCGGGCTGGCGCCGCGATCGTTCTACTCACCCGGGCCGGTGCGGGCGCATTACGACGGTCTGCCCGTGGACTTCACCGCCGAATCGATCGCGACGCTCGGCGCGGCATCACTCCAGGGTTATTGCACCTATCACGTGGTCAACCCTCACGACGATGGCGTCTCCATGGATACCTTCATCGATTGGGCGATCGAGGCCGGACACGCGATCCAGCGCATCGATGATTACGACGATTGGTACGGCCGCTTCGAGACCGCGCTGCGTGCGCTGCCGGAAAAGCAGCGTCAGCAGTCCTCGTTGCCACTGCTACATCAGCTGCGCCGGCCGATGCCGCCGCATGCCGGCGCGCTGGCATCTGCCGAGCGCTTCCGGGCCGATGTGCGCGCGCACGGCATCGGCGGCGATCGCGACATCCCGCACTTGTCGGCCGCATTCATCCGCAAGTACCTCGGCGACTTGCGAGTGTTGGGACTGGTCTCTGCGGTATGAAGCGTCCGCACCCGTAGCACATGTCTGCGTCACGGCCGCTGATGCTGATTTCAGGTGCCGGTCCGGGCATGGGACGTTCTGTGGCGGTGCTTGCGGCCCGGCATGGATTCGATCTAGCGTTGGTGGCGCGAACCGCTCAGACGCTGGAGCAGACGGCCGAGCTGGTGCGGGCGGCGGGCGCGAGTGCATTCTGCGTGCCTGCCGATGTCAGTCAGCCGGGACAGGTAGCTTCCGTCGTGCAGCAGACGCTGCAGCGATTCGGGCGCATCGAGGCCCTGGTACACAGCATTCTGCCCCCGCCGCTGTTCAAACGAATACTGGCGCTCGAGGACGCGGATCTCGAATCATGGCGTAGATCCGTCGAGATCAGTATTTACGGCGCCTTGCTCATGGCGCGCGCGGCGGCGAGAAGCATGGCGGGCGCCGGTCGCGGTTCCATCGTTTTCGTGACTGCCACCTCGGCGCTGCAGGGTTACCCGGCGGTCAGCGCGCACGCGGTCGGCAAGGCCGGCATTCACTCCCTGATGCAATGTCTCGCCAGCGAGCTCGGCTCGCTCGGTGTGCGAGCCAACGCCATGGCAGTTGGTGTGATCGATAGCGCCACTTCGCGCCGAGAGCGCCCGGATCTGGATGCCCAGATGCAAGCGGATGTCCGCCGCGCGGTCGACGCCGGCCAGGGAGCCCTTCGGCGCAACATCACGGAGCGCGAAGCGGCGGAGGCCGTTCTGTTTCTGGCATCGGAAGCCTCCTCGGGAATCACCGGGCAGATTCTGGTCAATGACGGCGGCCGCTTGTTTCACTGATGGGAATAGACACTGACATTTGCCGTTTCTCCTCTCGGTAAGCCCATCGCCGCGGACTGAAGCCGCCGCGGGCAATTGTTTCCTCGCAGGAAACAGACACTTTTGCGCTGTGGCCTATGCCAATGCGCGATGATCGCGGTAGCTTGGTCGGTCAGGACGCGCGGCACAGGCCAAGCTCAATCAGATGCGGGAGCTGATTCGAGGAGGAGTAAGCCATGAGAGAGAATGTTCCGGAACATGTGGCACCGAGCCTGGTATACGACTTCGACATCTGGAACATGTCGCCCGAGTGTCCCAGCCCGCTGCATCATTGGAATACGTTGCGCGAGCGCGACGCGCCGCGGATCTTCTATACACCGCGCAATGGCGGACACTGGGTTTTGCATCATTTCGAGGACACGCTCGAGGGCTACCGGGACACCACGCGTACCGGCTTCCGGCCAGCAACGCTGCTGCGGACGCAAGTCGCAGCGGTAAGACATATGTCGAGGTAAAGATCATGAGCATTCCCGAGCCCCTGACACCTGTTCGCGAGTTGGTCTCGCTCTCCGGCAAGGTGGCAATCGTCACCGGCGGCGCGCGTGGGATCGGTCGTGGTATCGCGCGCCGTCTGGCCGATGCCGGCGCCGCTGTGCTCGTGACCGACGTGCGCGAGCAGCTGCTTGCCGAGACCATCTCGCTCATCACTGCAGCGGGTGGCCGTGCCAAAGCCGTCGCCGCCGATGCGGGCAGCGTGCAGGATGCGCCGCGCGTGGTGGCAGAAGCGGTGCAGCAGTTCGGGCGGCTCGACATTCTGGTCAACAACGCGATCGCGTTCGAGCCGTCCGAGTTGCTCAATCTCACGGAAAAGCAATACGACACGGTTGCCAACATCGGCCTGAAGGGCGTGCTGTTCCTGACGCAGGCCGCCGCGCAACAAATGATCAAGGAGAGTCACGGCGGGCGCATCGTCAACATTGGTTCCACGGATGCCTTCCTGCCAGTGGGCGCGATGTCGCACTATGACGCCGTCAAGGGTGGAGTGGTCGCGATGACGCGCGGCTTTGCGAAGGAGCTGGGCCGCTACGGCATTACCGTGAACTCGGTCTGCCCGGGCGGTACCGACACCCCGGGTGCGCGCGAGGCCTCGGGGCCGATCATGAAGTATCTCGGCGTCGAGGGCAGCGGATTGGACGGGGCGGCGCGCGGTGTCCTGGGCCGACATGGCAAGCCGGACGACATCGCGCGCGCGGTGCTGTTCGCCGCCAGCGCTCTTGGCGAATTCGTCACGGGTATCGCCATCATCGTCGATGGCGGCTACCTGCTCATCTGACATCGCGCCTACGACCGCCGTGCTGCCGCCCGCGCGACTGGCCGATGTGACGCCCGAATGGCTCACGCACGCGCTCTCAGAGCGCTGGCCCGGCACGCTCGTCGACTCCGTCGAGCTCGGCGTACCCATTCACGGCACGGCAACCAATGTCGCCTTGACTGTGCGCTATGCTCGGCAGCCCTCCAGCCAGCCGCTGCCGCTGCGCATGTGGCTCAAGGGCGGCTACGAACCGCACTTCCAGTTCATGGCGCCATCGCGTATCTATGAAATCGAGCCTCTGTTTTATCGCGAGCTTGCGCCGCGTCTTAGCGTGCAGGTGCCACGCTGCCTCTATGCAGGCAACGACCCGGTCACCCATCAGGGGGTGCTGCTGCTTGAGGACCTGGCCAGCGCTGGCGTTAGATTTGGCAATGCGACGCGGCCGGTCTCGCCGGACGTCGTGGCGCGCGGGCTTTCGATGCTGGCGCGCCTGCATGCCTCGACCTGGAATCAGTCATGGCCTCTGGATCTGTGGTACGTAGAGGACGGAATTCCTGGCGAGGGCCCCGCAGCCGGCTGGTATCGGCAGCAGACGCCCGATGTCTTCGCGCGTTATCTGGTGGAGCGCGCCGACGCGCAGGTACCCGAATCCGTGCGGGCACCCGAGCGCATCGTGGCCGCCTTCTGGAAGCTCGCAGCGATGTCGCGTGATGCGCCGCGCTGCCTGATCCATTCGGACAGCCATTTGGACAATTTCTATTTCAACTCTGCGCTCGAGCCAGGGCTGCTGGACTGGCAATCCCCGCGCATCGGCTGCTGGGCCTGGGACGTAAGCTACTTCATCATCTCCGCGCTCGATATCGAGGTGCGGCGGCATGAGGAGCGCGCGCTGCTGGCTCACTATCTACATGAACTTGCCTTGTGCGGCGCGGCGGCGCCCAACATGGACGAGGCCTGGCTCGCCTATCGGCGCTACAACGCCTACGGCTTGTTCGTGAAAATCGTCAATCCGGATGTCTTCAAGCCTCGCGCCATCAACGTTGCGTGGATGTCGCGCCACGTGCAGGCGACAGAGGATCTGGAGACGTTCGAGAGCCTCGGAGTCTGAGACTCCGGCGCGGCGGCGGCGGCGGGTGAAGGCGCTTCGAAGCACTTCGGCCCCCGAAGTGTTGCCGCCTGCGTCTCGCCGCGCCGTGCCGAACAGGTACTCGCACACCGCCCTATGCATGTTTGGAATTTCCGATTCCTGCAGCGGGTTGGTACGTGAACCGGCGAAGCCCCGCGATTTCATGCCCTTCTGCACGTGCTCGAAGTTCTGGAAGTCCTGCGACAGAATGAGGCCAAAGTCGCGCACCGTGTCTGCCTTCCAGTCGGCGATAACTTCCCTCTGCAGCGGCGGCTCAGCTCCGGGCGCATAGCGCACCAATGACCAAATGTCGAACACACAGGAGTTCGGATCGTCACCATGAGGCCGCGCGCGATATGCGATCGATGCATCCGCGAGCGGCAGAAACACGTGATTCGGGAACAGGTGCCATTCGGTTCCGGCTTTCAACTGCTGTTCGCCAGACAATTTCGGCCAACCGGCGCCGGACGCGATACCGGCCTCCCGATGGAACTGCGCCATCCTGGGGTATAGCTTCATCGCATCGCGGGTCGGCTCGACGTCTGTGAGCAGGCGGCTCGTGGCCTCCACGGAGCGTAGCGAATACATCGCCTTCAACGTCTCACTCAGTTCATTGTAGTGACGCACGATCCCCGGACGCAGGTCGTCCGGCATGGGCTTGCCCGTGCGACTGGCCGGCGCCCCGAGTGGTCGTCGTTCCAGAGGATAGTAGTACATGCCGTGCTGGCCCATCGCCCGCGAGCGCGTGGCGTCATCGCCCATGTGATCCAGAATCTGCGGATGGGTTGCCGCCACGTGGTAGGCCTCGTTGAAGCCCTCCAGTGCAACCTTCCAGTTGCACGGCAGTATGGTGGTCTTGTACCAACGATAGCGCTAGCGGTCGAACTCGAAGGCATCGAGGTATTCCGGCAATGGCCGAAGGAACTCCAGCAGAGGCTCCGCGTCGGCATCCATGTTGATGAACACGAAACCGCCCCGGCTGCCGGTCTTCACCTCCTTCAGGCGCAGCTCCTCGGGGCGCATGCCAGGGCACCCCTTCCAATCGTCCAACTCAGCGATCTTGGCCACCGAGCCATCGAGCTTCCAGGTCCAACCGTGATAGCGGCACCTGAATGTGTTGGCGCGCCCGCAACCCTCCGTGAGTTGCCCGCCTCTATGCCGGCAGGCGTTATTATAGGCTTTGATCTCGGTTGCACTCACGCGCACGATGATGATCGACTCGTCGGCGATGTCGTAAGTGACGTAATCCCCGACACGCGCGACTTCCTCGTTGCGACAGGCTATCTGCCAGACGCGCGGCCACAGCCGCTCATTCTCCAGCTCCAACCACCGGCGTGACAGGTAGGCGTCTTTGGGCACGAAGTCCTCGCGTATCGAGGCAGCAACGGCGCGGTACGGATCGGATCGACTCATGGCCCGGGCTTTCCGAAGCGCGGCACTTGCGAGAACAGGTCGCGGCCCGCTTCCGTTTGATACATGTACTCTAGATAGTGTCCAAGTGTCGCGCGCGTATCAACGTAGGCGTAATGCATCAACGCCACGCCTTCGTGACTGAACACGCCACTCACGGGTACATCCAGGCCGCTTTGGCCAATCGCCTGTGTGACCGCCCGCCACGTGGGCTCGTGGTCGATCAAGTGGCCCAAGTGATGCAGTCGCATCGCGGCGCCATCGGTAGCCAGGCCGTTGCGGTAAGTCTCATCGGCACCGCCCGCTGGCTGTATCACCTCGATTTGCGCGTCGCCCGAGAATGCGAGGGCGAAATGCAGACTGGCCTCACCGGCACGGGTCTGAATCGGCACGTCGCGCGCGACCTGAAAGCGTGTGAGACCGTAGAGCGCGCCGCAGGCAGCCGTAGCTCGATCCAGATCCCGCGCGACGTAAGCGATCTGAAAGAACCGGAATAGCTGGGGCAAACCAGCAGGCACGACCGAGTTCGATACACTCATGTGCAACCTCATGTACCCACCTGGCACGCTGCGGCAGCAGCACGCTGATTCCCCTCTCGCGCGAAGCAGTACGATCGTTCATAGATACGAACGCCGTTCTGGGCGCGGCGGATGGTAGGCAGTCCCCTGGCGGGATGTCAACGCAGCGCCTGGGGAGCGGCGCGCGTCGGCAGGCACGACGAGTTGGAATCGGGCGGCATCATCAAGAGCCGCCGGCTCAATCCGTTCGAGCGATCTTATGCCGTTGTTCCGGCACGAAATGAACACCGTAACAGCGCCGCGCCTTCGCATCGCCATTGCAGCGTTTTCCATGCCTATTGTTTCCAAATTGGAATTAGAGAGTTTTTACGCTAGTTGCGGGATCGGGCCATTCAACGCGTTGGATAGCGCCCCAAGGCCAGGAAGCCGGCGCTCGCTAGCGCGAAAGCCGCTACCGAGAGCTGCAACGGGAGCTCGTAGCCCCCAAGGCGGTCGAACAGAAACGCGAACGCCATCTGGCTACCCGCCGAAGCCAGCCCTATCGTTAATATGGTCAGCCCGAATATCGTGGCAAAGTCGACGACGCCGAAGTATCGGGCGATCAGGTAGCCGGCCAGATCGAGCTCGGCGCCCTGAGTCACGCCAACCAGAGCGACCGCGCACGTTGCGCGAGTGAGCGAAGGCGAATGCGGCAGAAGGAGAATGCAGCCGCAAACGGCGGCGAGCAGGAACGCGCAGCCGATCAGGGGCGCCCAAATCCGGTCGACAAGCCAACCCGTGCACAGGGTTCCGACCAGGACGGAGATGGCGAGCACACTTCCGAGCACGGCGGCTGTACCGGCAACAATGCCCTTTCCGGTCAGCAGTGGTTGCAATTGACTAAGCAGCCCGACTACGGGGCCGATGGTGAGCGCAACGGCCATGCATAGAATGACGACTTTGCGATTGAGCAAGAGCTCACGCCACGGGCGGCGAGCAAGCGGCGCGGCTTGCGACGGCTGCTTTTCCCGGACCCACAACGCGCACACGGGTGTGCCGATCAGCAACACGACTGCAGCCATCATGGCGTAACCACCACGCCAGCCAAGGTGCTCAATCGTATGGAAGATACCAATGGGCAAGAGCGCTGCCGCAATCGCGATGCCCGAACGCGCAACCGCCAGAGCCAGCCCGAGGGATCTCGTGAAATGCGTGGACACGGCGCGCATGAACACAATGCCGGTGGTTCCCAACCCGAAGAAAATGGCCGCGCCCATGAGAGCGTAATACACCTGGATCGGCCCGCGCATCGAGGCAAGCAGACCGTACACGATGCCGAGCGCCGGCATAAAAAGAAGACCAATCCGCCTCACGCCGAACCGGTCGACCGCCCGGCCAAACATGGGGGCAAGAAACGCAGCGACAAAGGCTAAGCTCTGCGTGAGCGATTGTGCGCCGCGCGACCAGCCCAAGCTCGCCTGCAACGGCTGCACAAACTGGCTCGCGACGAATGGGAATACGCCATAGCCGGTAGCAACGCAGATGCCGGCGCCTGCCACGACGCGCCAGTGCTGACGCCATTCATCCTGGCTACTGATAGCGAAATCCTGCCTAGAGCATCATCTGCCCGCCGTCTGCGTTGATGGTCTGGCCCGTGACGTAGCCAGCCTCGGCGCCGGCGAGAAACACCGCCAGCGGACCGATGTCCTGTTGCGGATCACCCAGTCGCCCGAGCGCAATGACGGACAGGTACGCCTGCTCCTGCTCGGGGTGGGCCGCAAAGAAGGCGCGCGCGGCCTCAGTGAGCGCAGCCGGATTGATGACATTGACCCGGATGCCGTACTTGCCCCACTCGCGCGCGGCAACGCGCGACAGGCCGCGGATGCCCTCCTTGGTGGCGGCGTAGATGCCGAAGCCCTGGCCCCCAAAGACGCCTTCGCGCGAGCCGAGGTTGATGATCGAGCCGCCCTGCCGCTTGAGGTAGGGGAAGCTTGCCTGCATGAAGTAGATCGTGCCGAGCAGGCCGGACTCCAATGTCAGGGCGATGGTATCGTCATCGATCTGCTCCAGCGGCACGAACGGCTTCGAGCTCTGCGCGTTGTTTACCAGAATGTCGAGGCGACCGAATTTTTCGATCGTGGCCGCGACGGCCCGCTCGGCGCTGACGCGCCGCCGTACGTCTCCCGCCACGGTCAGCACCGGGGCCGCTTGGGCTCCGATCTGCGCGGCAGCGGCCTCGAGCTTGGCCTGATCGCGCCCGGTAATGACCACCTGGGCGCCCGCGGCCGCTAGTGCCTTCGATATGCCGAGCCCCAGACCCTGCCCGCCGCCGGTGACGATCGCGACCTTATCCTGCAATGCTTTCATGGTGCCGCTACCCCCTCGCCCGCCGTTTCGATGAGCGCTATGCTCAAATCGCGCATGGACTAAAATATGAACGGCGTTCAGAATACCGAGTCTGAGTATAGAGCATCGAGAGTCGGGATGGCAGCCGCCAACAACAGGATCGACTTCCAGGGGCGCGTCGCCGTCGTGACCGGGGCGGGCGGTGCGCTCGGCAGCGAGTACTGCCGTCTGCTGGCCGCACGCGGCGCCGCCGTGGTGGTTAATGACCTCGGAGGCTCCACCACCGGTGAAGGCTCATCCAACGACTACGCCGACCAGGTGGTGCAAGACATTCGCGCGCGCGGCGGGCGCGCGATCGCCAACTACGACACGGTCGCGACCGCGGCGGGCGGCGCGGCCATGGTACGCGCCGCCATCGAGAACTTTGGCCGTGTCGATATCGTCGTCAACAACGCCGGCAATCAGCGCAACGTCCGCTTTGGCGAACTCACGGAGCTGGATATAGACTCGGTGCTGGCTGTGCATCTGAAAGGGGCTTTCTTCGTCACCCAGCCGGCCTATCGGCACATGGTGCAACAGGGCTACGGCCGCATCATCCTCGTGAGCTCACAGTCCGGCATCTTCGGCAATCCGATCCGCAGCAACTACGCTGCTGCCAAGACCGCCATGATCGGGCTCATGAATGTGATTGCGCAGGAAGCGCCCCCGGGCGTCGTCGTCAACTGTCTGTTCCCGAATGCCGTCGGTGGACGGCTCGGTGGCAAGCCCGGCGATGTGCGCCCGGACGCCGAGTTTCTGGCGGCGGCCGGTACCAAGGTGCAACACTACATCGCCGGCATGCAAAGCTCGTTCGTCGCTGCACTCATGGCCTACCTGGCGAGCGAACAGTGCACGCGTTCGCAGAACATGTACTCGGTGCTGGGCGGCAAGTATTCGCGCATCTTTGTCGGGGTCACGCGCGGCTGGTATCAGCCCGGCAGCACGCCGCCGGCGCCCGAGGACATTCTGCAGCACCTGCCGCAGATCGATGATCGCAGCCATTACGATGTGCCGTTGAGCGGATTAGACGAGATGGACACGGTGCTCGCAGCCATCGCTCGACAGCCGACCAACTCTTAAGCAAGGAGTTTTCCCCGTGAACGCGCAAGTCTCCGACGCCACCCGACCGCTGCCCTACGCCATCGAGCGCCCGGATCAGATTCCCGCGCGTCGTTACTACGACCCGGAATTCTACGCGCTCGAATGCCAGAAGCTCTGGCCGCGCGTCTGGCAAATGGCCTGCCGGCTCGAGGAGATCCCCACTCCGGGCGACTACGTCGTCTACGACATCCTCGATCAGTCGGTCATCGTCACGCGCGTCAACGCCCAGACCATCAAGGCCTACCACAACGCCTGTCGCCACCGCGGTGTACAGCTGGCGAAGGACCGCGGCCACTGTGAGCATGTGTTCACTTGCCCGTTCCACGGCTGGCAGTTTGGGCTCGACGGCCGCTGTCGCACGGTGTTCTCGCCTAATCTGTTCGCGCGCGATCAGCTGCGTCAGGACGACCTGCGGCTACGGGAGTGCCGCCTCGAGACCTGGGGCGGCTGCGCCTTCATCAATTTCGATGACCAGGCGCCCTCGCTGCGCGAGTCGATCGAGCCGTTCGCAACGAGCATGGACGCCTGGCATGTCGACACGCTGCGCACCGAGTGGTGGCTGGCGGCGCGGCTGCCGGTCAACTGGAAGCTGGCGATGGAAGCCTTCATGGAGGGCTACCACGTGCTGGCGACGCACCCGCAATTGGTGCCTGGCACCCCCGACCCGACCGCCTTTGCTTATCGCTGGATGCCACCCGAACTCGCGCCAATGGGCCACTACATGACGCTGCCGGCGCAGGGCATGCCGGCCGCGATACCGTCAAAGACCTTCATCGACATGAATATCCATTTCATGAAGGTATTGAGTGAGGGCATGGCGGGCATGACGCACGCCAAGGATGTGGCGGTGGCGGAGGCGATACGCGACACGCCGCTGTCATCGGATATGGCGCAGGCGACGGTCGAATGGCGGCACAAGCTCAATGAGGCGGTTATGCAGGCGCACCGCACCCGCAAGATGGATGTTCCGGACCTGCATGATGTCGATGACAAACGCTATGCCAACGCGGTCAATTTTTGCTTCCCGCACTACTTCCTGCTGCCGACCTTTGGCAGCGCCTCCTCCTACCGCATTCGGCCGCTCGGGCCGGAAGAGTGCCTGTTCGAGCTGTGGTCGCTGACGCGTTACGCTGATGACGAAACACCGCCGCCGATCAAGACCCCCACGCCGATGGCCTACGACGATCCGCGCTGGCCGCCAATTCCGACGCAGGACTTCTGCAATCTGCCGCGCCAGCAGCGCGGGCTGCATACCAAGGGCTTCGAATACATGCGACTCTCCAAGGACGTCGAGGGACTGATCAGTAACTATCAGCGCCTCATCGACGGCTATCTGACGGGCAAGTCCTTGGCGCAACTGCAGGCCGCAGCACACAAGGTCTGCGGCGAAATCGACGTTCCGATCGCGGAACTGGGCCTCTAGCGACTCACTTGGGTACCAGGTCGACCCGCAGCCGCGTCAGCCGCAGGCTGCGGATCTGCCAGCGCTCCTCACGGCGCTCATAGACCTCGTGATAGTGCCCAAAGCCATGTAGCGAGCGCAGCGGCGCTACGGCAGCGTCGTCCCAGCGGATACGATCTTCCATGGCCCAGATGGCCGCGGCGGTGAGTTCCGAGGTGACATCGATTTCCGGCGAATGCCCGAGATGTACGCTGACCGCGCCGCGCAGCCCTTCGCTGGCGACCCGCACGATGGTGGCCACGCCCTCGAACACCCCACCCGGCAGGTCAGCGCTGATGTCGAAGTGGGCATTAGGAAGGAACAGCTCGCCGAACCCCTGCCAGTCCTTGGTGTCGACGCAACGGAAGTAGCGCGCCTTCAGGCGCCGGATCTGCTCGATGGCCAGCAATTGATCGATACCGTTCAGGGACGTCTCCGCGCGGCACCCGGGGCGGAGGTTGACAGTAGCGTCAGCCCCTGCCTAGGATGCCCGTGGCATTCCTAAATGTAAACTTCGTTCGCATTTCCGAACATCATTGGGGGTCGGGATGTCTGCCAATCCATCCACGCTCAGCGCAGTGCGAGCGACGTCCGGCTGCGAGCCGGCGCTGGTCATGCACGTCATCAAGGGTGAGCTCGTCACAGGCCGAGAGCACGAGTACGGCCCGGCCACTGGCCGGTTCGTCACGCCCGCACTCGATCTGAACACACTGGTCTGGCCGCGCAGCGCACCCGGCCCCGCTTTCGATGTGCCGGTGCGCGAAATCATGGATCTGCTGATCGCCACCGGGGAGCGCATGAGCCGGGATCCCGACGGCATCCTGAGCGAAGCCTGTGAGGCCATGAAGCGCACGAGCCCGCTCGATCCGGGCGTGATCGAGCGCGACTATGCCAATCTCGGGCGTTTGATCAACCGGCCGAGTCTGGAAGCTCAGATCAACGCCGAACTCGGCGGGGCGGATGTGCTCGACGGCTGGCGCGAGGTGGTCACGGGCACGGGTCAGAAAGCACGCGTGCGCGCCTTTCCGCCGCGACTGGTACATATCCTGGCTGGCAATGCACCTGGAGTCGCCGTGGTTTCGATCGTGCGCGGCGCGCTGACCAAGGGAGTGCATCTGCTCAAGCTGCCCTCGAACGATCTCTACACCACCACGGCCGTGCTGCGCACGATGGCCAAGGTGGCTCCGGGACACCCGGTGGTACGCTCGTTCAGTGCGGTCTATTGGCGCGGCGGCGATCAGGCGGTCGAGAGTCACCTGCTGCGGCCACAGTTCTTCGACAAGCTGGTCGCCTGGGGCGGCGAATCGGCGCTGCGCAGCGCCAAGAACTACATCGGCCCGGGTTTTGAACTCGTGGCGTTCGATCCCAAGACCTCAATCTCCATCATTGGCCGAGAAGCATTCGCCTCCGAAGCCACGCTCGCGGAAGTGGCGCGCCTCGCCGGCGATGATGCCACGCCCTACAACCAGGGCGCCTGCGTCTCGAGCCGCATCCAGTACGTTGAGGGTACTCTCGAGCAGCTCGATCGTTATTGCGCGCTGCTGCAGCAGCAGCTCGGTGTACAGCGCGCCAGCTGCGCGGCGGTCGGACAGCCCGTGACCGGCGAACTGCGCGAGCAGATCGAAGCCCTGATGGGGCTCGAGCCGGACTTCCGCGTCTGGGGCGGTTTCGAGGGTCGCGGTATCGTGATCCGCTCCGACGAGCCTGTGGATTTCTATCCGGACCGCAAGGTCGTCAATGTCGTGCGCGTGAGCTCGCTCGAGGAAGCGGTGCGCTATGCCAACGTGGCCACGCAGACTGTGGGCGTGTACCCGCCGTCACGCAAGATCGAGGTGCGCGATGCACTCATTTCCGCCGGTGTGCAGCGGGTCGTCTCGCTGGGCAAGGCGCTCGGTCCGGGTCCGGGTCTGCCCCATGACGGCTTCTATCCGCTACAGCGCTTCGTGCGCTGGTCCAACGACGAGGATTGACGGGGCGCAGCCCCGGGACTGGCCGCATGTCGGATGAACAGCAGCTTGCGAGCTGGGCCGAATACATCGACCTGCTGAAGCCCGGCGGCGAACTCATCCAGGAGACCTTCTTCCCGCAGAGTGAGCAGCTGCGCGCGGAACTATACCGCCAGCTGCTGATGAACGTGGCGCTGGGCTACTTCCTCTACTTCCAGTCGGACGCCGAGCATCCCGACTGGGCGCCGTTCCTGAATTCGGTATTCATGCTGCAACCGAATCCGGATGACACCTATTTCAATGCCTATCTGGACAGCTCCGGCACCTACCGCATCGTCGGTGAGCGCGGCTCGGTGCACATTCTGAGCCTCGCCTTCGGGCGCGGTGTCATGGGCACGCAGGATTCGATGAAAAGCCTGGGTTACCACGAGGTGGATGAGTTCAAGCTCGAGCCGGACGGCCGCTTCGAGATCCTGCTGAGCGCGCAACGGCCGGCCGGCCATACCGGCAACTGGCTCGGACTTGTGCCGGAGGTCAACTACGTGCTGGTGCGCCAGCGCTCCTATGACTGGGGCAATGAACGCGATGCGCGCCTCGCGATCGAGCGACTCGACACGCCGGCCATCAAACCACGGCCTTCGGCGCAGCAGATAGACCGCGATCTGCGGGCTCTGCTCGGGGGCTTCGCCACGCGGCTGTCGCGCATGTGGCTGCGCTACCAGAATTCCATCGTGCAGCGCGGGCTCATCAACAAGCTCGAAATGACCGATTTCGGCGGCGCAGTGCCTCTGCAATGGTACTGGCAGGGCCTGTTCCAGCTTGCTCCGGACGAGGCGCTGATTCTCGAATCGGAGCTGCCTGCCAGGCGACGCTACTGGAACGTGCAGCTCAACGATGAGCTCTGGAATGCGGTGGATTTCATCTATCGCCAGAGCAGCCTCAACGGCCACCAGGCGCGCATTGACCGTGATGGCAAATTCCGCGCCGTCATCAGCCTCGAAGACCCCGGCATCCACAACTGGCTCGATCCCGGCGGCACGCTGCAGGGCATGCTCATCGGTCGCTGGTACGACTGCGACAGTCGGCCCGTGCCGACCCTCAGGCGCGTACCGTTGAAATCGCTGCGTGAACATCTGCCGGCGGACACCCTAGCCATCGGTGCCGCCGAGCGCAGCGCTGCGCTGCGGGCACGTCGTATCGGCGCACAACTTCGACGCCGCTGGTAGCGGCGCACCCTCGAAGGCACCGGCGCTTGGGCAGGATCGAACAGAAGATTGCCATCGTCACCGGCGCCGGCAGCGGCATCGGCGAGGCGGTGGCACGCCGCTTCGTGCGCGAGGGCGCCCGCGTGATCGGTGTGAGCGCCAGCGACAGCGCGCGCCAGGTGGCCGCCAGCATCGGCGCTGGCATGGAGGGTCGGCGTTGCGATGTCAGCGATCCGGCGGCGGTGGCGGCGCTGTTCGAGCATTGCCGCGCCGCCTACGGCCGGCTCGACATCCTGGTCAACAACGCCGCGATTGCCACACCCGGCTTCCCGCGCCTGCACCAAGTGTCACTCGAGCAATGGGACGCGGTCATCAACGTCAACCAGCGCGGCGCGTTCGTGGTGCTCAAACATGCCATTGCGCTGATGCTGGATTCCGGCGGCGGCGCCGTCGTCAATATGGCCTCGGTCGGCAGCTTTCGCGCCAGCCCCAATGCTTCGGCCTATCTGACCTCCAAGGGCGCGCTGCTGATGATGACACGCGCAGCAGCGGTAGAATATCTCCAGGATGACATCCGCATCAACGCCATCTGTCCCGGCATGACCCGCACGGCGCTGTTTGACGGCGTCACGGACCAACAGATGACACAGCTGCTGGCGCGCACACCCAACGTGCGCATGTCGACCCCCGAGGAAGTGGCCAACCTTACCCTGTTTCTGTGCAGCGATGAGGCTTCGGCCATCACCGGTGCCGCCTACGTCATTGATGGCGGCCGCTGCGCACAGGGCTGAAGCTTAGAACAAGCTATGGCTGTAACCGCCGTCGACGCGGATCGTCTCACCCGACAGGTAAGTTGCCCGCTCCGAACACAGGAACGCCACCACGGCTCCCATTTCCTCGGGCCGCCCCCAGCGACCCATCGCGGTCAGCGACATCATCTGCTCGGCCGATAGCGCCCCGGCGTCGGCCATATAAGAGCGTGAAAGTTCAGTGAGGAATGGTCCGGTGGCGATGACATTCGCCGTGATGTTGTAGCGACCATACTCATGCGCCAGCGTCTTGACGACGCCCACAACACCCACGCGCGTGTTGGAGGTGTACATCGGGTCCTCGAGATGGGGCGTCTTGACGCCGATCGAGGCGATATCGACGATGCGGCCCCAGCGCCGCGCCTTCATGCCGGGCAGTACTTCGCGCGCCAGATACACCAGGGTCATGATCCATGCATCATTGGCCAGGCGGAACTCCTCATCCGAGGTTCCTTCGAACCCGCGTGAGCGCGGCGGCCCGACCGGATTGACCACGAGGATGTGCGGATCGCCGAAGACACGGCGCGCTTCCGCTACGATGCGCGTGGCATCGTCCTTCACCGCCATGTCGGCCACCACGCCGTGAGCGCGGCCGCCGCGGCCGCAGATCGCCTGGGTGGTTGCTGCAACCGTCTGCGCGTGCCGTCCACTCAGCACAACGGCCGCACCCTCGCGCGCCAGCTCCTCCGCAATCCCGCGTCCGCAGCCGCGGCTGCCGCCGGCCACGATCGCAATCTTATCGCGCAGCCCGAGGTCCATCGCGCAACGATCATCCCACCGGCCACACCAGCGGCAGGGACAGCACACCTGCCACGGCGCCGGTGGCGGTTACGGGCTGCTCGCCGGGCTTGATCGAGAACTCCGGAATGCGCTGCAGCCATTCCTCGAGCAGTACCCGGATCTCCGAGCGCGCCAGGTTCGAGCCCGGGCATTTGTGGACGCCTTGACCGAACGACATGATGTCGTGCGTGTGCCGCGCGAAGTCGACCTCGAGCGGGTCGGCCCAGCGCCGTTCATCGAGACTGTGGAGCACCGTGGTCAACTGCACGTGATCGCCCACCTTCATCGTCACGCCGCCGATGGTCACGTCTTCGGTCAGCACACGGCTGATGGTGGGGATGGAATGGCGACGCAGCAGCTCTTCGATCGCGTGTGGAATGAGCGCGGGCTCGCTGACGAGGCGCCGGCGATGCTGTGGATTGAGCGCCAGGAAACGCATGATAAACGCCATCGTGCCGGCGACCGTGTCCAGGCCGCCGAACAGCACCAGGGCGCACTCGCTGAGCGCCTCCTGGTGCGAGATCGGCCTGCCATCGATCTGGATCTGAACGATGCGACTGATCAGATCCTCGGCCGGCTGGGCGCGGCGCTGCTCGATCCATCCGTGCAGATAGCCGAACACTTCCTGCAGCGCGGCTTGCCTCGCCGCGACGTCGCCGCCGCGCGTCATGATTTGGGTTCGCGCGATGAGCCACTCGCGGTCCTTCGAGGGCAGGTCGACGATGCTGAGGAACACCTCCATCGGCAGATGGCTGGCAAACTCGTGCACAAACTCGCACTCGCCGCGCGGTTTGATTCCTTCGATCAGCTGCGCGGCGATGCCGCGGGCCCGCTCGGCCAGCAGTCGCACCGCCTTGGGTGACAGCGCCATGTTGAGCGGTGCGCGGTAGTAGCGATGTGAGGGGGGATCGGCCTCGATCGGCAGCTGCTGCTGCTCCTCCTCACCGCGCGGAATGGCGATGTGCCGAGAGGAGAAGCGCTCATGGTCGGGCCAGATGCGTTCGAGCAGTGCAGCCCGCGTGACCACCCAGTAGCCACCGTAGCGGGGCGTGTAAAAAATGTCGGGATTCTCGTCCTGCACCCGCTTCCAGGCGAGATGCACATCCTCGTTCGCTCCCGGCAGGTTATAGAGATCGACATCGCGCACCAGCTCGGGTGGCACATGCGCCGGGATGCTCGCTGCGGGAATGCTCGATGCGGCCATGTTCAGCTCCGTTGCAGGCTATGCGGCGTGTGCTACGCGGCCGCGCGCGGCTGGGATCTTGTACAGCACCCCCTGCTTCATGACGCCCAGCAGATTCTGGGGATCCTGCAACAGCTTGACGTTCTGTGTCGGATCGCCGGCCACCAGCAGCAGATCGGCAACAAAACCGCTGCGGACCAGGCCGAGATCCTTGGCCCTGCCCATGGCCTCAAAGCCATAGCGGGTCGCACATCGCAGCGCTTCGACCGGCGTGTAGCCGAGATAGTGTACAAAATGCTCGATGTCGCGCGCGTTCTGGCCGTGCGGCTGCCACGGCAGTCCATAATCCCCACCGATCAGCGCCTTGATGCCGCGGTGTCGCAGCTCCGTATGCGAGCGGATGTTCGCCTCCATCAGCGCCGCCACGCCCAGGGACTCCAGCGCCGCCTTGCCGTAGCCGAAGGCTTCCGCCTCGTAGAGCAGATTGTGCAGGAAGCCGATGGCGGGTGAGGCAAACACACGATCGCGACGGGCCTCGAACAGGTCGAATGTCTCTTCATCGCAGTAGTCGGCGTGATGGATGATGTCAAATTCATGTCGCAGCGCTGCTTTGATAGATTCGGTGGCGCGCGCATGCGCAGCCAGCTTCAGCCCCAGCGGCCGAGCCGCGGCGCTGATAGCGGCGATCTCGTCGTCAGCCAGCGTGACCACGGCACCTCCGGGTCTGCCAACCAGATCATCGCCGGACAGATTGACTTTGACCACATCGACACCCTCGCGATAGCCCGTGCGCACCGCGCGCCGTGCCTCGATCGGCCCGTCGATGACCATGGCACAGGGACTGCGGCCCTGATGCACCTGGCTGGTATCGTTCAGACCCCCCGTGGCGGTCAGTGTCGGCGTCGACGCCAGCAGCCGCGGTCCTGGGATCCGGCCGGCGTTGATCTCATTGCGCACCGCCAGTTCGATGCGCAGGCGCGGCGAGCCGGCGCCTATCACGCCGGTAAAGCCATGGTCGAGCATCAGGCGCGCATTGTGCACGGTCGCCAGCACCAGCTCCTCGATCGGCGTGTCATCGAGTTGCGTGAAATAAGTCATGCCAGCCGGGAACGGCAGATGTCCGTGTGCATCCACGAGCGCGGGCATGAGTGTGGCGCCGCCGGCATCGATGAGCATCGCATCGTGCCGCAGCGGCGCATCGGCGCGCTCGACCACGGTATGGATCAGCGCGTCCTCGACCAGCACGTCGGCACGCCGGCGCGCGGCTGACTCGCCGTCCCAAATATGGCCGTTGACGAACAGCGTTTTCATCGGCCTCACCCCGTTCAGCATGTTCTAATATTTGAACGCCGTTTCCTTCTAGGAACGGGCATGATGTAATCAGCTCACCGTCGGCCTGTCAAACGCGGCCGGCACAATCCCGGGGGCTGACACGAGCATTGTTGCAACACCGGCGCTGTTCGATCTCAAAGGTCGGGTGGCCCTGGTCAGTGGCGCGGCGCGCGGAATCGGTCGCGCGATCGCGCTGCGTCTGGCCGATGCCGGAGCAGCGTTGGTGCTGTGCGATCTGGATTCCGGCGGCCTCGAGGCGGTGGCCACCCAAATCACCGGCGGTGGCGGACGCGCCCTGGCTCATCGCGCCGACGTGGCACTTGGCAGCGACATCGCGACGCTCCTCGATGCAGCGCTCGGCGCCTTCGGCGGCATCGACATCCTGGTCAACAACGCGGCGCTGCGCGGCTGGTCCACCTGGGATTCTCTGACGGAGGCGGATTGGGACCGATTCATGGCCGTCAACACCCGCGCGGTATTCTTCCTCTCGCAGGCGGTGGCCCGGCACATGGTGCAGCGTCAGCGCGGCGGTGCCATCGTCAATATCGCCTCGACCGCCGCCGCCCATCCGGTACGCTGGAAGGTCGACTACAACACCGCCAAGGCGGGCGTGGCGATGATGACCCGGTCGCTGGCGGTCGAGCTGGGACCGCATTCGATCCGCGTCAACGCGGTCGGACCCGGCGGCACACGCACCGAGGGCGGCCCAGGATCGGTGCCGTCGAGCTTCTCGCCCGAGGCGCTGCGCCAGATGGGTGAGGACTGGCAGCGGCGCATGCCTCTGCCGGTCGGCATTCTCGATCCCGATGAGATCGCGCGCGCAGTGCTGTTCCTGAGCTGCGACGCGGCGCGCGCCATCACCGGGCAGATTCTGTATGTCGATGGCGGCTACCTTGCAGGGTGAGAGCATGACTGAGCATTCGATTCCTTCCGACGCGCGTCCCGACAACGTCCCGCCCGGGCGCGTGGTCGATTTCGACGTCCATCATCCGCTGCGCGGAGATGAGGACCTGCACAGCGCCTGGAAGCGCCTGCAGGGCGGTCCCGACATCGTTTGGGCGCCCTATTACGGCGGTCACTGGATCGTGACGCGCTGGGAGGACATCGACTATCTGCAGCGCACGCACGATCCGTTTTCGATGCGCGATGTCACGATGCCCTCCGGCACGCGGCCCACACGGCTGCTGCCGCTCGAAGCTGATCCGCCCGAGCACGCCGCTTATCGCACGATCATCAACCCCTGGTTCGCGCCCAAGAAGATCGCGGCCATCAAGGAGTTCGCGCGCACGCTTGCGGTGCAGACCATCGAGCAGCTGCGGCCGCGCGGCGAATGCGAATTCATGAGCGAGTTCGCGCTGCAGCTGCCGATCGCCGTGTTCATGCACATGACTGCGCTGCCGATGGCCGACCGGCAACGCCTGCTCGGCTACACCCAGATGTCCACGCGCGGCAGCCCCGCCGAGCGCGGCGAAGCGTCCCGCCTGATGATGGCCTATCTGCAGCCGCTGATCGAGGCGCGTCGCGCCGCACCCGGTGACGATATTCTCAGCGGCATCATTCACGCGCGCATCGGCGGCCAACCACCTCGCGCCGAGGATCTCATGGGCATGCTGCTGGTGATTCTGTTCGGCGGCCTCGACACGGTTGCCTCGACCCTCGGCTTCATCGCGCACTTCCTTGCCGGCCATACCGAACATCGTCTGCAGCTGATCGAACACCCGGAGCTCATCGAGAAAGCGATCGAGGAACTGATGCGGCGCTTCTCGCCCTCCAACACCGCGCGTACACTGACTCGCGACATCCAGTACAAGGGCGTGCAGTTCAGGAGCGGCGACAAGATCTATGTCGCCCCGATTCTTGCCGGCATGGACGAGCGCCGCTACCCGCAAGCCGATCAGATCGACTTTCGGCGCAAGGACACCATTCATGCCAGCTTCGGTGCCGGACCGCACCGCTGCCCGGGTTCGTTGCTGGCGCGGCTCGAGATCCGCATCTTTCTCGAGCAATGGCTGCCACGCATCCCGGTCTTTGCGCTCAAGGAGGGCGAGCGGGTTGTCTACGGCACCGGCCAGGTCAACTGCATCGAGCGCCTCGCGCTGGCATGGACGGCCTGAGGGTTCGCTCAATACGGTATTCCGCATGGCTACTTACGACAGCTCGCGCGCCCCGGATCTCGCCTCCGCAGGCCATGGCTCCGCTGCGTTGATGCTCGGACACATGTGCCAAGGGCTCGCCTTCACGGCCTACGTTGCAGCCCTGCCCCAATTGGCGCGTGCGCTGGGTGCCCATGGCGAGCTCATCGCACAATTAACGTTATCCACGGCTGCGTTGGGCACCATGATTGGCGCTCTCGGCAGCGGCTGGGTACTGCAGAAACTCGGCACGCGCCTCACCATGATGATAGGCATGGCAGTCTTCGGTCTCGCGGGCGCCGCCGGAGCGGTCGTCCGCAATTCGGCGCTTCTGCTCGGCTCACGTTTTTTCGTGGGCGCCGCATCCGTTTGCATGGTTACGGCCTGCGTCTGGATGATAGGTGCGCAATATTCGGGTGATCGCCGTGCCAAGGTCATTGGTGCCGCGACCGCCTTCGGCAGTTTTGCCTCGCTCGTTGGAATCGTAATCGGCGGCTATCTGACGCAGTACCTCGGCTGGCCAGCCGCGTTTCTCCAGTACCCGGCGCTCGCCCTGGCCGGCCTCGCCCTGGTGTTGTCTTGCGTGCGTCAAGTCAGGCCCGAGCATTTGGGAACCAAGAAAGCGCCGCCATTCTTCGCGCAACTTTTCCCACTGTATCTGCTCGCGTGTGTGATATCGACGGTCATGTTCATGGGCTCGACGCAATTCGCCTTCCTGCTCGAGGGCAATGGCGTCACGAACGCTGCAACGCGCTCGCTCATCATGGGCGCGATAACGGTCATGGCAACGTTGACCAGTTTCAGCTACGGCACGGTGCAACGTGCGTTGGGCACGCAAGGAGCGCTCATCCTGGCACTCGCCTGTATCACCCTCTCGCTGACAGCGATCGGGATGGGAACCACTCCCGTAACGGCCGCTCTGGGTGCCGGCTTCATGGGAAGCTACGTCGGAATCACCATGCCGTATTTGAACCATGTCGTGACCGAACGCAGCGAGGCCTCGGTGAGAAATCACGCGATCGGCATGCTCAACTCGTTCATGTTCTTGGGCGCTTTCCTCAATCCGCTGATCTTCGTACCCTGGTCTCGGTTGATCGGCTTGCGCCATGTCTTCGTGAGCGTCGCCGCCCTCACACTCGCTTTGGCTGTGGGTGCGATCCTGCAGTTGCGCCGCATGCGGCGTTCGGCGGCACAGGGGTTGGCTACCTAGCAGCCTCGGCGGGTTGACGAGTGGCGGGTTTCCTGCTGCAAGGGCGCGGTGCGGGCGATGTACGACAAGGCCTTGCCTCGGCTTTCCGAGGCCCTGGCGGACGAGTTCCTTCGCGCGCTCGACGATCCTCAGGTCACTCACTGGGGTGAAGCTCACTGCGTGATCGAGTACAGCGATGCTTACCCGCGGCATCGGCTGACCAGGCGTTCCTCTTCCCTAGCGCGGCGGCTGCGCTGACCCTTGTACCAGCTCAGGTGAGCAAGAAGCCCCCGTCAAGCACGATGCCGTGGCCGGTGATATAGCCGCCCGAGGGGCCGACCAGATAGAGCACCGCGGCGGCGATGTCTTCCGCTCGACCCCACCCCAGCGGCCGGCGGCGCTCCACGTCCGTACCCGGACCCGTCAGCTCGCCACGCTGCAGGCGCGCCGCGGTCTCCGGGTGGAAGCGCACTTTGTTCGGAACTGCCCCCGGCATGACGTTATTGATGAGGATGTTGTCCTTAGCATAGTCGAGCGCGGCGGAGCGCACCAAACCATTGACGCCTGCGCGCGCGGCACCATAGGCGCCGTTGCCGTTAAGCACGGGATGAAGCGAGCCCATGGTCGTGATATTCACGATGCGACCCCCACGACCCGCCGCCTTCATGTGCCGGATGGCCTCGCGCAGGCAGAAGAACACGGATTTCAAGTCAACCGACATCACCTCGTCCCAGGCGGCCTCGGTGAATTCGGTCAGCGGACCGCAGTTCGTCATCGCCGCGCAGTTGACGACGATATCAGGGGATCCCCAGGCAGCCTTGACCTGCTCGAACAGTGCGGTAACCGAGGCTTCGTGCTCGACATCGGCTGCGATGGATATAGCCTCTCCGCCCGCCGCGCGAATTCCCTCAACGATGGGCATAAGGCTCGCGACGTCCTTGTCCGCAACGGCCACGCGCGCGCCCGCGGCGGCAAGCACGGGAGCCACGTCAGCGCTCGAGTTACCACCACTGTCGGTCACCACGGCAATCTTCCCTGTGATGCCGAACAGCCGCTGTAGCATCATGGCGTCAATATCGTTCGCCTCCGCATTCTTCAACATGGGACCGGTAGCGCCGCCGCAGGCCTGCTCACACGAAGGATGTGGCGGCGGCGTAGAAATGCGGATTTTCGAGCCCGCGCTTGCCGTAAAGAAGCTCCGCGCCCTGCAATGTTCTGACACACCCGCCGGCCGCTCTGAGAAGCGCATCGCCGGCGGCGATATCCCACTCCATCGTACGTCCCAGGCGCGGATACAGGTCGGCCTCGCCGCTGGCTACCAGGCACAGCTTGAGGGATGAGCCTGCCGCGACCAGGCGCGCAACTTTGCGCCCGGCCAGGAAATGATCCAGCGCATCCGCGTCGCCGTGCGAGCGGCTGGCGACGACGACCAGCCCGTCGCTCGACGACGGGCGGCAAGCGACGAAGCGGTGCTGGCCGCGCTCCTCGATGAATGCGCCGACGCCCTGGGCGCCAGCGAACAACCGATCCAGTGCCGGCGCCAACACCACGCCCAGGACCGGTCGCCGACTTTCGATCAGCGCCACGTTGACGGTGAATTCACCGTTGCGACTGACGAATTCCTTGGTGCCATCGAGCGGGTCGACCAGCCAGAACCGATCGCCCACGGCCGGCGTCCGGCCCGCGGACGTCGCTTCCTCCGAAATGACCGGAATGTCCGGCGTCAGCGCTACGAGCGCCGACAGTAGCATGGCTTCGGCGAGCTCATCGGCCGCAGTGACCGGCGAGGCATCCTGCTTGCTGCGCACCGCGAAATCACTGGTGTAGACGGACATGATCGCGGCGCCGGCCTGCCGCACGATCGGCAACAGCGATGTGAGTAGCTCGTCGGGTCTATACATTGAAGCGGCGCGCGATCTGCCGCCGGCGCTCATCCAGCTGTCGCTGCCGCTGCCCAGGCGTCACCGTGGCGGTGGTCGAGGGCAGATACTCGCGCACCTGGCGGACCTGCGTGAGCCGTGCGCTGGGCACCGGAAAGCGGTCGCTCAAATACCAGCGCCACTGTGCAAAGCCCTGCAGAAAACCCGACGTGTCGACCCAGTTCGGCACCCCAGGATCGCGTGCCGACAGCACGATCCGCACCTTGCCGTCCGGATCGATGCTGGCTTGCTTGTTGTTGATGGAGGATTGATGGAAACGGTAGTCGGTCGTTTGGAAGAAGAAGTCTGCCAATTGCAGACTCCAGTGTTTGACGTTTGGAATCTCGGACTCGATGACGATCGCCTCATCCGGCTTGAGGTCGTAGAGCATCTTGACGTAGCTGGCCATAGGATTACCGCCGATCTTGGTGACATCTTCGGTCGGAAGCCAGAAACGATTCATGCCCACTGCCGCATCGACCTCCTCGATCATGCGCATCCAGGTCTGCAGCGAGAACGTGGTCTGATAGGCAATGGCACGCAGGCGCTCCGCTATATCGGCCTCGGTCAGCGTGAGAGTGTCGGATGGCAGCGTCTGTAGCGGCTCGATGTGAATGCTGGCACCGCGCTCGACCGACCAGTCATCCCAGATATCGCGTACCAGCAGACAGATGTTGCGCGCGTTTCGATCCAGCTGCATCCAGTTGCCAGAGTGAGTATCCGGTGAGGCGATGATCTCGAAATCGCCTGCAGCAGTGAGCTGAAATTTGTCCACGTCCCAGCTGCCGAGGTTGACCTGATCGGGATCGCCCCACCAGCCGCGTTGCGCCTGGATGTGCAGCCACGGGGTCAGGCCACGATTGCCCCAGATGCGGTAGCCCCGCGCACCGTCGATCTTGGTCCAGTGATAGCGGAAGTCCGGACTGGGCGCACCCCAGTTGTATTCGACCGGGGTGAACATGAGGTGCGAGAAGAAGGTCGGATAGGCAGTGCGCGGCCCCATGTAGGTGTTGAAGCCGAAAGCCTGCATCATGCTAATGAAATACAGCCCCTGTGCGCGATGCGGCTCGGATCGGGCAAAGCGCCAGTTCAGCGCCGTCGTCCTGGCGGCATCGATCGATTGCTGGTAATCCGACCAGGCCCGTTGTGCCGCGTCTGCCGTCATGCCGTTATCCTCGAGGTTGATGATGAAACCAGGGCCCGCACCGCCGCTGTCAGCCGAGGGCGCGCATCAAAGCATGATGATGCCGCCATCGGCGTTGACGGTCTGGCCAGTCACGAAAATAGAATCCGGGCCGGCCAGAAACGCCGCCACCGGTCCGATTTCGGTGGCCGGGTCGCCGAGGTGTCCCAGCGCAATCCCCTTGCGTGTCTGCTCCCACGCTGCCGGGTGATCCTTGACGTATTGCTCGGCGGCCGGCGACAGCGCCGCGGGACAAATGACATTCACGCGGATCCGGTATTGACCCCATTCGCGGGCCGCTACGCGCGAGAGGCTGCGGATCGCCTCCTTGTTGGCCGCATAGATGCCAAAGTTGACGCTCGAGCGGATACCCTCAGCCGATCCCAGGTTGATGATCGAGCCGCCGGCCGCCTTCAGATGCGGGAATGCAGCCTGCATGCAATAGAGCGTGCCAAGAAAGCCGGATCCTAGCGTCTGGTCGATATCCTGCTCGCTGATGCTCTCGACCGGCCCCATTGCCGTGCTCTGCGCATTGTTGACCAGCACATCCAGGCGCCCGAAGCCTTCGATGGCGGCAGCGACGGCATCGCGCGCGTGCTGGCGCTGGCGCGCATCGCCAGCGACGGTCAGCACGCGCACCCCGAGAGGCTGAAGCTCTGCGGCCGCGCGCTGCAGCTTGTCCTGCTGTCGGCCCGTCAATACGAGATTCGCGCCCTCGCCCGCGAGCGCTTTGGCTATTCCCAGCCCTACTCCCTGCCCCGCGCCGGTAACGATCGCTGTCATCCCCAGGAGCTTTTTCATGGCTGGCAATCCAGCTTCAATCGAACTGGACGTGAATATGCGCAGGCGCGCGCATCATGATGCCGCGGATTTGTGGCGGGGCCTGAGCCGGATCGAGACGCAGGTTCGGCAGGCGATCGAGAATTGCGTGCATCGCGCGCGTCATTTCGACCCGCGCCAGATACTGACCGATGCACACATGCGGCCCCGCCGAGAAGGCAAAGTGGCGCTGCGCGGGCTTGCGAAAAAAATCGAAACGGTCGGGGTCGACAAAGCGCGCCGGATCCCGGTTGGCGGCACCAGCGGCAACATCGAGCACTGAACCGGCCGGAATCCGCACCCCACCGAGCACGGTATCCTGGGCCACCAGCCGCGTCTGGATCAGCACCGGGCCATCCCAGCGTACCGCCTCCTCGATCGCTGCCGGGATCAGACTGCGATCGCGACGCAGGGCATCGAATTGCTCGGGATGGGTCAGCAGCCCGGTCAGCAGGATACTGGTGGCACGATAAGTGGTGTCACCGCCAGCATTGACGAGCTGCCGGAAGAAAGAAATCAGTACCTCCTCCGGCAGGTATTCGCCATCGACCTCCGTCAAAGACAGGACACTGACCAGATCGTTACCCGGTCGGGCGCGGCGCCCATCGATCAACGCCTTGAAGTAAGTGCCGAGCTTGCGCGAAGCCTCGGTGCCATGCGGGACATCGACGCTTACCAGGATCTGCGCCATCGCCAGCTTGTGAAATGTGCCGACGTCCTCGGGCGGCAACCCAAGCTGTCGATAGACGATCTGGAACGGATAGTGGAAGGTGAATTCCTGCACCAGATCCGCATGCCCACGAT
>JBAUYT010000018.1:0-21377 GCA_049584935.1 Steroidobacteraceae bacterium
CCAAAACCGCAGGTTGGGGGTTCGATTCCCTCCTGGCCTGCCAAAGACGATTCGGAAGATCAGGCGGCGGCAACTCGATGAACGATCAGGCTTCTACAACCAGTGTCGGCAGGGGCGCAGACACCGCCCGGCTCGTCGGCGCCGTTGTGCTGGTGTTCGCGGGCCTGGTGGCCTTCTACGCGCTGCGCGCGCAGCCCGAATGGCAGCGCTGGCTGGCAGTGGTGGCCGGCGTGGTGCTCGCCGCGGTGGTGTTCGCCACCTCGGAGCGGGGCCGCGAGTTCTGGCGGTTCATGCAGACGGCGCGGCTCGAGCTGCGCAAGGTGGTCTGGCCCGAGCGGCAGGAGACGATGCGGTTCACCGCGGTGGTGTTCGGATTCGTGATCATCGCCGGCGTGTTTTTCTGGTTACTGGATGTGTTCTTGTCGTGGGCCACTCGGCTGCTGACCGGACAAGGAGGCTGATTCGTGGCGCTGCGTTGGTATGTGGTTCACGCCTATTCGAACTTCGAGCATCGCGTTGCCGAGGCACTGAAGGATCGGATCAAGCGCGACGGGCTCGAGGCCAAGTTCGGCGAGATCCTGGTGCCGACCGAAGAAGTGGTCGAAATGCGCGACGGCCAGAAGCGTCGCAGCGAGCGCAAGTTCTATCCCGGCTACGTGCTGGTGCAGATGGAAATGGACGAGCAGAGCTGGCACCTGGTGCGCGACGTGCCCAAAGTGCTCGGCTTCATCGGCGGCACGAGCGACAAGCCGGCGCCGATTTCGGAGAAGGAAGCATTGCGGATCCTGCAGCGGGTCGAGGAAGGCGTCGACAAGCCGCGTCCGAAGGTGCTGTTCGAGCCGGGACAGGTGGTGCGTGTGGTGCACGGCCCGTTCAACGACTTCAACGGCGTGGTCGAGAGCGTCAACTACGAGAAGAACCGGCTGCAGGTGGCTGTGCAGATTCTCGGCCGGTCGACGCCGGTGGAACTGGATTTTTCGCAGGTCGAGAAGGTCTGAGCGGCAGGCGTAACAGCGGGGAGCCACGTGTGGGCTCGCCCAGTGAGACGGTAACGGCGGGGAGCCACGTATGGGGGCTCGCGCAGTCAGACGGTAACAGCAGGGGAGCCTAACGGCGTTTGCACCCGCAGGATGAAGTGAGTCATGGCAAAGAAAGTTCAGGGTTACATCAAATTGCAGGTCCCGGCGGGGTCGGCCAACCCATCGCCGCCGATCGGGCCTGCGCTTGGCCAGCAGGGCGTCAACATCATGGAGTTCTGCAAGCAGTTCAACGCGCAGACCCAGAAGCTGGAGAAGGGACTGCCGATACCGACGGTGATCACCGTGTATTCGGACCGCAGCTTCACCTTCATCATGAAGACGCCGCCGGCCTCGGTGTTGATCCGCAAGGCCATCGGTATTGAAAAAGGCAGCGGCACACCCAATACAGCCAAAGTTGGCAAGATTTCACGTCAGCAGCTCGAAGAGATTGCGAAGACCAAGCAGCCGGACCTTACGGCCGCGGGGCTAGAGGCTGCCGTGCGCACCATCGCCGGCAGCGCTCGCAGCATGGGCGTAGACGTGGAGGGACTCTAAGATGTCCGCCAACGCTAAGCGCATGCAGGCCTGGAAGAGCAGGCTGGTACCTGGCAAGCAGTATCCGCTCGACGAGGCGCTGACCATGGTGAAGGAATTCGCCACGGCCAAGTTTCCCGAGTCCATCGACGCGGCCGTCAACCTGGGGATCGATGCCAGCAAGTCCGACCAGCAGGTGCGAGGCTCGACCTTGATGCCGCGTGGCCTCGGCAAATCGGTGCGCGTCGCCGTGTTCACGGGGGCACGCAACCAGGATGCAGCGCGGGCGGCGGGCGCCGACCTGGTGGGCCTCGAGGACCTGGCCGAGAAGGTCAAGGCCGGAGAGATCAATTTCGACGTCGTCATCGCGAGTCCCGATGCGATGCGAGTGGTGGGTCAGCTGGGCCAGATATTGGGTCCGCGCGGCCTGATGCCGAACCCCAAGGTTGGCACCGTCACGCCCGATGTGGCCAATGCGGTCAAGAATGCCAAGGCCGGTCAGGCGCGCTACCGCGTCGACAAGGCCGGGGTGGTGCATTGCCCGATCGGCCGGGCGGGATTCGAGGTGGGTGCACTCAAGGAAAATCTGCTGGCGCTGATCGGCGATCTGCAGAAGGCCAAACCGGCCTCCTCCAAGGGCATCTATCTGAAGCGCATCACGCTGTCGTCGACCATGGGGCCGGGCATTGCCGTGGATCAGTCGACGCTGGGGCTTTGAACGGGATTTGATTTGGTGCGGGTCGGTGCGGTGCACCGACCATCATCGAAGACCGCAGGCGAATCCTTCAGGGATTCTTAATACGGAGCCTGCGCAGATGATGGTGAAACCCAAAGCCAGGGATCGTGCCTGGTGAGGATCACCGTCAAGGGTGGGCGGCGCCGCAAGGTGCCTCCCGAGTGAGGGGCGAGACGCGCTAGGTCGAGCCTCAGGGTGATCTTCAAGGCCAGGAGGTTTGAATGGCTCTTAACCTGGAAGACAAGAAGACACTGGTGGCCGAGGTCTCTGCGGTGGCGGCGACGGCGTTGTCCGTGGTCGCAGCCGAGTACCGCGGGCTGACGGTGTCGCAGATGACCGAGTTGCGCTCGAAGGCGCGGTTGGCGGGCGTGTACATGCGTGTGGTCAAAAACACGCTGGCGCGCAAGGCTATTGCCGGTACGTCGTTCGAGTGCATGAGCCCAAAGCTCAAGGGACCGCTGGTACTGGCTTTCTCGAAGGACGATCCGGGCGCTGCTGCGCGCGTGGTCAGGGCCTTTGCGAAGGACCACGACAAGCTGGTGCCGACAGCGGTCTCATTGGGCGGGCAGCTGTTGGCGCCCTCGGCACTGGAAAAGGTCGCAAGTCTGCCGACCCGTGAGCAGGCATTGGCCCAGCTCATGGGCGTCATGAAGGCGCCAATCCAGAAGCTGGCGGCGACATTGGCGGCCGCGCCATCGAAACTCGTGCGCACGCTGGCAGCGGTGCGCGATCAGAAGCAGGCCGCGCAGGCCTGAAGCTGATTTGGACAAACTATTTCAGGAGTAGACGATCATGGCAGTTTCCAAGGATGAAGTTCTCGACGCCATCGCCAAGATGAGCGTCATCGAGGTGGTCGAGCTGATCGCCGACATGGAGAAGAAGTTCGGCGTTACGGCGGCCGCTCCGGTCGCCATGGCGGCGGGCCCGGCGGCGGCGGGTGGCGCGGCGGCAGCGCCGGTCGAGGAGCAGACGGAGTTTACCGTTACGCTCAAGGAATACCCGGCCGACAAGAAGGTCACGGTCATCAAGGTGATCCGCGAGATCACCGGACTGGGCCTCAAGGAAGCCAAGGACCTGGTCGAAGGCGCGCCCTCGACCGTCAAGGAAGGCGTCAGCAAGACCGACGTCGACACCATCAAGAAGAAGCTCGAAGAGACCGGCGCCAAGGTGGAGGTCAAATAACCTCCGCCGTTCGTTCGGGGACCCCGGAGCGCTGCTCCAGGACGTCCCGCACCGCGTATCGCGCGCGGAACAGCGGCCGGCGAGTGCCGGTGGCTGTCCGCGCGCGTGTTCCTGTTTTGTGAGGATGACACGATGCCCTACTCATTCACCGAGAAGAAGCGCCTGCGCAAGAACTTCGGCAAGCAGCCGAGCATTCTGGAGGTGCCCTATCTGCTGGCCATCCAGCTCGACTCCTACCGCACGTTCCTGCAGGCGGACACGCCCGAGGATGCGCGGCAGAGCACCGGCCTGCATGCGGCATTCAAGAGTGTGTTTCCGATCTCGAGCTATTCGGGCAACGCGGTGCTCGAATACGTCAACTATCGGCTCGGTGAGCCGGTGTTCGACGTCAAGGAGTGCCAGCTACGGGGCCTGACCTATGCCGCGCCCCTGCGCGTCAAGGTGCGGCTGATCGTGTACGACAAGGAAGCCGCCGGCGCCAAGAAGCCGGTCAAGGACGTGCGCGAGCAGGAGGTTTACCTCGGCGAGCTGCCGCTCATGACCGACAACGGCACTTTCATCGTCAATGGCACCGAGCGCGTGATCGTCAGCCAGCTGCACCGCTCGCCCGGCGTGTTCTTCGATCACGATCGCGGCAAGACTCACTCCTCGGGCAAGCTGCTGTTCTCGGCCCGCATCATTCCCTATCGCGGCTCCTGGCTCGATTTCGAGTTCGATCCCAAGGACTGCGTGTTCGCGCGTATCGATCGTCGCCGCAAGCTGCCGGTGTCGATCATCCTGCGTGCGCTCGGCATGAACGAGACCGAGATCCTCGATGTGTTCTTCGAGAAGGACACGTTCGAGCTCAACAAGGATTCGGCGGCCATGCGGCTGGTACCGCAGCGGCTGCGCGGCGAAACCGCCATTTTCGACATCCGCATCGGCGATACGGTGATCGTCGAGGAAGGCCGTCGCATCACCGCACGCCATGTGCGCCAGCTCGAGGATTCGGGCGTGAAGCTGCTGCCCGTGCCGCGCGAATACCTGCACGGCAAGATCCTCGCGCATGACGTGGTGAATACGGAGACGGGCGAGATCATCGCCAAGGCCAACGAAGTGCTGACCGCGGCCAGCGTGCAGAAGCTGGTCGAGGCCGGGATCACCGAGGTCAATACTCTTTACACCAACGATCTGGATCGCGGCCCGTACATCTCGGATACGCTGCGCATCGATCCGACCAAGACCCGCATGGAGGCACTGGTCGAGATCTATCGCATGATGCGTCCCGGCGAGCCGCCGACCAAGGACGCGGCCGAGAACCTGTTCAACAACCTGTTCTTCAACAACGAGCGCTACGACCTCTCGGGCGTGGGCCGCATGAAGTTCAATCGCCGCGTCGGCCGCAAGGAGATCACCGGTGCCCTGATCCTGTCGAAGGAAGACATTCTCGACGTGCTCAAGGTGCTGATCGACATCCGCAACGGCAACGGCACCGTCGATGACATCGATCACCTCGGCAACCGGCGCGTGCGCAGCGTCGGCGAGATGGCGGAGAACGCTTTCCGCGTCGGCCTGGTGCGCGTCGAGCGCGCGGTCAAGGAGCGGCTGACGATCGCCGAGTCCGAGCCGCTGATGCCGCAGGAGATGATCAATGCCAAGCCGGTGGCCGCCGCCGTCAAGGAATTCTTCGGCTCCTCGCAGCTGTCGCAGTTCATGGACCAGAACAACCCGTTGTCGGAAGTGACGCACAAGCGGCGCGTCTCGGCGCTCGGGCCAGGCGGCCTGACGCGAGAGCGCGCCGGCTTCGAAGTGCGCGACGTGCATCCGACCCACTACGGCCGCGTCTGCCCGATCGAGACACCGGAAGGGCCGAACATCGGCCTGATCAATTCGCTGTCGGTCTACGCCCGCACCAATCAGTACGGCTTCCTCGAGACGCCGTACCGGCGCGTCGAGAGCGGCGTGGTCACGGACAAGATCGACTTCCTCTCGGCTATCGAGGAAGGCGAGTACGCAATCGCGCAGGCCAACGCACGCACCGGGGCCAGGGGTGAGCTGGCCGATGAGCTGGTCTCGTGTCGCTTCCAGAGCGAGTTCACGCTGATGCCGCGCGAGCGCATCAACTACATGGACGTGAGTCCGAAGCAGATCGTGTCGGTTGCCGCTTCGCTGATCCCGTTCCTCGAGCACGACGATGCCAACCGCGCGCTCATGGGCTCGAACATGCAGCGCCAGGCGGTGCCGACACTACGCTCGCAGACCCCACTGGTGGGTACGGGCATGGAACGGCCGGTGGCGATCGACTCCGGCGTGGCCGTGGTCGCGCGCCGTGGCGGCCTCATCGACTCCGTCGATGCTTCACGCATCGTCGTGCGCGTGCACGACGCCGAAACCAGCGCGGGCGAACCCGGTGTCGACATCTACAACCTGACCAAGTACACCCGCTCCAACCAGAACACCTGCATCAATCAGCGGCCGCTGGTCAACGCGGGCGACGACATCGCGCGCGGCGATGTGCTGGCGGACGGCCCTTCGACCGACCTGGGCGAGCTGGCTCTGGGCCAGAACATGCTGGTGGCCTTCATGCCCTGGAACGGCTACAACTTCGAGGATTCCATCCTGATCTCGGAGCGGGTGGTGCAGGAGGATCGCTTCACGACGATCCACATCGAGGAGCTGACCTGCGTCGCGCGTGACACCAAGCTCGGGCCGGAGGAAATCTCGGCCGACATCCCTAACGTTGGCGATGCGGCCCTGGCCAAGCTCGATGAGGCGGGTATCGCTTTCATCGGCGCCGAGGTGCGCGCCGGCGACATCCTGGTCGGCAAGGTCACGCCCAAGGGCGAGACCCAGCTGACGCCGGAAGAGAAGCTGCTGCGCGCCATCTTTGGTGAGAAGGCCAGCGACGTAAAGGACACCTCGCTGCGCGTGCCGCCCGGCATGGACGGCACCGTTATCGATGTGCGCGTGTTCACCCGCGACGGCATCGAGAAGGATTCGCGTGCCCAGGCCATCGAGAAGTCCGAGATCGAGCGCGTGCGCAAGGATTTGCAGGATCAGCGACGCATCCTGGAGGAGGACCTGTTCTCGCGCGTGCGCGGCATGCTGCTGAATCACACCTCCACCGGCGGCTCGAAACGGCCGAAGGGCAAGATTACGGCCGAGTACCTCGACTCGCTGCCGCGCGAGGAGTGGTTCCAGATCCGCGTCGACGACGAGGAGGCCAACAGTCAGCTGGAAGCCGCTGCTGAGCGCATCCAGACTCAGCAGAAGGCGTTCGACAAGCGTCTCGAGGAGAAGCGCGCCAAGATCACGGCGGGTGACGATCTCGCCCCCGGCGTGCTCAAGATGGTCAAGGTGTACCTGGCGGTGAAACGCCGCGTGCAGCCCGGTGACAAGATGGCCGGCCGTCATGGCAACAAGGGCGTCATTTCGACCATCGTGCCGGTCGAAGACATGCCGTTCCTCGAGGACGGCACGCCGGTCGACATCGTGCTCAATCCGCTGGGCGTGCCGTCGCGCATGAACGTCGGCCAGGTGCTCGAGACTCACCTGGGCTGGGCGGCCAAGGGGCTCGGCCTCAAGATTGGCCGCATGCTCGAGGCACAGGCGCAGGCGGCGGAGATGCGCGGCTTCTTCGAGAAGATCTACAACGACACCGGTGGCCAGAAGGAACGCTTCAACGAGCTCAACGACAAGGAAGTGTTCGAGCTGGCGAGAAATCTCAAGGAAGGGGTGCCGATGGCGACGCCGGTGTTCGACGGCGCCGGCGAGGCCGACATCAAGGGCCTGCTGGAGCTGGCGGAGGTGCCGTTGTCGGGCCAGACATGGCTATTCGATGGCCGTACCGGCGAGCGCTTCGACCGCCAGGTGACCGTGGGCTACATGTACATGCTCAAGCTCAACCACCTGGTCGACGACAAGATGCACGCGCGCTCCACCGGACCTTACAGCCTGGTGACGCAGCAACCGCTCGGAGGCAAGGCACAGTTCGGCGGCCAGCGCTTCGGCGAAATGGAAGTCTGGGCGCTCGAAGCCTACGGCGCGGCCTACACGCTGCAGGAGATGCTCACGGTCAAGTCGGACGACACCATCGGTCGTACCGCCATGTACAAGAGCATCGTCGACGGTAACCACGAGATGAAGGCGGGCATGCCCGAGTCCTTCAACGTGCTGGTCAAGGAAATCCGATCGCTCGGCATCAACGTCGAGCTCGAGCAGGATTGAGGCGCAGCTTCAAGAGGTAATGTAATGAAAGATCTACTCAAGCTATTCAAGCAGCAGGCGCCGGTGGAGCATTTCGACTCCATCAAGATCGGCCTGGCATCACCGGAGATGGTCCGGGCCTGGTCGTACGGCGAAGTGCGCAAGCCCGAGACGATCAACTACCGCACCTTCAAGCCGGAGCGGGACGGCCTGTTCTGCGCCAAGATCTTCGGACCGGTCAAGGACTACGAGTGCCTGTGCGGCAAGTACAAGCGCCTGAAGCACCGTGGCGTGGTCTGCGAGAAGTGCGGCGTCGAAGTCACGCAGTCGAAGGTTCGACGGGAGCGCATGGGCCACATCGAGCTCGCAAGCCCGGTGGCGCACATCTGGTTCCTGAAGTCGCTGCCGTCGCGCATCGGCCTGATGCTCGACATGACGCTGCGCGAGATCGAGCGCGTGCTGTATTTCGAGGCCTTCGTGGTCATCGATCCGGGCATGACGCCGATGCAGCGCGGCCAGCTGCTGACCGACGAAATGTATTTGGAGGCCATCGAGGAGCACGGTGACGAGTTCGACGCCCGCATGGGTGCCGAGGCCGTGTTCGAGCTGCTGCGCACGATGGATCTCAAGCAGGAGGTCATCAAGATCCGCGAGGATATGGGTGCCACCGCCTCCGAGACCAAGCTCAAGCGGCTGTCGAAGCGCCTGAAGCTGTGCGAGTCGTTCATCGAGTCGGGCAACAAGCCCGAGTGGATGGTGATGACCGTGCTGCCGGTGCTGCCGCCGGATCTGCGGCCGCTGGTGCCGCTGGATGGCGGCCGCTTCGCCACTTCGGACCTCAATGACCTGTATCGCCGCGTCATCAACCGCAACAACCGCCTGCGCCGGCTGCTGGAACTCTCGGCGCCTGACATCATCGTGCGCAACGAGAAGCGCATGCTGCAGGAAGCGGTCGATGCGCTGCTCGACAACGGCCGCCGCGGCCGCGCCATCACCGGCACCAACCGCCGGCCGCTCAAGTCGCTGGCCGACATGATCAAGGGCAAGCAGGGCCGGTTCCGCCAGAACCTGCTCGGCAAGCGCGTCGACTACTCGGGCCGCTCGGTCATTGTGGTCGGCCCGACTCTGCGCCTGCACCAGTGCGGCCTGCCGAAGAAGATGGCGTTGGAGCTGTTCAAGCCATTCATCTTCCACAAGCTGCAGCTGCGCGGTGAGGCTTCGACCATCAAGGCAGCCAAACGTCTGGTGGAGCGCGAGGGACCGGAGGTCTGGGACATCCTCGAGGAGGTCATCCGCGAACATCCGGTGCTGCTCAACCGTGCCCCGACCTTGCACCGCCTCGGCATACAGGCGTTCGAGCCGGTACTCATCGAGGGCAAGGCGATCCAGCTGCACCCGCTGGTCTGCACTGCCTTCAACGCCGACTTCGACGGCGACCAGATGGCCGTGCACGTGCCACTGTCGCTCGAGGCACAGCTGGAAGCGCGCGCGCTCATGATGTCATCGAACAACATCCTCTCGCCCGCCAACGGCGATCCGATCATCGTGCCCTCGCAGGACGTGGTGCTCGGTCTGTACTACCTGACGCGAGAGAGTGTCGGTGCCACCGGTGAGGGCATGTTCTTCGCCGACGTGCAGGAGGCGCACCGCGCCTACGAGAGCCGCACGGTGCATCTGCAAGCCAAGGTCAAGGTGCGCCTGCGCGAGTATGTCAACCAGGATGGCGAACTCAAGCCGCGCCGCCGGCTGGTCGCAACCACCGTGGGCCGGGCGCTGCTGTCGGAGATCCTGCCGCGTGGTCTGTCGTTCGACATCATCAACCAGGACATGACCAAGAAGGCCATTTCGGGTTGCATCAATGCCTGCTATCGAGCCCTCGGTCTGAAGGAGACCGTGGTGTTTGCCGACCAGCTCATGTACATGGGCTTTCACTATGCGACCCGCTCGGCAGTGTCGTTCGGCATCGACGATATCGTCATTCCGGAACAGAAGACCAAGCTGGTGGCGGCAGCCGACCGCGAGGTGAAGGAGATCCAGGATCAATACGCCTCAGGTCTGGTCACCAACGGCGAGCGCTACAACAAGGTGGTCGACATCTGGTCGCGCGCCAACGACCAGGTGGCCAAGGCGATGATGGAGAAGCTCGGCACGGAAGAGGCCATCGACAGCCGCGGCCAGAAGCAGCGGCAGAAGTCGTTCAACTCGATCTTCATGATGGCTGACTCCGGCGCGCGCGGCTCGGCGGCGCAGATCCGGCAGCTCGCCGGCATGCGCGGACTGATGGCCAAGCCCGACGGCTCGATCATCGAGACGCCGATCACGGCCAATTTCCGTGAAGGCCTCAACGTGCTGCAGTACTTCATCTCCACGCACGGTGCGCGCAAGGGTCTGGCCGATACGGCACTCAAGACCGCCAACTCGGGCTACCTGACGCGCCGTCTGGTGGACGTGGCGCAGGACCTGGTAGTGACCGAAGAGGACTGCGGCACCGTCAACGGACTGGTCATGGCGCCGCTGGTCGAAGGCGGCGATGTGGTCGAAGGTCTGGGCGAGCGCGTATTGGGGCGGGTGACCGCAACCGACGTGCACAAGCCGGGCAAGGACGAGCTACTGGTCCCGGCCGGCACGCTGCTGGACGAGGGCCTGGTGCGGTTGCTCGAACAGGAAGGCGTCGATCAGATCGACGTGCGCTCGCCGATCACCTGCCAGACACGCTATGGCGTGTGCGGCAAGTGCTACGGACGCGACCTCGCGCGTGGCCGCCTGATCAACATCGGCGAAGCGGTCGGTGTCATCGCGGCGCAGTCGATCGGTGAGCCCGGCACGCAGCTGACCATGCGTACCTTCCACATCGGCGGCGCGGCCTCCAGGGCCGCGGCGGCCTCGAGCGTGGAGATCCGCAACAAGGGCACACTGCGCTTCCATCACATCAAGACGGTCGAGCACGAGAAGGGTCACCTGGTGGCCGTGTCGCGCTCGGGCGAGATCGGCGTGGTCGACGAGTTCGGCCGCGAGCGCGAGCGCTACAAGATCCCGTACGGTGCGACCATCACCGCCAAGGAAGGCTCGACAGTGGCGGGCGCCCAGGTCGTGGCGACCTGGGATCCGCATACGCACCCGGTGGTCACGGAAGTGGCCGGCTTCATCAAGTTCCAGGACTTCGTCGACGGCCTTACGGTAGCGACGCAGGTGGACGAGGTCACAGGTCTGTCTTCGACCGTGGTCATGGATGCCAAGCAGCGCGGCGGTAAGGATCTGAAGCCGACCATCAAGCTGCTCAACACCAAGGGCAAGGAAGTCACCTTCGCCAACACGGCCATCCCGGCGGTCTACACGCTGCCCTCGGGCGCGTTGATCAACCTCGAGGACGGGGCCAAGGTCTCGATCGGCGACATCATCGCGCGCATCCCGCAGGAGTCCTCCAAGACCCGCGACATCACCGGCGGTCTGCCGCGCGTCGCGGACCTGTTCGAGGCGCGCAAGCCGAAAGACCCGGCGATCCTGGCGGAGAAGAGCGGTACGGTCAGCTTCGGCAAGGAAACCAAGGGCAAGCGCCGGCTGGTCATCACCAGTGATGATGCCGAGAAGTACGAGGAGTTGATCCCGAAGTGGCGCCAGCTCAACGTCTTCGAAGGCGAGACGGTCGAGCGTGGCGAAGTCATCGCCGACGGCGAGCCGAACCCGCACGACATTCTGCGTCTGCAGGGGGTCGAGGCGCTGGCGAACTACCTGGTGCGCGAGATCCAGGATGTCTACCGACTCCAGGGCGTCAAGATCAACGACAAGCACATCGAGGTGATCATCCGTCAGATGCTCCGCAAGACTGAAGTTGCGGCCAGTGGCGAGACCACGCTGCTGCGCGGTGAGCAGATCGACCGGTCGCGGGCCCTCGATATCAACGACCGGATCGAGACCGACGGCAAGCAGGCTGCGCGCCTGCAGCCGGTGCTGCTCGGCATCACCAAGGCGTCGCTGGCCACCGAGTCGTTCATCTCGGCGGCCTCGTTCCAGGAGACCACGCGCGTGCTGACCGAAGCCGCGGTTCGCGGTCTGAAGGACGATCTGCGCGGCCTGAAGGAGAACGTCATCGTCGGTCGCTTGATTCCGGCAGGCACGGGCTTCGCGGCCCACGCTCACCGCCGGCGCAAGCTGGACGACAGCGGACGGCGCAGCTTCATGGACGTGGGCGGCGCAGTCGGCGAGATGGAAGACTCGCCGGTCAGCGAGGAGGAGAGCACAGCAGGTTAGGAGCCCCACCCTGAAAATCTCCGGCGTTGCGCGGACAGAGATGTCCGTGCGCGCCGGTTTTTTTTGGGCCTCTGCAACGATGAGCCGTCATGCTCAACTTCAATGACCTTGGGATCCGACGCGGCAAGCGGGTGCTGTTCAGCGGCGCCAGCTTCAGCCTGTTCCGCGGCGAAAAAGTCGGCATCACCGGCGAGAACGGCAGCGGCAAGTCGAGCCTGCTGGCGCTGGTGCGCAACGAGATCACCCCCGAAAGCGGCAGTTTCGACATGCCCTCGAACCTGCAAGTGGCGCACGTCTCGCAGGAGCTCGTCGCCACCGACCAGCACGCGCTCGAGTTCGTGCTCGACGGCGACGCCGAGCTGCGCACGGTCGAGCGCGAGCTGAGCGTTGCCGAGCAGGCCGACGACGGCCTCAAGCTCGGCGAATTGCACGGGCACTACGCGGCGATTGGCGGCTACGACGCGCGCGCGCGCGCGGCACAGCTCATGCACGGGCTCGGTTTCGGCAGCGCCGATGAGACGCGCCCGGTGCGGGCGCTATCGGGCGGCTGGCGTGTGCGGCTCAATGTGGCGCAGGCGCTCATGTGCCGCTCGGATCTGCTGCTGCTGGATGAGCCCACCAACCATCTCGATCTCGACGCCATCATCTGGCTCGAAGGCTGGCTGCGCGCCTATCCGGGCACCTTGCTGCTGATCGCCCACGACCGCGAGTTCCTCGATCGCGTCACCGACCGGATCGTCAATCTCGAGCATGGTCATGCGCGCGCCTATCGAGGCAACTACTCGGCGTTCGAAACGCAGCGTGCCAGCGAGCTGGCCGAGCAGGCGGCGCTGTTCGCGCGGCAGCAGCGCGAGATCCGCCACATGGAATCGTTCGTCGAACGCTTTCGCGCCAAGGCCAGCAAGGCGCGCCAGGCGCAGAGCCGCCTCAAAGCGCTCGAGCGCATGCAGCGCATAGCGCCCGCCCATGTCGATTCGCCGTTCGAATTCTCGTTCGCCACACCGGCGAAACTGCCGCGACCGCTGCTGGCGCTCGAACAGCAGGCGGCGGGGTACGGCGAGCGACGCGTCATCGAGGGGCTGAATCTGACGATCGCTCCTGGCGACCGCCTGGCGCTTCTCGGGCGCAACGGCGCCGGCAAGTCGACCCTGATGAAGTTGCTGGCCGGCGAACTGCCGGCACTGGCCGGGACCCGCACCGAGGCGCGCGACATCAGGCTCGGCTATTTTGCCCAGCATCAGCTCGAGCAGCTGGCCATCGAGCAATCGCCGTTCGAGCAGCTGCAGGCGCTGGACGAGACGCTGCGGGGCGGCAGCGGCCGCGCGGCGGAGCAGGATCTGCGCGATTATCTCGCCGGCTTCGGCTTTCGCGGCGACCGCGTATTCGAGCCGGTCGGGCCATTCTCGGGCGGCGAGAAGGCGCGGCTGGTTCTGGCGCTGGTAGCCTATCGCCGGCCAAATCTGCTGCTGCTCGATGAGCCGACCAATCACCTCGATCTCGAAATGCGCCAGGCGCTTGCCGTGGCCTTGCAGGAGTACGAGGGCGCAGTGCTGCTGGTATCGCACGACCGGCACCTGCTGCGCACCGTGGCCGATGAATTCTTGCTGGTCGCCGACGGTCGTGCGCGGCCATTCGACGGCGATCTCGAGGACTATGCCCGCTGGCTCGCGGAGCATGGCCCGGACAGTACACCTGCCGTGTCGAACGCAATGGCACCGCCTCTCCTGGCGGCGCCGGCTGGCGTTGCCAAGTCATCGGCGCGTGTCGCAAGCGGCAGGCCATCGGCCAACGGCTCGAGCGGGGCGCGCAAGGACCGCAAGCGAGCCGAGGCGCAGCGTCGTGCAGTGCTGGGGCCGCTGCGTGCCAGGGTTGCGCAGTATGAGCAGCAGATCGAGGCCCTGGGCGACGAGGCCGCCAAGATCGAGCGGGAGTTGCTGCAGGCGACCGCGACCAACGACGCCGGGCGCATCACGCTGCTGTCGAAGGAGCGCGCCCGTGTTGCCAGCTCGATAGCCGCTGCCGAATCCGGCTGGATGCTGGCGAGCGAGGAGCTCGAACGCAGCGGCGGCAACTGATGGCGAACCCTATCTGGGGCAGCGATACGCCACGCCCGCTGATGAACCCCATGGCCGCGAACGGGCGGCCGGGGATTTCAATCGCCCATCGGCTCGACCCACTGACTGCGCCAGCGCGGCGCCTGGAACGGATCCGCGAAGTATTGCGTCTCATGGATTACCTTGCCGTTGCGGAACTCCATGATGCTGACCGTGTGCGTCGATCGGCTCAGGTAGCTGATGGTGTATTCCGTAACCCAGACATCACCACTGCCGAGGATTCGTCGCACCTTGAATCCCGATGGCCTGTCAGGATGATGGGTCCGCAGAGCCTGCAGATTTGCGCGCCCGAGAATGCGCTCGCCCGACTGCGGGTAGTCGCAGATGGCATCGTCAGCATAAATATCGTGTTCGGCATTGGCGTCTCCGGCTGCTGATGCACGCCAGTGCTCGATCAGGGCTTCATGTATTTGTCTTGCTTCCACGTCGTTCACCTGCTTGCGCGATGGCGGCGCGCTTAGGCTATCCTAAGGCGCAAACCGGATGGGCAGGGTGGCCAGGCCTTCGGCCTGCGACCCAGCAAGCTGCCGATTGCGCAATGGCCGCGGCCGGTGGAAACATGGTTGGGCCACCATCGGCATGCTGTAGCGCCGCCGCCGCGTTCAGGCAGTGGCTCGCCCGGAGCCGCGCCAGTAGATCGCTGCCGCCAGCAGATTGATCGCCACCGCGGCGCCGCCGACTTTGAGCGCGAACCCCCATTTACTTGCAACATCGACGATCGGCACGAGGTTGAAGATCATCGACAGGATGGTCATCGATGCGCCGGCCAGGCATGCGACGCGCAGCAGCAAGCCGGGTTTGAGATCCGGCCGCCTGCTGAAGCGCGTGCCCGCAAGCAGCGGCACCGCGAACATCAGCAGGTAGTTGACCCCGTAGCAGATGAAGCCGCTCGTGACCAGGAGCTGGAAGGCCTCGCTCGCACCGGTATCGAACGACGCAAGAAAGCTGAGTATGACGCCCGCCAGCGCGATAACCACCAGGGAGTGTGTCGGCGTACGGTAACGCGGATGCAAATGCGTGAACCAGGCCGGGATCAGGCGATCCCACGCCGCAACCATGGGAAGGCGGCCGGTCTCGGCAATATAGACCGCCGCCTGCGCGATCAGAGCAAGCGTGAGCGCAAGGATCGCTGCGCGGCTCAGGAGCACGCCCCAGTCGATGCCCGTGCTGCCGCTGCCAAATGCCGCCGCGATGACCTGTGCGATGGGGTTTACCAGATCGACCTGGGCAGCGGGCACATACGTGAGGATGGATCCGGTCATCAGAATGTATATCAGGGCGATGATCGGGGCGGCGATCCAGGCGGATCGCAGAATCGATGACGCGGCATTCCTGGTCTCGCCCGCGAATACGGCCACCTGCTCCAGCGCGGTGAAACCGTTGAAGGCGATCTTGCTGAACAGGTTTACGCTCGCCAGCGTCAGAATCGGCAGATTCAGGGAAAAGCGCGACTGCGGCGCGGCGAACGCACGGTCCGGGCGGCTGTGCGGATGAACGATCAGCAGAACAATCAGCAGGCCCGCGACCAGCAAAGTCGCGGCGGTGCCAACATGAGAGATCCACCGGCCGATGCGCAGGCCCGGGCTGCACGCCAGGAAAATGCCGCCGAACAGAGTGACATTGAGTGCCGATATGACCCAGTGGCTGTCGGCTATCCATGCGGCACGCGGTCCGAGCGCATAACTGATGCCGCTGGCCGTCTGCACCCCCAGGGAGGCCGCGAGCAACAGCACCCACGCGCCCAGATTCCATGCGGTCAGGAAACCGGCAAAGGGGCCGAAGGTGTGCTTGGTCCATTGGTAGGAACCGCCTTCGTAAGGCCAGATTCGTACACAGTACTGCACCACTGCGGCGAGGGGCAGAAACAGTAATCCTGCGCCAAGGATCCAGAAGCTGACCTGACTGCCGGACTGATGAGCGGCCGTACCAGTCCACGACGTGCCGATGACGATCAGAATCTGCATCGGGATCAGGTCCCGAAGGCCCAATACCCGACGCAGGCCGTGGTTGGCGATTTCGTCCGCGGCCGGCGATGCGGTGCTCATTTATTGTATTGTTCCGATCGCAGGAACTTCGGGATTCAACGGCTCGAAGCTACCCCGGAGCCGCGGCGCGCGGCAAGGTTTTTACCGGTTGGATGGTCCCCATGCAACCATTTCCATGCCGGCGGGTCGAAGCCGGCGACACCGCATCTCGTCGGGGTGGTTGACAGACATCGACCACCCTGCGGTAGATTTGCGCGCCAAAAAACAGGACGGACAATGATCACGATTTCGCACCTGACACGCCGTTATGGCGAGTTCCTGGCGGTCGACGACGTCAGTTTCGACATCGGGCGCGGCGAGGTGGTGGGTCTGCTCGGACCGAACGGCGCCGGCAAGACCACCATCATGAAGATGCTGACGGGCTTCCTCGAGCCCACCAGCGGTTCGATCCGCATCGAGCAGCTCGAGATCGGCCCGGATACGGCGGCCATTCAGCGCCGCATCGGCTACCTGCCCGAGAATTGCCCGGCGTGGCCGGAGATGACGGTCATCGAATTTCTCGAATACCAGGCAGTGCTGCACGACCTGTCGCAGGAGCGGCGCTCGCAGGCAATAGCCAGCGCCATCCGGCGTACCGAACTGCGTGACAAGGCGACCCAGCCGATTCAGACGCTCTCGCGCGGCTACCGCCAGCGCGTCGGTGTGGCCCAGGCCATCCTGCACGACCCGGACATCGTCATCCTCGACGAGCCGACCAACGGTCTCGATCCCACCCAGATCCTGCACATGCGTTCGCTGATCCGTGAGCTGTCGCGCACCGCCACGGTCATCGTCTCGACCCATATCCTGCAGGAGGTGCAGGCCGTGTGTCAGCGCGTGCTGATCCTGCGAGCTGGGCGCAAGGCGCTCGATGCGCGGCTCGATGAGCTGCAGCGGAACAACCGGCTGCTGATTACCCTGGATGCCGCCGAGGCGGCCGCGCGGCCGGTGCTGCAAGCCGTCGACGGAGCCGGGACTGTCACGCTGCTGGATGCCGTCGATGGCCGCTATCGCTACGCGGTCGAAGCCGGCGAGGGGGCGGCGCCGGTGCTGAGTGCCGCGGCCTTCCGCGCCGGCTTCGCGCTGTACGCCCTGGCCCGTGAGCAGCGCACGCTCGAAACGGTGTTCGCCGAGATCAACAGTGCCACCGCACAGGAGCAGCGCGATGCTGCATAAGATCCTGCGGATTGCCGCCAAGGAGCTGACCGGCTTCTTCTCGTCGCCGGCAGCATTTCTGTTTCTGGCGGCGTTCCTCGGTGCCACGCTGTTCATCTTCTTCTGGGTGGCGACGTTCTTCGAGCGCAACCTGGCCGATGTGCGGCCGCTGTTTCAGTGGATGCCGATCCTGCTGATCTTCCTGGTTGGCGCCTTGACCATGCGCGCCTGGGCGGAGGAGCGCCGTGCCGGCACGCTCGAGCTGCTGCTGACTTCGCCCACTGCGCCCACTGAGCTGGTGCTCGGTAAATTCCTCGGCTGCCTGGGCCTGGTGCTCATCGCGCTGCTGTTGACGCTGGCGCTGCCGATCACGGTCTCGCTGTTGGGACCGCTCGATTGGGGCCCGGTCATCGGCGGCTATGCCGCGGCGATCGCGCTCGCGGCCGCCTATGTTTCGATCGGCCTCTGGATCTCCTGTCGCACCGACAACCAGATCGTCAGCCTGATTCTCACGGTGCTGGTAACCGGAGCGCTGTACCTCATCGGCTCGGACGCGCTGACCTCACTGGTTGGATACCGGGCCGGCGACTGGCTGCGTGACATCGGCATGGGGTCGCGCTTTGCATCCATCACGCGCGGCGTGCTCGATTTGCGCGATCTGTACTACTACCTCTCGATCACGGCGGCCTTCCTGATCCTCAACCGCCTGTCGCTCGAGACATTGCGCTGGTCCGGCAATCCGTCGAGCAGCGGCCACCGGCGCTGGTATCTGGTGGCCGGCCTGCTGGCGGTCAATGCACTGGCCGCCAATCTCTGGCTGGGCCAGATCGGTTGGGTGCGCGTCGATCTGACGCAGGGCAGGATCTACACGCTGTCCGATGCCACCCGGAACTATCTGAAGCAGCTGCAGGAGCCGCTGCTGATCCGCGGCTACTTCAGCGCCGCGACGCATCCGTTACTGGCGCCGCTGGTGCCGCAGCTGCGCGACCTGTTGCGCGAGTACGCAGTTGCCGGCGGCAATCGCGTGCACGTGGAGTTCGTCGATCCGCACGACGATCCGGCCGTGGAAGCCGAGGCCAACAGTCGTTACAACATCAAGCCGGTGCCGTTCCAGGTCTCGGGCAAGTACCAGGCGTCGGTGGTCAATTCGTATTTCGACATACTCATCGCCTATGGCGATCAGTACCAGGTGCTCAACTTCCGCGACCTGATCGACGTCAAGGAGCGCTCGGAGACCGATATCAGCGTCGAACTCAAGAATCCGGAATACGCCATCACCAGCGCGATCCGCAAGGTACTGCTGAGCTACCAGGGCAGCGGCGGCGTGTTCGATACGCTGCACCAGCCCGTGACTTTCACCGGCTATCTGTCGGCCAGTGATGCGTTGCCGGAGCCGCTGCAGAAGGCGCGTGCGGCGCTCGAGGCGGCGCTCGGCGAAATCGGCCACGAGTCCGGCGGAAAGTTCAAGGTATCCATGCAGGACCCTGATACCGATGCGGCGCTCGCCGCCAAACTGCCGAAGGAATTCGGCTTCCGGCCCATTGCGCTGAGCCTCACGGATGCCAAGCCGTTCTGGTTCTACATGACGCTTGGCGACGAGCGTGGCACCGAGCAGGTACCGCTGCCGGCGGAGCTCGACCAGGCCAGCTTCAAGAGTACCATCGAGGCCGCCATCAAGCGGCTCGCACCGGGCTTTCTCAAGACGGTGGCGGTCGTGAATCCGCAATCGCCCGAGTCGGGCATGATGCCCGGCGGCGGTGGTAGCCGTACCTTCTCGACGCTGCGGCACTCGCTGGCGGATTCGGCACGCTGGCTCGACGCCGACCTGAAGAACGGCCAGGTTCCCCCCGAGGCCGATCTGCTGATGGTGCTCGACCCGGTGTCGCTCGACACCAAGCAGGTGTTCGCCATCGATCAGTTCCTGATGCAGGGCGGGACGGTGCTGCTTGCGGCTGCACCTACCGACGTGCAGATACAGCAAAGCATTCTGGCAAAGCCGGTCAGCTCCGGACTCGAGGGATGGCTGGGCGGCTACGGTCTCAGCTACGGCAAGGGGCTGGTGCTGGATCAGCAGAGCGGTGCGCTGCCGATTCCGGTACAGCGGGAGGTCGGCGGCTACACGGTCGACGAAGTCGAGCTCGCCAAGTATCCCTACATCGTGGATGTGCGCGGCCGCGGCCTCGACCGGGCGAGTCCGATCACCGACGGCCTCGGTCAGATCGACGTGCCGTGGGCGGCGCCGCTCGAGGTTGATACCCAGAAGAATCAGGGGCGGCGCGTGACGCGGCTGCTGCAGTCCTCGGCGCTGAGCTGGGTGTCCGACTCCACCGACCTGATGCCCGACTATGAGCAGTATCCCGACTCGGGGTTTGTCACCGGCAAACCCGCCGGGCCACAGACGCTCGCCGTCATGGTCGAGGGATCCTTTGACTCCATGTTCAAGGGCAAACCCTCGCCATTGCTGTCGCCTCCGGCCGCCGCCGACAAGCCGGCTGCCGACAAGGGCGCAGTGACGGGTGCGGGCAAGGGCGCCGGCACTCCTGCCAAGGGCGGCAAGGCCGCCGCCAAGACCGCTGCGGCCAAGGCCGAGGTTACGCCTGCGCCCGTAGCAACGCCGGCCAAAGCCGGTCTTGACCGCGTCATCCAGCATTCGCCCGAATCCTCGCGTCTGATCCTGCTGGGCTCCAGTGCCATGCTCAGCGACCAGGCCATCCGGCTGATCGGCGAAACCTTGGGCACTGCCTATGACAAGCCAACTGAGCTGGTGCAGAACATTGTCGAGTGGTCGCTCGAAGATCAGGGCCTGCTGAGCATCCGCGGCCGCGAGCACTTTGCGCGTACTCTGATTCCGCTGAGCCGCCAGGCACAAGCGTTCTGGGAGTACCTCAACTACGCGGCGGTGCTCGGCGGCTTAGGTCTAATCTGGCTGTTCAATCGGCGCCGACGCCGTGCAGCCGGGCTGCGTCATCTCAAATTGCTGGAACAGGTCTGAAGTCATGCGCCGCTCAATTACGCCCCTGATCGTGGTGCTGGTGCTGCAGCTGGCGCTGGCAGGCGGATTGCTCGTACGCCGCGATCCGCTGGCCGGTGCCAGGACCGATACGCCGCTGCTGCAGCCCGGCGTAGCCCAGCGCGCCGATCAGATCGTCATCGAAGCCGGGCCTGCCGCGGCAGCGGCCGCCGGCGCTGCTGCAGCGGCGCCCTCTTCGGGTGCAGGGGCTTCTCCGGCGCCGGCGCCGGCGCCAGCGCGCATCGTGCTGCGGAAGAAGGACGGTATCTGGGTACTACCGGACGACTATGACGTGCCCGCGGATACCCCCAAGGTCAGCTCCTTGCTCGATCGCCTGGCGGCCCTGAAGCGCGGTCTGCCGATCGCCACCAGCGACTCGGCACTCAAGCGCTTCAAGCTGGTCGACTCGGATTTCGAGCGGCGCCTGATCCTGAACGCCGATGGCAAGACGATCGATACCGTCTACTTCGGCAGCTCTCCGGGGCTGCGCAAGTCGGACGCGCGCACCGCGGACGAGCGCGCCGTCTACGCCGTCGACCTGCCCACCTATGAGCTGCCCACCGATGTCAGTGCCTGGCTCAGTGCCGATCTGCTGAAGCCCGACGCGACCAAGCTGGCCGAGATCGACGTCGCCGGTGGTGCCCGGGACAGCTTCCAGCTGGTACGACAGAAGGGCTCGGACAAGCAGCCGGACAGCTGGAGCGACCCTGCACTCAAGGGCGATCAGCGCATCGACAGCGCGCACGTGGAATCGCTGGCCGAGCAGATTGCGGCGCTGCACGTGGATGCGGTCCTCGGCACTGCAGCAAAGCCGGAATGGCAGCAGGATCACCCGCTGGTGACGCTGACCCTCAAGGATGACAAGTCGCAGAGTGCGCAATGGGCCCTGTCCAAGCCCGCCAGCGGTGACTTCTATGTGCTCAAGAGCTCGATTCACCCCTGGTTCTTCTCGATCAGCGCCACGGCCGGCAAGAGTCTGATCGATGCCAGTGGCCGCGACGCCCTGATTGTGGCGTCAAAGCCCTTGCAGGTCCCTGCGGGCAAAAGTTGAATGGTTGCTGCGTCGCAGCACGCCGTTGACTTGCCTGCGGTTGCTACCTAGAATCGCCGGCCTTTGTCGGTCAGGCCCAGTTGTCTGCCTGGCCCAAAATTGGGATTCGACGCGCCGGG
>JBAUYT010000019.1:0-43138 GCA_049584935.1 Steroidobacteraceae bacterium
CAATCAGTCTATGCTGGCAAGCAGCCGGCAGCGGAGGCCGACCGTGGCGACGCTCAGCAGCGCGGTGAACACCAGAAACCCGGAATTCCTCGCCAACCGCGAGGCGATGCAGGTACTGGTGTCCGACCTGCGCGCGCGCGTAGCGCAGGTGGCTCAGGGCGGCGGTGCCGCTGCGCGCGCGCGCCACGTGGCCCGCGGCAAGCTGCTGCCGCGCCAGCGCATCGAGCTGCTGCTCGATGCCGGCACGCCGTTCCTGGAGCTGTCGCAGCTTGCGGCCACCGGCCTCTATGGCGATGAAGCGCCCGCCGCCGGCCTGATCACGGGGATCGGGCGCATCTCAGGGCGCGAATGCCTCGTGGTCTGCAACGATCCGACCGTCAAGGGCGGTACCTACTATCCGCTTACGGTCAAGAAGCATCTGCGAGCGCAGGAGATCGCGCGGGAAAACCGCCTGCCCTGCCTCTACCTGGTGGACTCCGGCGGCGCGTTCCTGCCGGCGCAGGACGAGGTGTTTCCGGACCGTGAGCACTTCGGCCGCATTTTCTACAACCAGACCACTCTATCCGCCGAGGGCATTGCGCAGATCGCCGTCGTCATGGGCAGCTGCACCGCCGGCGGCGCCTACGTGCCCGCCATGAGCGATGAATCGATCATCGTGCGCAACCAGGGCACCATTTTTCTGGGCGGCCCGCCGCTGGTTCAGGCAGCCACCGGCGAAGTCGTCAGCGCCGAGGAGCTCGGTGGCGGCGACGTGCACACCCGTCTGTCAGGTGTTGCCGATCATCTGGCCGAGAATGACGCGCACGCTCTGGCGATCGCACGCCGTGCGGTCGCAAGCCTGGCGCCTGCCCTGCCCCATGGGCTCGACGTACGCGAGCCATTGCCGCCGCGCTTTGCCGCCGAAGAACTTTACGGTCTCATACCGGCCGATGCGCGCAAGCCCTACGACGTACGTGAAGTCATCGCCCGACTGGTCGACGATAGCGAGCTGGCCGAATGGAAATCACGCTACGGCCGTACCCTGGTGACCGGCTTTGCGCACCTGTGGGGCATGCCGATCGGCATCATCGCCAACAACGGCATCCTGTTTGCCGAATCGGCCCAGAAGGGCGCGCATTTCATCGAGCTCTGCTGCCAGCGGCGCACGCCGCTGATCTTCCTGCAGAACATCACCGGCTTCATGGTCGGCCGCAAGGTCGAGCAGGAAGGCATCGCCAAGCACGGCGCCAAGATGGTGACGGCGGTGGCCGGGGCGCAGGTGCCCAAGCTCACGGTCATCGTCGGCGGCAGCTTCGGCGCCGGCAACTACGCCATGTGCGGCCGCGCCTACGGCCCGCGCTTCCTGTGGATGTGGCCCAACGCGCGCATCAGCGTCATGGGCGGTGAGCAGGCAGCGCGGGTGCTGGCAACCGTGCGCAAGGACGCGCTCGCGGCCAAGGGGGGCGCCTGGAGCGCGGCCGAGGAGGAGGAATTCATGGCGCCGATCCGCGCGCAGTACGAATCGCAGGGCCATCCCTATTACGCCACCGCCCGCCTCTGGGATGATGGCGTCATCGATCCGGCGGATACGCGCATGTGCCTGGGGTTGGGCCTGGCTGCCAGCCTCGGATCGCCCATCCCCGAGACGCGGTTCGGTGTGTTCCGGATGTGAGACGAGCAACGTGTTCAGCAAAGTCCTGATCGCCAACCGCGGCGAAATCGCCTGCCGCATCGTGCGCAGTGCGCGCCGGCTGGGTGTGCGCACCGTGGCCGTGTATTCGGATGCCGACGCCGGGGCCCTGCACGTGCGTATGGCGGACGAGGCGGTGGCCATCGGCCCGGCGCCGGCGCGCGACAGCTACCTGCGCGGCGAGGTCATCATCGAGGCCGCGCGGCGCACCGGCGCGCAGGCGATTCATCCCGGCTACGGCTTTCTGTCGGAGAATGAAGACTTCGCGGACGCCTGCGGCCGCGCCGGCATCGTCTTCATCGGGCCTCCTCCGGCGGCGATCCGCGCCATGGGCTCCAAGTCGGCTGCCAAGTCGCTCATGCAGGCAACCGGCGTGCCGCTGGTCCCGGGCTACCACGGCGATGAGCAGGCCCCCGATTGGTTGCAACAGCAGGCCGATCGGATCGGCTATCCCGTGCTGATCAAGGCCAGCGCCGGCGGTGGCGGCAAAGGCATGCGGCGCGTCGATCGTGCCGAAGACTTTGCGGCCGCGCTGGCCTCCTGCCAGCGCGAGGCTGCTGCAAGTTTTGGCGACGCGCGCGTGCTGATCGAGCGCTACCTGCTGCGTCCGCGCCATATCGAAATCCAGATCTTCACCGATGCGGCCGGAGGCGGGGTGTATCTGTTCGAGCGGGATTGCTCGGTGCAGCGCCGTCACCAGAAGGTACTCGAGGAGGCGCCTGCCCCAGGCATGACAGCCGAGCGTCGCGCGGCCATGGGCGCCGCGGCGCTGGCGGCGGCGCGTGCGGTCGGATACGTCGGCGCGGGCACGGTCGAGTTCATCGCCGAGCCCGATGGGCGCTTTTACTTCATGGAAATGAATACACGGCTGCAGGTCGAGCATCCCGTGACGGAGATGATCACGGGCCAGGATCTGGTCGAATGGCAGCTGCGCGTGGCCGCCGGTGAGGCGCTGCCGTGCCTGCAGGCCGAACTGTCGATCGACGGCCACGCCATCGAGGCACGCATCTACGCCGAGGATCCGGACCGCGGCTTCCTGCCCGCAACTGGCAGGATCCGCTATCTGAGCACCCCGGCGCAGGACGCAGCGGTGCGCATCGATGCCGGCGTCGCACAGGGGGACGAAATCTCACCCTGGTACGATCCGATGATCGCCAAGCTGATCGTCCACGGCACCACGCGCGCCGAAGCGTGCGCGCGCATGTTGCAGGCACTGGCCGGGTTCCGCATCCTCGGGGTGGCGAACAACGTGGCCTTTCTCTCGCGTCTGGTGGGCAGCACCGCCTTCGTCACCGCGGATCTGGATACGGCGCTGATCGAACGGGAGCACGCCCGGTTGTTTCCCGCCGCGGCGCCGGCACCGGATGCCGCCGTGATGGCGGTCGCGCTGGCCGCGCTGTCGCAGCAGCGTGCCGAAGCTGCCGCGGGTCCGGGGCTTGCCCCCTGGCAGCGCGGTGGCAACTGGCGGCTCAACAGTCAGGCCGAACAGCGCCTGGTGTTCCAGACGCAGGGTGTCGAAAGGGCCGTGCTGGCGCGTGGCACCGCCGGCAACTTCGAGCTGTCGCTGGGAGACTCGCAGGCGCAGGCGCCGCTGCCGGCACAGCCGCAGGCGGGCTTCGCGTTCACGCTGGACGGCCGGCGGCTTCAGGCCCAGGTCATCTCGGAGCGCTGGCGCTACGATGTGTTCCTGCAGGGCGCGCACTTCAGTCTGGAGCTTGTCGATCCGCTGGCCCACGTGGGCGAGGAAGCCACGGCCGAAGGCGGCATCCGCGCGCTCATGCCTGGCCGCGTGGTGGCGCTGCTGGCCGAGCCGGGCGCCCGGGTCGGCAAGGGACAGCCGCTGCTCATACTCGAGGCGATGAAGATGGAACATACCCTCAGTGCGCCCGCCGACGGGGTCTGCGAGGGCTTCAACGTCGCGGTTGGCGATCAGGTGGCCGAGGGAGCGGATCTCGTCAAGTTCAAGGCAAGCTGAGGTCGGCATGGATCGGCATGTCTGATTCCGAACATGCGCCGGTGCTGATCGCCGGTGGCGGCCTCGTCGGACTGAGTGCCGCGGCCTTTCTGGCGCAACAGGGGATCCGCTCGATCGTCATCGAGCGGCTGCTCGAGAGCTCGCCCCTGCCGCGCGCCGCATTCTTCCACATGCGCACGCTCGAGATGTTTCGCAGCATCGGCATCGAAGCGGCAGTGCGCCAGCGCTCGGAGCAGGACTTCGTGCCCGAGGGGGCGGTCGTTGCGGTGGATTCGCTCGCGGGCCACGTGCTGGCGCAAATCATTCCGAGTCTCAACGAGGGCGTGGAGGCGGTCAGTCCGTGTCGCCGGCTGTTCCTCAACCAGCCGAGCCTCGAACCGATCCTGCGCGAGCGCGCGTGCGAAGCCGGCGCCACCGTATTGCAGGACACGCAGATCGAGCGGGTATCGCAGGACGATGACGGCGTCGTGGTGGCTGCGCGGCGCGCGTCCGATGGCGCGCAGCCACGGCAATTTCGCGGCCGCTACCTGATCGCGGCGGACGGCGGACACTCGCAGGTGCGCCATCAGCTCGGCATCGGCTGCGACGGCCGTGGCACCTTCTCCAACTCGGTGACCATCTATTTCCGCGCCGACCTCTCGCCCTGGCTTGCGGACAAGGCCTGGAGCATCGTCTACGTCAATAACCCGGTCTTCAGCGGCTTCTTCCGCATGAACCGCTCGGCGCAGGCGGGCTTCCTGGCCGTCAACACCATCGGCGATCCACGGCAACACCCGCTGGCGGCCATGAACGCGACGGTGGACGTCAGCGAAGCGCGGCTGCGCGAGCTGATCCGCGCCGGCGTGGGTGCCCCTGAGCTGCCGGTGCAAATCGACGGCATCTCGCGCTGGCGCGCCGGCACTACCCTGGCACGCAGCTTTCGCTCAGGCCGCGCGTTCATCGCCGGCGACGCCGCACACACCATGCCGCCGACCGGCGGCTTCGGCGGCAACACCGGCGTGCACGACGCCCACAATCTGGCCTGGAAGCTGGCGCTGGTTCTCAACGGACAGGCGTCGCCGCGACTGCTCGACAGCTACGAGAGCGAGCGCCGGCCGATTGCGCACTTCACAGTGGAGCAGGCCTTCTCGCGCTACGTCACCCGCACGGCACCGTGGTTGCAGCAACAGCAGAGCTTCGAGCCGGTGGCAGACGATCTCGACATCGAGCTCGGCTACCTCTATGGCGTGCCCGGCCGCGTACATGCCGATCCGCGCACGACTGCCGGGCTGCCGGGGTCGCGCGCACCGCACATCTGGCTGCTGCAGGACGGACAGCGGGTGTCGACCATCGACCTTTCCGGGCAGTACCTGCTGCTGGTGGGGGCCGCAGGTGCCGATTGGCAGCCGGCGGCCGCGGCCGCGGCGGCCGCATTCGGCGGCCTCAAGCTCGACACCTGCCGCATCGGCCAGGACTGCGTTGACGCCGAGAACCGCTTTACCGCAGCCTTTGGCGTTTCGGACCAGGGCGCCACTTTGATACGGCCGGACGGCTTCGTGACCTGGCGCAGCGTCGGCGCCAGCGGACAGCCGCAGGCTGCGTTGCAGGCAGCGCTGGCCCATAGCCTCGGCTACGGCTGAGCTAGATGACTTCGACGATTTCGTCGGCGAACAACACACCGGCACGCGCGTGCTGTTCGAAGGCCGCAGGCGACAGCGTCGTCACTGCGTTCTGCGGCGCACGTTCGAGCAACCGTTGCACGCGTGCACGCGACTGTGCGTCCTGCTCCTCTGAAAGACGTCCCTGCGCCCGCGCCGCCAGCACTGCCGCGGCGAAGCCGCGGGCGCGCTCGGTGTCGGTCCAGTGCGCACACACCATCATCAGATCGGTGCCCGCCTGCATCAGCCGTACGGCCTGGAGCGGGTCATCAAAGATCCCGGACACCGCGTGCATGCCGATGTCGTCGGACACCACGACGCCGTCGTAGCCGAGTTCCTGCCGCAGCATTCCCAGCCCGAAGGTCCGTGACAGCGTCACTGGGTCGTCGGCATCTACCCGCGGCAGCAGGATGTGCGCGGTCATGAGCATGGGAATGCCGGCGCGGATCGCGGCTGCGAATGGAATCAGCTCGCGCGCGCGCAGTGCCGCCAGATCCTGCTGCAGCACCGGCAGCTCGCGGTGGGAATCGGTATCGGTATCCCCGTGCCCCGGAAAATGCTTGCCGCAGGCGAGCACCCCTTCCGCCTGCATCGCCTTTGCGAAGGCCAATGCCGCATCGGCCACCTCGGCGCCACTCGAGGCAAAGGCACGCGCGCCGATGACCGGATTGGCAGCATTGCTGTGGATGTCCAGCACCGGCGCAAAATTCAGGTTCAGACCGAGAGAGGCGAGTTCGCGCCCCATGGCGCGCCCGACTGCGGCAGCCTGCCCCGCCCAGCGCACCGCATAGGAGAATCGTGTGATCGGCGCCGGTGTGCGGCAGACGCGGCCACCCTCATGATCGATGGCCAGCAGCAGCCGTTCACGCCCGACGGCGGCACGTACGTCCACGATCAGCCGCCGGTGGGACTCGAGCCACTCGCCGTATGGCCGGTCGTGCTGGAAGTTGCTCTTGTAGAGGATGACACCTGCGGGTCGCAGGTCCGACAGCAGCGCGCGATCCGCATCCTCCAGGCGCGTGGTGGGTCGCAGGCCGATCAGGAAATGATCGCCCGCCGCGCTAAGGTCCCGTTTGCCTTGGGCGCCGCGGCTCATGGGACGGAGCCGGCATCGATGGTCAGCAGTTCTTCGAAGAAACCGCCGATCTGCCGCTGCCGGTCGACGAAGTGGATCTCGAGGATCCAGTGGCGCGCACGCCCCGCATCATCCGGTTCGCGCAGCGACAGGCTGTTGCCGTGACGGATCGAAAAGCGCTTCTGCTCGGGCGAGTGCTCATGCGGAAAATGGCCTATCAAGTGTCCCGCGGTGACTGCACCAAACTCCCAGCCGTACTGGGTTGCCTCCGCCGCCACGAAGTCGTAGAGCTGGCCCGCCGTCAACGTGTCCATGTCCTGATAGAGCTTCTTGCCGCGGTCGAAGGCAGTCGCCAGGTCGCCGATCAGGCGGTGCTTGTCCGGATCGTTGCCCAGGGCGTAGGTGCGGCCGAAGTCCGCCTCCCAGGCCTCGAACAAAGGGCCGAAATCCAGGTAGACGATGTCGTCATCGGCGATGCGTCGATCGACGCCTTCGTCGTAGTAAGTCAAGAGCGTATTGGGGCCGGCGCGCACCACGCGTTTGTGCCAGTGCCGCCGCACGCCAAAGTGCGACTGTGCCAGGGCATGGATGTCCGCCGACAATTCGCTCTCCAGCTTGCCGGGTTGTATCAGCCCCTCGCTCACCACCGCCGCAAACAGCGCCTCGGCCTTGTGCTGAGCCTGCAACAATGATTGCGCTACTTCATCCAGTCGATCCATCGGCTGCAAGCCCCGCCGTACCCGCCGGCTCTAATGAAGGAAGCGGATTTGTATGGCATTGTGAGCGCCATGTCGACTCCAGTGGTTCGCTTTCGCATCGACTTTAGCGACAGTGCCAATGTCGGTCCCGGCAAGATCGCGCTGCTCGAGGCCATCGGCAGTTGCGGCTCGCTGTCCCAGGCCGCGCGCGAACTGCGCATGAGCTATCGCCGTGCCTGGCTGTTGCTTGCCAGCCTGAACAAGGCTTTCAAGACGCCGGTGGCGCGCGCTACTACGGGCGGGCGCGGTGGCGGCGGCGCGGAGCTCACGACATTCGGTGTACAGCTCATCAGCAGCTACCGCGCGCTCGACCGGGAAATATCATCGCTGGCAGCGCGGCGGCTCCATCTCATCGTGCCGGCGGTTGCGCGCTGCGACACCGGCAAAGCACTGGCGCCGCGGCGATCGCTGGTACATAATCGCGGCTAACTTTATTCTTAGGTTACTTACATAGTACATTGATTTTGAAAGTCTTTAGCTGGGTGAACCATTACGGATTGAGAGCCCCCCGCTGGCGCTCCGGCCGCCCGCCCGCCGCCGTCATGCGCGCCCACGCAGTGCTCCGCCCCGCGAGCACCAGGAACCCGAATCGCGTCACGCTTTGCGCGCCAACCTGACTCGACAGTTTGCGGACTGGCACACACGTCGCCGCTGCGATCCTTAGTAGGGTGATGGCATGGCCTTCACTCTCAAGGGCAAGCTCGGCATTCCCGACTCGCGCTACGCCGCCGAGCTCGACAAGCGCGCGACCGATGCGCGCTTTGCGCCGGAACTCGAAGCCGAGTACGACGAATTCTTCCTGGCGGAGCGCCGCGCGCAGCTGCGTACCTTCAACGGCATGCTGTGCCTGCTGGCGCTGCTCGCGCTGCTGCTGTCCTTTGGGTCCCACCCCACCCACGAATTGATTCAGCGCCTGCGCCTGGGCGTGATCGCGCTCGGCTGCGCCGCCCTGACCTGGGCCTGCTTCAGCCGCCTCTACCAGGAACTCTATCTGACGGTCGCGCGCTGGGCGTCGCTGCCGATCGCCGTGTTCGGCTCGTTCGAGATTTCACACCGCATTGCCAATGGCCACGGCGAGGCGCTGGCATGGCTGGCAGCGTACAGCATCGGCCTGTTCTTCATGACCGGCCTGCGCTTCGGCGCAGCCGTACAGGCGAGCTTGGCGTTGATCCTCAGCTTTACGATTTCACTTGCCTGGGACGGCGTGCCCGCCATCGAGGTCGTGAACTCGGTCGGCATCATCGGCGTCATCCTGCTGACCGCGGGCATGGCCTATTTCCAGCAGGCCCTGCGCGTCCGCAAGGCCTTCCTCGAGCGCGGACTCATCGCCGATCTGGCCGCGCGCGACGGCCTCACCGGCCTCAAGAACCGTCGCGCCTTCGATGAGCATCTGATCCGCAGCTGGCAGCAGGGACTGCGCGACCGCAAGACCATTGCGGTAATGTTCATCGACGTCGACTGCTTCAAGAAATTCAACGACCGCTACGGCCACAAGGCAGGCGACATCGCCCTGCAGCGCATCGCGGGGGTGGTGCACAGCGTCGCCAAGCGCGCGCTCGATCTCGCGGCGCGCTACGGCGGCGAGGAACTGGCGGTGATTCTTTACGACGTGCCGCGGGAGGCAGCTGCACCGCTGGCCGAGGCCATGCGCAACGCGGTCATGAACTTGGGCATCGAGCACCTCGACAGCATGCCGATGAATGTCGTGACCATCAGCATCGGTATCGGCATCGTGCGCCCGACCTTGGCGCGCAGCCCGGACGGCGCAGTGCAACTGGCCGACGAGGCGCTCTACGCCGCCAAGCGCAATGGTCGCAACCGCGTCGAGATCTTCGAATCCGAGTACGAGGCGCTCTCTACCGGCACATTTCGTACTCGTTAGCCCGGCCAGCCACTCCGCTAGGCGCCCGCCAGCACCATGGCCTTGAGTGTCGGCACCGGCGCCCCGCCCTTGACCTCTTCGGTAACCGCAAACTGTTTGGCGTGCTCGATTGGCCGCCGCGCGGTGAAGTCGACGCGGCCATCGCCGGCAGCGTCCACCTTGAGGATGCCCGCATCGACCGGCGTCTGGTAGCGGGGATCGATGATCCAGAGCTGGTAGTCCTTGTCGGCCGGCGGCGGCTTGAGATGGTGAACCACCATCACGCCGCTCTGGCGTTCGTTGTCCCAGACGCTGACCGCAACCGCCTTCGGATCTGCCTTGACCTGGGCGCTCAGGACTGCGATGCGAATGTTGGCCAGGCGATTGCTCTGCTCGAGCCTCTGTACCGCGGTATGCAGGTCGGCGCGCTCGGTGCGCAATGTATCGGCGATGCGGGCGAGCTCGTCGATGCGCTGCTGGCGCACCTGGAGCTGCTCGCGCATGGTTTGGGTCTGGTAGCCAAACAGCAGACACAGGGCCGCAAGACCGGCCGCCAGCGCCCACGGGATGAACGCCGGGTAGCTGCGTCGAGGACGGTCCGCAGTCGGGCCGCGTGCCGGTGCGTTATCGTCGAAGTCCAGCATCAGGCGTGTGCGCAATCCCGCAGACGGCTCTACCAGCGGCGCGTTGCCGGCCACCAGCGCCGTGATGCCGCGCAGCTCGGCGACCAGCCGGCGCAGCTCGGCATCACCCGCCAGCTGGCGCTCGAAGGCCCGCAGCTCCTCGCCGTCGAGTGCACCGAGCACGTAGGCGCTGGCGAGTTCTTCCATGCGCTCCTCGATCATAGGACATCCCCCAGCTGCTCGCGCAGGCGCAGCATGCCGCGGCGAATGCGGGCCTTGACGGTGCCGAGTGGCTGATCGAGGCGCGTGGCAATCTCGCTCTGGCTCAAACCGGCGAAGAACGCCAGCTCGATCACCTGGCGCTGATCGGCTGACAGCCCGGCGAGCGCCGCGTGAATCTGCTGCGCGCGCTCGCGGCCGAACAGCGCCTCGTTGGCCGAGGCAGCCGCCTCGGGCTGCAACGTTTCGGCCGAAAGCGCGATCTCCTCCACCAACCGCCGGCGCCGCGTTGATGCCCGGATGCGATCGATGGCCTTGTTGCGCGCGAGCGCGGCTGCCCAGCTCGAGAGCGAGCCGAGCGCCGAGTCGTAGCCGGAGGACTTCTGCCAGATCTGAGTGCACACCTCCTGCAGTACGTCCTCGGCCTCGCGCCGGTCGCCGAGCACGCGCGCCGCCACCGACAGCAGCAGCGACGCGTGGCGGTCGTAGAACTCCAGGAATGCCGCGCGGTCACCCGCGCGAATGCGGCGGATGACCTCTGCGTCCGAAAGACTGCCGGTTGGATTATTCTCGTTCAAGGGCAATCGCCACCACCACGGCTCCTGCAAACCTGCGATACACCACCGCAAGCCACTGTCCGCAGCGGCACTCTCATACATAACAGACCGTCTCTCGACCGACAAGGCGTCGATGCGTGAATAACGCCCGCACCGCGCCCGCGGACGCATCCGGGCTGGCGGCTGGTGCGATATATTGGGCATGACGGGTCACCGAAGATCAACCACATGGAGACGTTAGCGATCGTCGGCAGCGGGATTGCCGGCCTGGGATGCGCACACTTCCTGCAGCGGCGTTTTGCGCTGACGCTCTATGAAAAGGACGCCCACATCGGCGGTCACGCCAATACCGTGATGGTTGCGGAAGACGGCGGCGAGGTGCCGATCGACACCGGCTTCATGACCTTCAACCACGTCACCTACCCGAACCTCTGGCGCCTGTTTCGCGAGCTGGGCGTGACAACGCAGCCGAGTTCGATGTCGTTCAGCGTGCAGCATCGCCCCAACAATCTCGAGTTCTGCGGCTCGAGCCTCAATCGCCTGTTCGGGCAGCGGCGCAACCTGCTCAACACCGGCTTCTGGAAGATGCTGCTGGCCATCCGGCGCTTCAACCAGGAAGCGGTCCGGAGCCTGGGTTCGGCCCGCTTCGAAACCCAGAGCCTGGGCGAGTATCTCGAGGAGCGTCGCTACGGCGATCCATTCCGCGACTATTACCTGATGCCCATGAGCTGCGCGGTGTGGTCCTCGCCGCCGGAGCACATCCTGCAGTTTCCCGCCACGACATTGCTGCGGTTCTTCCACAACCATGGCTTCCTCGGCCTGCATACGCAGCATCCCTGGCGCACCGTCAGCGGCGGCGCGCGGCGCTACGTCGAGCGGCTGACCGCACCGTTTCGCGAGCGGATCCACCTGCGCCGCGGCGTCCACCAGGTTCGGCGCCAGATCGATGGCGTGCACGTCACCGATGCGTCCGGCCACACGCAGCGCTATGACCGCGTCATCCTGGCCTGTCACGCGGACCAGGCGCTGTCGATGCTGGCGGACGCGGACGGACAGGAACGCGCACTGCTGGGTGAGTTCAAATACCAGCCCAACACCGCCCTGCTGCATACCGACGAGACCGTCATGCCGGGCACGCGGCGCTGCTGGTCCTCGTGGAACTACCGCGTGGCGCGGCATCCGGATGGGCGTCCGGCGCCATCCACGGTGTACTGGATCAACCGCCTGCAGCAGCCGCAGACGCAGCGCAACTACTTCGTCTCGATCAACGGCGAGGACACGCTGCGGCCGCAAAAAGTCCTGCATCGGATCGAGTACCGGCACCCGCTGTTCAACCTCGGCGCCACCCGCGCGCAGCGCCAGCTGCCAGCCTTGAACCGGCGCGCATCCCGGGTCTATTTTTGTGGCAGCTATTTCCGCTATGGCTTCCACGAGGACGCGTTCAATTCGGCACTAGACCTCAGCCGCGAGCTGGCGGGCGACGTGTGGCACTGAACGCAATCCAAAGCAGCCTGTACGAATGCCGCGTCATGCACCAGCGCCTGGCGCCCAAGCGCTACGCGCTCAGGCATGCGCTGGTGATGTTCTGTCTCAACCTGGACGAACTCGACCTGCTGTCGCAGCGGTTGCGCCTGTTCAGCCGCAACCGCTTCAACCTCTACAGCTTCCGCGATTCCGATCACCTGCCCGGTTGCGGCACGGCCGGCGCCCCGCTGCGCGAGCGGCTGCGGCACTACCTGGCGGGCGCAGGCATCCGGCTGCCGCCGGACGCACCGGTACAGCTGCTGGCACTGCCGCGCATCCTGGGCTACGTGTTCAATCCCATCTCGGTGTATTTCTGCTTCGATGCGCGCTCGCGCGCGCCGCTGTGCGCGGTCGCCGAGGTGGGCAATACCTTCGGCGAGCACAAGCTCTACCTGCTGCGGGCCCCGCAAGCCGCCGATCCGGCGCTGTTCCACCTGCGCGTGCCCAAGCACTACTATGTTTCGCCGTTCTCGAGCCTGACCTTGCAGTTCGACTTCCGCCTGCGGGCACCCGGCCAGGCGCTCGAGCTGCGGGTAGACGACTATGACGGCGAGCGCCGCGTGCTGCGCAGCGGGCTCTGGGGCAGTCGCCGGCCGCTCAGTGATGCGCGCCTGGCCTGGTATGCACTCAAGTACCCGCTGCTGACGCTCAAGGTCATCGGCCTGATCTACTGGCACGCCTTGCGGCTCTGGCTGCGGGGCGTGCCATGGCATCGCAAGGCCGATTCACCGCAGCTGCAACAGCAGGTGCTGCGCCCATGAGCCGGTCCTCACGTCTCGCCTCCGCATGAGCGCGGCGCCCCGGCGCTGGCGCGAGTTGTGGCGGCGGCGCGTCTTCGATCTGACTCTGGCACAGCTGCGGCAGGGCATCACGCCGCAGAAGATCGCGCTCACGATTGCGCTTGGATTCATTCTGGGACTGTTTCCAATACTCGGCGCCACCACCGCCCTGTGTGCCCTGTTCGGTCTGTTACTCAAGCTCAATCAGCCCATCATCCAGCTGGTCAACTGGGTGGCCGCGCCGCTGCAGATTCCCGGCATCTACCTGTTCATCCGCGCCGGCGAGTGGCTCACCCGCACGCCGCCCATGTCGTTCTCGGTAAGCGCGCTGCTGCGGGCCTTCAAGGCAGCGCCGGTCGATTTCTTCAGGCGTTACGGCGCAACCGGGTTGCGCGGGGTACTCGCCTGGTGCCTGATCGCGCCGGCGATCGCCGTACTGCTCTACGGCGCGACGCTACCGGTGCTCAGGCGCATGGGACGGCACCTGCCCGCGCCCGCGGCCGCCGGCTGACAGCGTCGCTCCTCGGCCGCCATCGGAGACCTTGCATGACGCTCGACACACTGCTCGCGCGCAACCTCCTGCCGGATGGCGTGGTGCGTTTCGGCATCCGCCGGTTGCTGCGCCAGCGGCTGCGTCAACAGCGTCGCGGCAGCCTCGAGGCGCAGACGCGCGCGCTGCAGACCCTGGTCGAGGAGCTGCACGCCAGCCCCATCGCCATAGAGACCGCAGCCGCCAACGAGCAGCACTACGAGGTCCCGAGGCGGTTCTACCAGCTCTGCCTGGGCCGGCATCTCAAATACAGCAGCGGGTTGTGGTCTCACGGCGTCGACTCGCTCGATGCCGCCGAGGAAGCCATGCTGCAGCTCACCTGCGAGCGCGCGCACATTGCCGACGGTCAGCGCATCCTCGAGCTCGGCTGCGGCTGGGGCTCGTTGTCGCTGTGGCTGGCGGAGCGCTATCCGAACGCGCGCATTACCGGCGTCTCGAATTCGGCCACGCAGAAGCAATACATCGACACCGAATGTGCCCGGCGCGGGCTCGGCAATCTCGAGATCCTCACCTGTGACATGAACCGCTTCGACATCGACCGGCGGTTTGACCGCGTGGTATCGGTCGAGATGTTCGAGCATATGAAGAATTACCGGCGGCTGCTGGCCAACATCCACCGCTGGCTCGAGCCCGGCGGGTTGCTGTTCGTACACATCTTCAGCCACCGCGAATATGCCTATCACTTCGAGGCGCGTGACGACTCCGACTGGATGGCGCGTTATTTCTTCAGCGGTGGCATCATGCCCAGCGATGACCTGCTGCTCTACTTCCAGGACGATCTGGCGCTGCGCCGACATTGGCGTGTCAGCGGACGTCATTATCAGCGTACCGCCGAGGCATGGCTCGCCAACATGGACCGGCACCAGGAGGAGGTGCGCGCGGTGCTGGCCGCCACCTATGGCCGCGACGCCAGCAGCCGCTGGTGGCTGTATTGGCGCGTGTTCTTCATGGCCTGCGCCGAGCTCTGGGGCTACCGCGGCGGCGAGGAATGGCTGGTGTCCCACTACCTGTTCGAAAAGCCCATGCTCGAAGAGCCCATGGCCGTGAGGCAGTGAACCCGACGCCCGGCGCGCACGGCACCTTCTATGGCTGGAAGGTGCTGGGGGCGTTATTCATGGCCGGCTTCATGGTCTACGGCGGTGGCCTCTGGAGCTTCGTGCTGTTCGTGGTGCCGCTGACCGAGGAGTTCCACTGGAGCCGGGCGGCGACCGGCGGCCTCGTGACCGCGTTCTGGCTGTCGGCACCGCTGATACTGCTGGGTGGCTATGGCATCCGGCGCCTCGGCGCCGTGCGCATGTTCATTGCCGGAATACTGCTCGAGGCCGTGTGCCTGGCCGCACTCGCGACCGTGTCGAGCTTCTGGCAGATGTACGCGCTGCGCGCCGTCATGGGACTGGGGAAGGTCGTGTTCGCCGTCACGCTGCCCTACCTGGTGTCACGCTGGTTCTTCCGGCACTACTCGTTTGGCTTAGGGATAACCTGGGCCGGCTGGCATTTTGGCGGCCTGGTCCTCGCGCCGATCACCGGCGCGGTCATCGCGGCCTTCGGCTGGCGCGCGGCATGTCTGACCATTGCCGCCGGGCTGGTTACCGTTGGCCTGCTGCCGGCACTGCGCATTCTGCGCGTGCGCTCGCCGGCAGAGCTCGGCATGAATCTCGACGGCGATGCGTTCGATGCCGCAGCCACCCTGCCCGCCGGCAGCGCGGCCGCGGTCAGCACCGAGTCAGCGGCACGGAGCCGCGGCGACGACGCACCGGGCTCGCTCAGTGATCTGTTGGGAGCGGGTACATTCTGGTTCATCGCGCTTCTGACGCTGGTGTTCTACACCACCTACAGCGGGCTGCTGACGCACCAGGGCGCCATCGTCGAGGGCGCCGGCTTCTCGGCGCGGCTGTCATCGCTGGTGCTGGGCTCCACGGCCGGCTTCGCCGGCTGCGGCAGCCTCATCACCGGCTGGCTGCTCGACCGCTATTCGGTCCGCAAGGTCGGCATCGGCATGTGCGCGCTGCTGCTGATCGGCGCGCTGTCGCTGCTGCTGGTCGACCGTGCACACTCCGGCGCGGGGCTGGTGAGTTACGCGGCCTGCTTCGGCTTCACGGTGGGCGGCGGGGATCTGTACTTCGTTGCGTTGCTGCGTCGCCAGTTCCCGCACGTCAGCGTCGCCTTCAGCTACAGCGCCTGGTACTTCTGCGAGATCCTGACCCTGCTGGTGGCCGGCCCGGTGGCGGGCCGCATCTACGATCTGACCGGTAATTACGCCGCGACGCTCGGCATCCTGGTGTGCACGGCGTCGCTGGCGTTGCTGGCCTCATTCGGCATGGCGCGGCCCCGGGCGGCCTCCTAGAACTTCTTCTTGAACTCCACCCAGACCGAGCGCGGCGGCGTCGGAATGCCGTAGTCCGCGCCCGACTGCCCGGTCAGATCGAAGATCTGCGTGTACCAGAGCTTGTTGGCGAGATTGGTGCCCACGACTGCGGCTTCCCACTTCCCCGACTCCGGGCGATAGGTGATACGGCCATTGAGGTTGTGGTAGCCCGGCAGATAGCTGTACGCATCCACCAGCGCAACGGTCTGGTAACCGGCCGAGTAGATGTAATCAAGCCGCGGTGTGACGGTGCCGCCCATCGGAATGTGGGCCTCGTACTGCGCTCCGATACTCCACTTGTCCGGCGAGAAGGCCGGCTCCGTGGAGGTGATCGGGATGCCGGACAGCGGGTTGATCGAGGTGTACTCGAAGTGCTGCCAGCTACCGCTGGCCTCGAGTGAGAAGCCGCCGTAGCGATAGGCCGCCTCGGCTTCGACGCCGTAGATGTTGGCGTCGCCGCCGTTGACCGGCGCCGCACAAGGCTCGGTCTCCGGGGTATTCGGAGGGGTGGCATCCTGCGAGTACTGCGGGCAGCTCAGCAGCGGCACCTGGATATCCTTGTACTTGCTGTAGAACCCGGTCAGGTTGAAGCGCAGACTGTGGTCGAACCAGTCGGATTTGGCGCCGATCTCGTAGTTGGTCAGCGACTCGGTGCCGAAGGGCTGTACCTGATCGGGCGTAAACGGACGCGGATTTGAGCCGCCACCCTTGAAGCCGGTCGACACGCTGACGTAGGTCATCAGTTGCGGCGTCCAGCGATAGTCCAGGTCGACGCGATAATCGGCCTTGCTGCCGGTGAAGGTGCTCTTGGTACCGGAAAAGCCCGGTGCAAAAAAGATGCTGCCGCCGCCGCCGATGCTTTCCGGATTGAAGCGGTTATAGGTGTAATCCTTCTCCAGGTGCGTATAGCGTCCGCCGGCGTTGAGGTCCAGCCCTTCGACGATGTGCCAGGTGCCGTTGATGAAGCCGGCATAGTCCCGCTCGTGAACGGGGTCATCGCCCAGGAACTCGAAGTCGAGTCCGGGTATGACGTAGTCGAGCACCTGGTGCGTCGGATAGGTCGTGGTCTGATCGAGGTAGAAGCCACCGACGGTGTAATCCAGCACGCTGTCGAGCTTGCCGTTGAGGCGAATCTCCTGCGTCAGCGTGTGATTGAGCAGGTGTTCGGCGCCGAGCGAGCCATACAGAGGGGAAACGTCGTTATCCTCGGTCCACTGCGTATCGAACTCGCGGAAGCCGGTGATGGACTTCAGTGCGATGTCGGGCGCGAGCTTCCAGTCCATCGTCAGGTTGGTGCCCCACTGCTTGTTGTGCGTATCGGGCGAGAAGCAGTAGGTATTGCCACCGAGGCCGGCCGCGCAGAATGAGGCGTAGCTGACGTACGGATTCTTAGGTACGAAACGATTGTCGTAAGCCACGCCCTGCGGATTTCCCGGCGGGAAGCCCGAGTTGATATTGGTCGGAACTCCGAAAGCGGGATTGACCGCGAGCAGGGTGACGGCGGCCGACTCCGAATTGTCGACGGTGATGTCGGCCGTCAGGTTGGCTTCGAAATTCTCGGCCGGTAGCCAGCGGAACGCCACGCGGCCGCCATGGTAGTCCTTGCCGCCCTCGTATCCCGCGATGCAGTCGTTCTGCAGCCCGCCCACCGGCTTGATGCCGGAGGTGGGATACGCGCAACCATAGTCGATGCGGGTCACGTAGCCGTCCTGCTGGTGCGAGACGGCCGAGACGCGCATGAACAGCGTGCCCGGAATGAGCGAGACATCGCCCATGGCCGAGAACTCGAGCAGGTTGCGCTCGCCGTATTCGGCCTTGACCCAGCCGGAATCATCGCCCTGTGGCTTGACCGAATAAATCTTGATCGAGCCGCCTTCGGAATTGGCTCCCGAGAGCGTGCCCTGCGGGCCGCGCAGGATCTCGACCCGGTCCAGGTCCAGCAGGCCAAAATTCGAGCCCGTGAGGCTGGTGTAGTAGACGTCGTCGATATAGACACCCACGCCCGGCGCGTACGCGGGGTCGAAGTCACCCTGGCCGATGCCGCGGATCGTGGCGGTCATGCCGGGACCGAACGCGCCGCCGGTTTCGATCAGGGAGACGTTGGGGGTCTGCTGCGCCAGATCATGCAACGACGTTTGCCCGCGCTGTTCCATCGTCTCGGCGTTCACGGCCGTAATGGCCAACGGCGTGTCCTGCAGGTTCTGCTCGCGGAACTGTGCCGTGACGACGATCTCCTCCAGGCTGTTCTCGGAGTTTCCGGCCGAGGATTGATCGGCGGCCAGCACCGGAGCGCCGATGAGCGTGCCTGCGGCCATCGCTGCGCACCAGGGCCGCAGCAACCGACCGACGGTGCCATCAACCGAGAAGCTGTTCATCATCGCAGTGCCCCCTACACGCCGCGGTGCGGCGCATGTTAATTCCGCAGCGGCGTGCGTCGGCGCTGACCGTGCTCGTAGAGATGGAGGAAGCGTCGACGCCCGTTGGCGCACAGCGAATCCATTCGTCCCCCGAGTCCTCTTCAGCCGCGTGCAACGCACGCCTGCCATTTTTTTCGAGTAGAACAAACAAGATTAGCGAAAGCAATACCCAAACAAATGTTAGCGTTACGTCACACCACAACCGTAGTCTTGGTTGAGTCATAATTCACTGTCAGTTGAGTGGGAGAATCAATGGCGGTCCGCAAGAGAGCCATCGCAAGTCAGGGAGACATCGTGCTGCTGGTATCGATGCTGCGCTATGCCTCGGTGATCAGCCGCCCGATGCGCGACGGCGTCGCCGATCCGGCCGGCTACAGTGCCAACGAACTGCGGCTGCTGATGGCGCTGTCGGGTGAAGGCGAATCGGCCGGGCACGACCTGGCCGAACTCATGGGCATGCACGCCATGAACGTCAGCCGCGCGCTCACCTCGCTGCACTCCATGGGATTGATCGAAGCCACTGAGAACTCGAAGAACCGTCGGCGCAAGCCCTACCGCGTCAGCAACCGCGGCGCGGCTGCGTATGCGGCCATGGTGCCGCACATCTCGCAGGTGGCGCGTTTCCTGTTCGGCACCCTCAGCGCCCGCGAGCGTGCCGGGCTTCGGCGCCTGCTGGTGAAGCTCAATCAGCGCGTCTCGGAATGGCAACCCAGCGAACGCCGGCCGCACGTACCGCGCGCGTGATGCACCGCCGGTCGTCGCACCGGTCGGCGCCCGTCAGGCCTGGCGCGCCAGCATGGCGCCAAAGCGCGGATGGGCAAAATGCATCGGCACGTCCTGGCGGTGGGGCCAGGTCTGGCGCGCCTTGGATGCGGGCAGCAGCACGTCCGGCCCCAGCGGGTTGTCCGGAAAGGTCTTGGTTGCGGGCTGCAGGTGGGCAATCGTGCGCGACCAGCCGCGCTCGTAGTCCGCCTGCCATTGCATCATGTAGTCGAGTCGCTTGATGCGCCAGATTCCATTCTCGCGCACGTAGTCGTTCTCGTAGATGCCGGCCTCGTAGAATTGCAGCGGCAGGCCCTCGGGTTTGTAGGCGCGAGTCTCATGGCTGCCACCCATCAGCAGGCCGCGGAAGCGGCCCTTGGCCGTGCACCGGTCCGGCGCCACCGTGACGACGTCCTGCATCTGGAAGTGGTCGAGCAGAAAGCCGTCGACCGGGCCGTCGACGCCCCGGGTGAAGAAGTTCTGGAACCAGGTACCGTACAGCCGGCGCACGCCGGCGTGGCCGCGGTACTCGCCCGAGAGAAACACCACGCAGCCATCCTCGGCGAATAGCTGCACCACGTCCTCGGCACGATTGAAGTCGATGTAATAGCCATAGGCCCAGTGCAGGCGCCGGATGGCATTGAGGTCCTCCAGTTGGCCGACGCGCTGTTCGAGCGCCGCGAGCCGCGCGTCGATATCGGACATGGATCCCCCAAGCGTGCGTATTTGCATGTAACGCTAACAAATGTTAGTACAAGAAGCGAGAGGAGCGCAGCATGGACTGGAGTGGCAGGACCGCGCTGATCACCGGAGGCGTTTCGGGTATCGGCTTCGGCATTGCGCGCGCGCTTTGCGCCGCGGGAATCCGCCTGGTACTGACTTACCGCCGCGACGACTACCGCGCGCAGGCGGAACGCTGGTTCGCGGCGCAGCGCTGGCCCATGCCGCGATTTCTGCGCCTCGACGTCACCGACCGCCAGCGCTGGCAGCAGGTGGCCGAGGAGGCCGGTCCGGTCCAGATCCTCGTCAACAATGCCGGCGTCAGCGTCTTCGGCCCGACCGACGCTGCCAGCTATGCCGACTACGACTGGATCATGGGCGTCAACTTCGGCGGCGTCGTCAACGGGCTGGTGACTCTTGTGCCCCGACTGAAGGCCCAGGGAGCGGGCGGCCACATCGTCAACGTCGCCTCGATGGCCGCCTACCTCGCAGGGCCCCAGGCCGGCATTTACACCGCCAGCAAGTTTGCGGTACGCGGCCTGACCGAGTGCCTGCGCTACAACCTGGCGCCGCACGGCATCGGTGTGTCGCTGCTCTGTCCGGGACTGACCCGCACCAACGCCTGGGACTGCGCGCTGCATCGCCCGGCTCAATTTGCCGACTCGGGATTCGCCGCGCCCGACCGCGCCGAGCTGCAGCAGTTCGCCAGCGCCTTCGACGCGGGCATGGATCCGCTGGAAGTCGGCGAGAAAACGCTGGCCGGGATGATCGAGAATCGCGCCCTGATCTTCACTCATCCGGAGTTCGCCGAGGACTTTGACCAGATACACGCCGCCTCGCTGGCCGCGCTGCCGCAAGAGCCGGTGCCGGAAGGCCGGCTGCGCATCGAGCGCCTGCGTCGCGCTGCCAATAGCGCCGCCGCTGCCGGCAAGAGCATCGGCCTGAGCGATCTGAGCTGATCCCGTGCGGTCGAGATCTCGCCTGCGTTCAGAACATGCTGTTGGGGTTGGCCGAGTGTTCGGGTACCGGCTGCACCACATCCCAGTGCTCCATTACCCGGCAACCCTGCACCCGCAGTATGTCCACCACCGCGATGCCGCGGTCGTTGGCGGAGAAGCGCCCGTGCGAATGCACCGCCACCAGGTTGCCATCCGCGATCACGCGCTTGATCGAGTAGTCGATGTCGGGATGTTGCGCGAAGAACGGCTCGAGGAAGGCAATCGCCGCGTCACGGCCCGACTGCGCCAGCGGATTGTGCTGAATGTAGCCCGGGTCGACCCAGGTCTCGAATGCCTCCCTGACCTTCTTGTCGACGTACAGCGTGGTCATGAAGCGGGTAACGATTTCCTTCGGCCGCAGGTGGCACGGGGCGGCATGGACCGGAACCGCCGGCACCACCAGCAACGCGGCGGCCAGCAACAGCAAACTGCGCATGACTCGATCCTCCGGGTGCCGGTTACTGTAACAATTGTTATGTTGATATGATGATACCGATCCGTTACCGGCCTGTCGAAAATACCGCCTGGAGAAAAGCATGACGGATGTTGCCAGCCTTACGGCCCGGATCGAGAGGCTCGAACACGAGCTCGGCATCCAGCAGGACATCAACCAGATCCGGCGTGTGCAATACACGTACGGCTTCTTCATCGACAAATCGCAGTACAACGAAGTGGTCGACCTGTTCGCGGACGACGGCGACGTCTGGTTCCTCGGTGGCATCTATCGCGGCAAGGCCGGGGTGCGCCGGCTCTATATCGAGCGCTTCCAGCGCCAGTTCACCCAGGGACACAACGGCCCGCGCTACGGCTGGCTGCTCGACCACCCGCAGCTGCAGATGGTCATCGACGTGGCGCCCGACCGCCGCACGGCGCAGGTGCGTGGCCGCTCGATGATGCAGGCGGGTCTGCACCAGAGCGCCCAGGGCGCGCCGCGCGCCTGGTGGGAGGGCGGCATCTACGAGAACGACTATGTGCGGCACAACGGGGTCTGGAAGATCAAGGCGCTGCGCTACTTCCCCTTCTGGCACGGCAGCTTCGCCGAGGGCTGGCCGAAGACTCCGATCGATTTCATCCCGATGGCGAAGACCCTCTACCCCGAGGATCCGCTCGGTCCGGACGCGCTGATCGAGCCGCCGCCGCGGCTCTGGCCCGCAACCGACATCGTCGGGTTCCACTATCCGCATCCGGTAACCGGACGGCCGATCGTGCCGGACAACAGCCGCGCCCGCGAGGGGTTCAAGGACGGCTGAAGTGGAGCTGCTCGAGGTTCAATCGACAATTCACTACCTGGTACCGAGCTCGTGTATCAATCGGCGCTTCTGGGCTCCCGGACGTGAATTGAATACCGGCGTGTACGCACCCTACCCGGTCACGATCCGCAACGCGCGGCTCGATGGTCCCTTCTCGCTCGACCAGCACGGCTTCTGCCTCTCGCGGCATCACACCCAAGTGACCGACTGGGAACGCAACTACGCTCCGGACAGCGAGTACGCCACGGAGGTTGCTACCGTGGTGCAGCACCTGACCGGTGCGCACCTGGTGGTGCCAATGGGCGGCATGCTGCGCGCATCGCGGCAGACCGGAGCGACGGTGCAGCCGCCGGCCGCGGAAGCACACGTCGACTTTACGCAGCGCTCGGCCGAGCGGATCGCCGACCGTCTCTACCGCAAGGTCAGACCCGAGGGCGCCGGATACCAACGCTTCCTGGCGTTCAGCCTCTGGCGCGCGCTGTCGCCGCCGCCACAGGACATGCCGCTGGCGTTGTGCGATGGCCGCTCGGTGAGCGACGACGAGGGTACGCATAACACCAAGGTCGATGTCGACGAGATTCCGAGCGGCGATGCACTGTTTGCGCCCATCGAAGGTGAAGAGAACATGACCGCAGCCACGATCTTTCACCACTCGCCACGACATCGCTGGTGGTACTTCCCCGACATGACCTCCGACGAGGTGGTGCTGATCAAGTTCTTCGATTCGGATCACAGCCGGGCGTGGCGCTGCCCGCACACGGCATTCGCCGATACCAGCCGCGCCGATGCCCACGAGCGCCGTTCCATCGAATTCAGGGGTATCGCCTTCTTCGAGCACCGCTGAGGCCACGGCGCGTGGCGGCGCGCAATCGATCAGGCGGCCGCGTCGAGCTCCGCCTCGCCGACCCACCAGCCGTGCACCTGCGGCCGCAGCCGCCGCGGAATCGGCACGCGCGCCACCGCCCCGGCGGCCGGATTGCCCGCATCGAGCACCCAAAGCGCATGCGCGAAGTCCATTGGGCCCGTCTGCCGGTCGACGATCGTCAGCAGCCAGCCTTCGTGACCGTGCCGGGCCGAGGGCAGGTGCACCGGCTCGCTGAAACAATGCCCCGGTGGCAAAGCCAGCGCCGCCGGCGGCTTGCCCGACAGATCCAGGCGCAGCAGTGTGTTGAACATCGCCCCCACGGGCCCGCCGGCCACGGGAGGCCCGGGCAGATCGGGATTCATGCTCAGTAGCCAGCCATGTCGATAGGGTCGTCCCTGGTCGACTGCGCGAATGACCGGCAGATCCCCCGGCGGACCCACCACGCTCTCGGTCACTGCGTTGCCGCTGCCTCGCGGATCGATGCTCCAGCGCGCCAGGCGGCTCCCGGTTTGCCCGGGTTGGATCGACAGGCCCGAGGCGCGCTGTATGAATGGAAAGGCATTGACGCTCGATAGGCACTGGTCGAGCTGGATCTGGCCGTGCGCATCCTCGAACGCATTCATGATGTGGTAGCAGGACACACCCTCGGGGCCGCGGAACCAGCGCAACTCCGAGACCTCACCGTAGCGCGGCATGACCCCGACCCAGCTGGCCCGGTCCATTTCGTGCACCCAGTGATCACCCCCGGCCTTCAGGCGCTCGAGATCACAGGTGGTGGGATAGACCGGAAACAGCGCGTAACGCTCCGTGATCGCGAAGTCATGCATCATGGCGCAGTAAGGCGCGTCGAACCATTGCTCACGAACCAGTGCGCCGTGCCGGTCGGCAATGCAGTAGGCGATCTTGGTCGAGGCGAGCCCGTCGGCTTCGTAGCCGAAGAAGAAGAACTCGCCGGTCTGCGGATCGATGCGCCCGTGCGCAGTGACGGTCTGCGAGCGCAGCCTGCCGCCAAAGTCATGCGGGCCGAGCGTGTCGAGCGTGTGCGGATCGACACGGTAGGGCCGGCCATCCTCCTTGCTCATCAGCAGGCAGCCGGCATGCCAGACCGGCGTGGTATTCGACACGGTGCGGTCGAGCCCGCGAACCGCCGGGCGGTCCGTAAACGGATTACGGTATTTGCCGAACAGCGCGTGGCCGGCTGCCGCTTCGGCACGGTGGCGCTGCGTCTGCACGTAGCGGATGGCAAAACTGACGCGGCCCGCGGCAAAGCGCACTGCCGAAACCATGCCGTCTCCCGACAGTGCTGCAGCGCTATCTTCGACGAACGGAGCAAAGGCCGGATCGGGAACCGCTCGAAAGAAGGTGCCGTTGACCTCCGGCGGCAGCGAGCCCTCGACCGCGAGATCCGGCAGCTCGTATTCCTGGCCTATGGGCGCGTTGAGACCTACGTAGTCGGGCGTATCCGGAAAATTCCGCACGGCGCGTTCGATGTTTTATACTAACAATTGTTATGAATATCATGCGCCCGACCTGTGCGCTTGGCAAGCCGCGCTCATGCCCACCAGAGCGCCAGCGCGCGCATCTCGATGCTGGCGCGCGCCGCTGCGCCAGTCGCGCACTGCGGGTTGTCGAAGGCCACGTGCGGCACGCAGTGCGTGCTTGCCGGATCGCTGTCGTGCGTCTTGAACACCAGCGCCTCGCCCCGGTGCATGTCAGGGTACCAATGCCAGCGATGTGTCGGCGCGTGCGCCAGCACCAGGCCTTCGAAGCTCCACTCCGGTTGGCCGGGCGCATCGAACACTGCATCGGCGGCAATCAGATCCCGCGGCCGCACGCTGCGCGCGTCGCAGACCGCCAGCGGTACATCCTGCGGCGGCGCCGAGAATACCCGCCAGACGTTGAAGTGCACGCTGCGCGCCAGCCGCCTGCCCTGCGGCAGCGCCCGCTCGGCGAATGTCGCTGCAGTGCTGTCGCTGATGTCGACGTGCGCAAAGCGCGCCGGCCGCGAGTTGTCGAGCGTGCCGGAGCGGGCGGAGCGCTCGCTGAAGCGCAGGATGCCGGGGCTGTTGACCTGCACCTGATCGGCGCCCGAGAGTGCACCGATCAGTTGGATGATTTCCTGCCGGTAAACGGCCGCCGCCGCCGCGCGATCGTTGAAGTCGCTGACGGCGCTGCGATGGCTGACCAGCTGGAATCCCAGATCCTCGAGCGTGGCCTCGTTGCCGCGAGCGTTCCGGATCTCCATCTGCACGGGCGCCATCTCGAGCACGTCACGACTGTGGTCGTTGGCGTAGTAGCGCGGACGCGGCACTCCGCGCCCGACGTAAGCGATTTCGGCGCGGGTGGCGGCAACCGCGGCGCCCGTTCCGGCGGGGTTTGAACTCATGCCATTCTCCTTCCGACGTTCTACATCGTCGCTGTGGTCCACGACAGCGGCTGGAGGCTGACAGCCATGGCGCATTTTCCCGACACGCCCAGCTTCACCGGCTTCAACACGCCGTCACGCATCGAAGCGGACATCGACAACCTGGTGCACGAGGGCACCATTCCGCCGCTGCTCAACGGCGCCTACTTCCGCGTCCAGCCGGATCCGCAGTTTCCACCGCGGCTCGGCGACGACATCGCCTTCAACGGCGATGGCATGATTACGCGCTTTCACTTTCACGACGGCCAATGCGATCTGCGCCAGCGCTGGGCGCGAACCGACAAATGGCGGCGGGAGCATGCAGCCGGCAAGGCGCTGTTCGGCGCCTATCGCAATCCGCTCACGGACGATGCCGCGGTCGGCGGCGCCATTCGCGGTACCGCCAACACCAACGCCTGGATTCACGGTGGCAAGCTGTATGCACTCAAGGAGGACTCGCCCGCGCTGGTCATGGACCCGGTGACGATGGAGACGCAGGGCTACACGCGCTTCAACGGCAAAATGACGGGGCAGACGTTCACCGCCCACCCCAAGGTGGATCCCGGCTCCGGCAACATGATCGCGTTCGGCTACGCGGCTTCGGGCCTGTGCACCGACGACTGCACCTTCTACGAGGTGACGCCCGCGGGGGAGCTGGTGCAGGAGCTTTGGTTCAAGGCGCCCTACTACTGCATGATGCACGACTTCGGCATCACCGAAGACTATGCGCTGTTCCACATCGTGCCGTCGGTCGGCAGCTGGGAGCGGCTGCAGCAGGGCCTGCCGCATTTCGGCTTCGACACCACGCGGCCGGTCTACCTGGGCGTGCTGCCGCGGCGACCGGGCGCCACCAGCCGGGACATCCGCTGGTTCAAGCGTGACAACTGCTTTGCCAGCCACGTGCTGAATGCATTTCAGGAGGGCTCGAAGATTCATTTCGACACTCCGGAAGCGAAGAACAACATGTTCCCGTTCTTTCCCGACGTGCACGGTGCGCCCTTCAATGGCGCCGACGCCATGAGCTACCTGACCCGCTGGAGCGTGGACCTGAAGGCTAGCTCGGAGCAGTTCAGCGCCATCGAGCGGCTGACGCAGAGCGCGGCCGAGTTTCCGCGCATCGACGACCGCTATGCGGGCCTGCGCCATCGCCACGGCTGGCTGCTGGAAATGGACCCGCGCCGCCCGGTCGAGCTGCGCGGCGGCAGCGCCGGCGGCCTGCTGATGAATTGCCTGCTGCACAAGGATCTGACCACCGGCGAAGAGCAGCACTGGTGGTGTGGACCGCTGTCGAGCCTGCAGGAGGCGTGCTTCATTCCGCGCAGCAGGACCGCGCCCGAGGGCGATGGCTGGATCGTGCAGATCTGCAACCGGCTGCGGGAGCATGGCAGCGATCTGCTGATCTTCGATGCGCTGCAGATCGGTCGCGGTCCCATTGCCACTATCCACATCCCGATCCGCATGCGCTTTGGCCTGCACGGCAACTGGGCCGATGCAGCCGACATCGGTCTGCCGGCAGCGCGGTCGCATTGATCCGGCTGCTGGCGTGCACTCAAACCGCACTCCGCTCCAACGCCTCGAGCCGCTCGACCTCCCGGCCATAGGGCCGGATGCCGCGCGAGATCACAATCGCCGCCAGCGGCATGAGCACACCCGCCACGAGCACGATGGTTTTCCAGAGCGCGTTATCGGAGCCGAATACGCGCTGCGTGATCGAGCCAATCAGCTGGCTGCCGAGCGCGCCGAAGACGATGAACATGAACAGGTAGAGGGCCGTCACCTGGCCACGCATCTGGTTGGGCGTAATGCGCTGGATGGCGGCGTTCTGCGGCACCGCCGATGCCAGGCCGCACATCATCGCCACTCCCGAGCACAGCAGCGACAGCTGGCCGGTGGGCATCAACGGCGCAATGATCTCGAACGGCGCCGCTATCGCAAACAGGATGGTCGAGGCACGCACGTCCGCATCCTTGTAGCGGCGGCTCAACCGTTCGACGAACAGCGTGCCGAGCGCGGCACCGGCCAGCGATGCCACCAGGAATACCGATCCGAGCCAGTTGCCGATGCGCGCCTCGTCCCAGCCGTAGGTCCTAATCAGGAACGGCGCGCGCCAGGGCTGGATGCCGATGGCTTCGGTGGCGCTGCAGGCGAGCCCGAGGAACAGCGGCAGATAGATCGCACGGCGCGACCAGATTTCGTGCAGCACGGCGCTGACCGGCAGCGGCTTGCCCTGCGCCAGCGTGCCGCGGCGCGGCGGCTCCCGCACCAGCAGCAGCAGTACGGCAATCACCAGGCCGGGTGCTCCGACCATCATCAGAATCCACTGCCAGCCGTGCATGGTCAGTCCCAGCCAGTGCGTCTCGGGCCACCTGGCCGCCATGCTGATCAGGTGTCCGCCCAGGAAGATGCCAATGCTGTTGCCGCCGATGAAGCCGAGCTGCAGAAAGCCGATGGCCCGTGGCAGGCGCTCGGGCGGAAAGAAATCGGCCAGCATGGAGTACGAGCCCGGTGCGTGCGCCGAGCCGCCCGCCCCCACCAGCATGCGGCTGGAGAACAGCTGGGTGAAGTTCTGCGCCAGGCCGCCGAGCGCGGTGATGCTGCCAATGGCGGCAATGCCACAGGCCAGCACAATCTTGCGCGAATAGGTATCGACCAGCCGTGCCATTGGAATGCCGATCAGCACGTAGAAGATCACGTTGGCAGGCCCCACGAGGAAGCCGAGCTGCTCGTCGGTGAGATGAAAATCCACCTTGATTCGTTGCGCCATGAGCCCGAACACCTGCGCATCGAGAAAATTCAACATGGTCGCGAGAATGACGACGGTAAGCGCGTAGTAGGCGGCGGAGCGTGCCGGCCACGTGGCACGGCTGGCTGCAGCGCCCGCGGGCGTCGTTACTTCCGGCATTGCTGTTGCCATGTTCCGCCATCCCCCCCATTGCCTTTAAGGGAACCTACCGTATGCAGAATCTCGCCGGCAAGACCGCGTTCGTCACCGGGGGCGGCAGTGGCATAGGACTCGGCATCGCCAAGGCGCTGCTCGGAGCCGGCATGAACGTGGTCATCGCGGACATTCGCGAGGATCACCTGCGCGCCGCGGCTGCGGAGCTGGCGCGGCCGCAGGCCATACTGGCGCTCAAGCTCGATGTCACCGACCGGCAGGATTTTGCGCGCGCCGCGGCCGCGGCCGAGACGCGCTTCGGCAAGATTCACCTGCTCTGCAACAACGCCGGCGTCGCCGTCGTCGGGCCCACGGCACTGGCAACCTTCGCCGATTGGGACTGGGTCATGGGTGTCAATCTCGGCGGCACCATCAACGGCATCGTCACCCTGCTGCCGCGCATGCTCGCGCACGGCGAAGGCGGCCACATCGTCAATACCGCTTCGATGTCCGGACTCGTGCCGCATCCGGGCGCCACGATCTACGGCACTTCCAAGGGCGCCTCCGTCCACATGATGGAATGCATGCGTGCCGAGCTCGAGCCGCAGGGAATCATCTGCTCGGCATTCTGTCCCGGCGCGGTGCAATCGAACATCGCCGCGGCCGGCAGGACACGGCCGGTGGCGCTGGCCGACAGCGGCTACGCCGAAACCGACCGTCGCCGGCAACAGGGCGGCAACTTCTTCCACCTGTTCATGACCAAGGAGCAGGTGGGTGAGCGCGTGCTGCGGGGCATCCTCGCCGACGAGCTCTACATTCTCACTCACAGCGAATTCCGGCAGGGACTGGAGGAGCGCGCGCAGGCAATGTGCGCCGCGGTGCCGAATCTCCCGGAGAACGATGAGTACAAGCGCACGTTCGGCGTGCTGTTTCGCAATCCCATCCACGCGGCTGAACTGTCGCGCCAGCGAGAACTTAAGGGAGGAGCGCAGGCATGAAGGATTTTGCAGGGCGAACCGCGTTCGTCACCGGAGGTGCCAACGGCATCGGCATTGGACTGGTACGCGCGCTGCTGGCGGAAGGCTGCAACGTTGCGATAGCGGACATCCGCGAGCAATCCATCGCTCAGGCGCTTGCGGCGGTCGACAGTCCGCGTGCCATGGGCGTGCAGGTCGACGTCTCGCAGCGCGAGGACATGGCGCGCGCCGCCGCCCAGGTCGAAGCCAGATTCGGGCCGGTGAGCCTGCTGTTCAACAATGCCGGCATCAATCTGTTTCAGTCCATCGAGGAGTCGAGCTTCGACGACTGGGACTGGGTCATGGGCGTCAACCTGCACGGGCCGATCAATGGCGTCATGACTTTTGCGCCGCGCATGGTGGCTGCCGGCAACGGCGGCTACATCGTCAACACGGCCTCGATGGCCGCCCTGCTCGCGGCCGGCGTGCCCGGTATCTACAACACCTCCAAGTTCGCGGTGCGCGGCATGTCCGAATCGCTGCGAGCCAGCCTGGCGCCACACGGGATCGGCGTCTCGGTACTGTGCCCGGGCCTGGTCAAATCGTACATCTACGCCAGCGACGAGATCCGGCCGGAGCAGCTCAAACGCCAGGCCAGGCCGGTCAACGACGCCAACGTCAAGCGGCTGGCCGAGATTCACGAGTTCGGCATGGAACCCGATGTGGTGGCGAGGCGCGTGCTCGAGGCCATGCGGGAGAACCGCTTCCACATCTTCACGCACCCGGAATTCAAGGACGAGCTGCGGGAGCTGTTCGACGAGGTACTCGCGGACTTTCGCGATTATCCGGTGGATGCGGGCTTCGAACAGCGCACCGGTTTCGAGAAGACCCGCCGCGAGAGCTACCGGCGCCAACGCAAGGGACTCAGGACCTAGGCTGCGCTCCATCGGCTTCAGCGTGCGTGGCCGGTCCAGGTGCGCAGCCCCGGCGCGGTCCGGTCCTCGCCGGCGAGCGCCCGCTTGACCGCCGGCCGCGCGTTCATGCGCTCGCGCCAGTCGACCAGGCGTGGGCAGCGCTTGCCGATCTCGAGCTCGGGGAACATGCGCTCCACCATCATGCCGCACATCGAATAGAAATTGATGTCGGCCAGCGTGTAGGCATCGCCCGCCAGCCACGGCGTCTGTGCCAACTGCCGCTCGACCTTGTCGACCGCGTAGAGGATCTTGACGGTGGCATTGGCGAGATCCGACTCGCTGAAGCCGGAGCGCGCGGTACGCCATTTCTTGCGCTGATCGGGCAGCGGAATGCGCTCCATCAGCTGCTCGAATTCGCCGCTGTCGATCTTGCGCGCGATGATGCCGACCATGCGATGCCAGCCGTGCATCGAGACGTGGTTCATGACGTGCTCATCGACGAACTTGTTCCAGTAGCGCATGCGCGCCGCGTCGGCCGGCTGGCGAGGCCGCAGCGGCAGGTCCGGAAACACATCCTCCAGGTACTCGTTGATCACGGTGGTGTGCGTCACGATGGTGCCGTCGTGATCGAGCACCGGCACCTGTCCTTCCGGGTTGATGGCCACAAACCATTCCGAGTGCTGCTCGAACTTGTGCAGGTCGACGTAGACGCTCTGGAATTCGATGCGCTTCTCCAGCAGCGGGATCATCGATTTGAGCGAGTTGGCTGCTGGTTCGGCATGGTAGTACTTGATGCTCATGGTGCTCCTATCGCGTCACGTGTGTGCCAAGAACGCCACCGTCGACCGCAAGCGCCTGTGCCGTGACATGACTGGCCCGGTCCGACAGCAGGAAGCAGGCAACTTCCGCCAGTTCCTCGGCGCTGCCGATGTGTCCGAGCGGCACCCCCCTGGCGAGCAGCTCGCGGATCGCCTGCGGCGAGGCCGACGGATCGAGCTGCATCAGCATGGGCGTCTCGATCAGACCGGGAAGCACGCAGTTGACGCGCACCTGGTGCGGTGCGGCCTCGATCGCCGCCGCGCGCGCCAGGCCCAGCACGCCGTGCTTGGAGGCCACGTAGGCCGCGTTGTTGGCCATGCCGCGCTCGCTCGCCAGGCTGCCGGTGACCAGGATGCTGCCACGCCGGCGCGCGATCATCCCCGGCAGCACGCGTTTGATGGTCCAGAAGACACTGGCGAGGTTGGTACGGATGACGCTGTCGAATACATCGTCATCGTAGTCCCCAAGCGACGCGAACCTGCCGCCCGTGCCGGCGTTGGCGAACAGCGCCTCGACCGGACCGTACAGCTCCTCGGCCACCGAGATGGCCGCGCGCAGTGCCTGCAGGTCGGACACGTCCGCGACCGCATGCGCCGCTATGCCGCCGGCGTCGCGAATGGTCTCGACTGCTGCCAGCAGCTTGTCGGCACCGCGAGCGATCAGAAACACCCGTGCGCCGCGAGCGGCGAGCAGTTTCGCACTTGCCAGGCCGATGCCCGTGGAGGCACCGGTGACCAGCACGTGTCGGTCGCTGAAATCGCGCATGTCAGTCATTGTGATCAGCGCGCGCAACGGCCGCTCGCCATTCAGCGCAGCATTGCGTCGACGAATAGTGAAAGGTAGCGGCGGCCATCACGTGCCCCGCGCCACGTGGCTGGCGTCATCGACGCGCAGCGCCGCATGCCGGCTTTGCAGATAGCCGCTGCGGGCGATGCGACGGCAGCCCGCGCTGCGCAGCAGCTCGCACAGCGTCTGGAAGTCGTAGCCGAAGCGATCAGCGTGGAAGTTGCCCGGCCTCGCGGCGGTACCTGGACGGCGGCGGCGTGGAGCTGACGGCCTCGCGGGCAACATAAGATGTCCCTCTGCCGCAGTGCGTTGGCCGGCTTCGCAGCAGCCGTTGCGCTCAGACATATCTTGAGATACAGTTTGCGATATATTAAAAGTAAGCTTTCGACTCCGCCCCCACAATCCAGAACCCCCACAAGGACCCCCACTGATGAATCCACGATTCCGCCGCGAATGCCCCTATGGCCGTGACTTCGGCCGTTTCGGCCACCGCCACCGGCTGTTCGGCGCCCTGCGCCAGGCCTACTCCGCCGGCCCCGGCATGCGCGCCGCCAAGATGCTGTCCTCCGACGACCTGCAGCTCATCATGCTGGCGCTGCTGCAGGACAGCCCGCGCCACGGCTATGAAATCATCAAGTCGCTCAAGGAGCACTCCAGCGGGCTGTACACGCCCAGCCCGGGCGTGGTCTACCCGGCGCTGACCTATCTCGAGGAGGCCGGCTTGGCCGTCTCCGAAACCGAGGGCAGCAAGCGCCGCTATCGCATCACCGAGGCCGGCAGCCAGTATCTGACAGAGCACCGCGCCACGGCGGACGAGCTGCTCGCGCAGCTGGCGCGCTACGGCCAGCGGATGGCGCAGTTCCAGCGCGAATACCGCGAAGAGGAAGCCGCCGGCCAGGACTGGGGCAGCAGCGAGGGTGAGCGCTCGGGCGACAAAGGCGAATGGCGACAGATCAAGTCGCAGTTTCACGAGCTGCGGCACGAGTTCAAGCAGGCCCTGTTCGAGAAGCTGCATGCCTCCATGGAGGAGAAGCGCCGGGTCCTGGATGTCCTGCGCCGTGCCATTGCCGAAATCCGCGGCCAGTAAGCGGGAGACCTGACTGCATGGCATCCGCGCCCGCTGCCGGGGCCGACGCGCCCGGCTTCTCGTCCTATCAGAAGCTCGTGATCGCGCTGATCGCGTTTCTGCAATTTACGCTGATCCTCGATTTCATGGTGCTCTCGCCCCTCGGCGCCATCATCATCCCGGCGCTCAGGATCACGCCGGCGCAGTTCGGCCTGCTGGTCTCGGTGTATGCCTTCAGCGCCGGCGCCTCGGGCGTGCTTGCGGCCGGTTTCACCGACCGTTTCGACCGCAAGCGGCTGCTGCTGTTTTTCTACTCCGGCTTTGTGCTGGGCACGCTGCTGTGTGCGCTCGCGCGCAGCTACGAGGCGCTGCTGTTCGCGCGCATGATTACCGGTGTGTTCGGCGGCGTGATCGGCTCGATCGTGTTTGCGATCACGACCGATCTGTTCGAGTACCAGGTTCGCGGCCGGGTCATGGGCGTGGTGCAGACGGCTTTCGCCGCCAGCAACGTGCTCGGCATACCGCTGGCGCTGTTTCTCTCCAACCGCTGGGGCTGGAACGCCCCGTTCATGCTGATTGTGGGCGCCAGCACGCTGGTCGGTGTCGTCATCGTCTTCAAGCTCAAGCCCATCAATGCGCATCTGGCGCGCGCTCCGGACCGCAGCGCCCTGCACCATCTGCTGCACACGGTGACCATGCCGCGCTACCTGCAGGGCTTCGCCACCACTGGCCTGCTCTCGGTGGGCGGCTTCATGCTGATGCCCTTCATGAGCGCCTTTACGGTGCACAATCTCGGCGTGTCGGTGCATCAGCTGCCGATGCTGTACATGGTGACGGGTATCTGCTCCATTATTGCCGGCCCGCTGATCGGCCGTGCGGCCGATGCCTACGGCAAGTTTCGCGTTTTTGCGTTCGGCTGCGCCACAACCATCCTGATGGTAACGACGTACACGCATCTCGGCGTATCGCCGCTCGCTTTGATCATCGTCATCAGCGTCATGCTGTTCGTCGGCGTGTCCTCGCGCATGATCACGGCGTCGGCGCTCATGTCCGCGGTCCCTTACCCGGCCGATCGCGGTTCCTACATGGCCATCAGCTCCTCGCTGCAACAGTTCGCCGGCGGAGTCGCGGCAGCCGTCGCCGGCCTGATCGTGGTTCAGTCCAACGACGGGCATCTGCTGCACTTCGATGTGGTCGGCTACCTGCTGACGGCAACGACGCTGATGTGTCTCGGGATGATGTACCTGATCCAGCGCCGCATCGAGGCCGAGCAGCGAGGCTCGAGCGAGCAGCGCGGCGCCGACGGCAGCGTGCGCGTCAGCGCAGCGGCCGGCGCAGGAACTCTGGAAAATCCTCCGCCGCTAGCGGTCGACTGATCAGGAAGCCCTGCACCAGGTTGCAGCCGTTGGCCTTGAGGAACTTGAGCTGCGCATCGACCTCGACGCCCTCGGCGATGACTTCGAGCCCGAGTGTCTGACCGAGCTGGATGATGGCGCGCACGATGGCGGCGTCCTCTCGGCTGGAAGCGAGCTGCTTGACGAACGGGTGCGCAATCTTGAGCTTGTGCACCGGCAGGCGCTTGAGATACGCCAGGCTCGAATAACCCGTGCCGAAATCGTCGATCGACAGCGTTACCCCCATGTCCTTGAGCGCCTGCAGGGTCTCGAGCGCAGTGTCGGTATCGTGCAGCAGTACCGACTCGGTAATCTCCAGCTCGAGCCGCTCGGGCGGCAGCCGCGACGCGCGCAGCGTCCGCTTGACGGCCTCGACGATGTCGCCGCGCGAAAACTGCACCACCGAGAGGTTGACCGCCACCAGCAACGGCGGCAGTCCTGCTTCAGACCACGCCACCGCCTGGCGGCAGGCCTCTTCCAGCACCCACTGCCCGATCGGAATGATCAGGCCGCTCTTCTCCGCCACCGGAATGAAGGACGCCGGCGGGATGTCCTCGCCGTGCTCGTTGCGCCAGCGAATCAACGCTTCCATGCCGATGATGCGCCGCTCTGCCAGGCTCAGCTGCGGCTGATAGTGCAGCCGAAACTCATTGTTGCGCAGCGCCTGGCGCAGCCGGGTCTGCATCTCGACGCGCGCCAGCGCGTCCAGGTTCATGCGTTCGTTGAAGAACCGGTGAGTGTTGCGACCCTCGTCCTTGGCGTGAAACAAGGCCGCGTCGGAATTGCGCCGCAAGGCTTCGAAGTCGGTGCCGTCATCGGGGTAGACGCTGATGCCGATGCTGGCCGTCGATTGCAGCAGATTGTCGCCGATCTGCACCGGTTGATCGATGCGATCGAGCACCTCCCTGGCAACGCGCTCGATGGCATTCAGGTCCTCGACCTCGGTCAGCAGGATCAGGAATTCGTCGCCGCCTTCGCGCGCGACGATGCCGCCGCATGGAACGCGTGGTTGCACCCGTTCTGCCACCTGCAGCAGCAGCTTGTCACCGACCTCGTGGCCGAGACTGTCGTTGATCTCCTTGAAGTTGTCGAGATCGAGGAACAGCAGCGCCAGGCGCGTCTGCTGGCGGCGCGCCAGTGCCAGCGCCTGTTCGAAGCGGTCGCGCAGGGCCACGCGATTCGGCAACCGGGTCAGCTGATCGTGCAGCGCCAGGAAGGCCAGCTTCTCTTCCGCCGCCGAATGTTCGGCGCGTGTGCGCATGGCGCGCAGCCCGAAGGTCACATCGCCCGCCAGTTCCTGCAGCAGCTCCGTCTCCTGGGCGGAAAAGGCATTGAGCGCACCTGCGAACACCGTGACGCTGCCGAGCGTACCGCGGCTATCGCGCAGCGGCAGCGCCATGCAGCTCTCGAGCCCGCGGGTCAGCAGCAGCTCGCGCCAGTCCGCCAGGCGCGGCTCGGCGCCCACATCGCGAACAATTTCCGGCTCGCCACTCGCGGCCAGCAAGGCGCCGGGACCTGAACGCCAGAGCTCATCGGGAATGGCGAGATCGAGCGAATCGAACTGGCCTTCCGCGGCGCCGAACCTGGCGGTTGGCCGTGGCGCTCGCGACTGGTCCGACCCTAAGCTGATCCAGGCCAGCCGGTAGTTGCCGACCTCGACCAGCAGGCGGCAGATGTCGGCGAGCAGCGCCGATTCCTGCTGGGCGTGGATCAGCAGCTGATCGTTCATGCTGATGAGCCGCAACGAACGGATCAGGCGCTTCTGGCCATGTTCGGCACGCTTGCGGTCGGTGACGTCGCAGCCGACGCAGAGTGCGCTGACGACCTCGCCGGCCTCGTCGAATTCCGGCGAAATCCGGTACTCGTAGACGCGCTCGCCGCCGGGCTTGGGATCAAGCACTTCGCAGCGCTGCGGCACACCGCTGCTGAGCACCATCTGCACCGTCGACCGCACCCGGGAGACCGTGCCGGTATCGAGCTGATGACCGGCCGCGATGCGCGTGGCGCCGATCATCTCGCCGATGAAGCTGGCGGCCGGCAGGCTCGCGAGCCGCGCCAGCGTCGAATTGACGTAGAGGTAGCGGCCGTGGCGGTCCACGCGCGAAATCATGTCCGGGGAGTTCTCCGCCAGGCTGCGAAATTCGCGCTCACTGCGCTGCAGGTGGCGGTAGGTGAGCAGGCTCGTGAGTCCATCGGTGAGGCGCCGGCCGATCTGCTCCAGCAGCCGCATCTCATCCGGCTTCCACACCCGCTCGTGTGAGCATTGATGCAGGCCAAAAGCCCAGGGCGCGCCGACCTTCGGGAACAGCGCCATCGCCATCGAGGCGCGCAATCCGAACCGCTCGGTCGCGGCGCGCGGCAACGGCATCGGATTGCCAGCGCCGGACGCCACCGGACCGGCGGCGGCGAGCAGCGTGCGGAAAACCGAGGCGTGATTCTGATCCACCGGTTGGGGCACGCCTGAGGCGAGCGCCCCGGCGTATCCCGGCCGGGTGCGCTCCATGGGCGAATACCAGGTGGCGGCCGCTGGATCGCACGGGTAGACCAGCCAGGCACGATCGCAGTCGAAAATCGACAGCACCGCATCGAGCACGTCGCTCATCATCGATTCGATATTGTGCGTGCCGAGCACGACCGAGTTGACACGGTCGAGGCTGTCGACGAAGTGCATGTGCGCCAGACGATCGGTCTCGGCGCGCTTCAGTCGCAAGGTGTTGGACTCGGGGAGCGCCGAGCTGGCGCGCGCGTCATCCATGTCCGGCATCGTCCCAGCACCCATAAGTCATCGTCATCGGCAGGGAGCGCCGGATTCTTGAGCGCGGGGCGGCGGAATCCGCCGCCAAATCAACTGGCTTGGCGCGTGCTGTCGGCGAGCGACAGCGGAATGGAAGTGGTGTGCTTGATGTGCTCCATGCAGAAGGCGGCGCTGACGTCGGCGCAGCGCGCCGTTCTGATCAGCGCGGTGTAGACGCGGTCATAGGCCGCCACGTCCGCCACCTGCAGCTTGAGGATGTAGTCGACTTCACCGCTGGTGCGGTAGAACTCCACCACCTCGGGCAGCGCCTCGACAGTCTCGGCAAAATTTGTGAACCACTGCTCAGAATGCTCCGCAGCGCGCACCATCACGAACACCGTGACGCCTATGCCAAGCTTGGCGGGATTGAGCAGCGCCACGCGTTTGACGATAACCCCGCTTTCCTCGAGCTGGCGGACGCGGCGCCAGCAGGCATTCTGCGACAGATGCACTCTTTCGGCGATATCCGCCAGCGACCCCGATGCATCCTGCTGCAGGATATCGAGGATTCGCAGGTCGATGGCATCGATCGTCATGTGGAGGATCTCCCAACGCGACGCAATTCCGGAGTCTAATTTGGGAAAACATTAGATTCTATCCGCATTATGCTGTGACCTTCAGGTAGCAGGAGCAAAGGTGTGTTCAAGCGTCTGTTTCTGGACCACCCCAGCGCGATCGGCGAAGGCTACTGGCAGCATCAGCGGCAGGCGCTGAAGTTCGGTGTCACGCTCGTCGGAGCCGGTTGTGCCTGCCTGGTACACGCCGTCATTCCCGCCTTCTGTGTCCGCACCGGCAGTACCACCGTGGCCAATCTGCACGAGCGCATGCGCAGCCGGGTGCTGGACTCGGCTCGGCAAACCGCACGCCAGAGCGCGCGTGAGCCGGCGCCGGCCCGGGTAGCGCTGCCGCGCTGACCGGCGGCAAACCGGAGGTCGCGCCCGAGGCGACCTGCTTGGCTGGCATCATTTTCGACGGCTGCGCGCAACGGCCTCCGCCCAGCCCAGCTGCCGCTGCTGTGCCCAGTCGCGGCTGCCCACGGGCTCGAAGCGGCGATCGACACGCCAGTTGGCGGCCACTTCTTCTTCCGATTGCCAGAAGCCGCTGCCGAGTCCGGCGAGGTAGGCTGCACCGAGCGCGGTGGTCTCGGTGACCTGCGGCCGCACCACCGGTACGCCGAGCAGGTCCGCCTGGAACTGCAGCAGCAGGTCGTTGGCACTGGCGCCGCCGTCCACGCGCAGCTCGATCAGCGGCCGCCCGGCGTCGAGCGTCATGGCCGTCAGTACGTCGCAGCTCTGGAATGCGATCGCCTCCAGTGCCGCGCGCGCCAGGTGCGCACGCGTCACACCGCGCGTGAGTCCGAGGATGGCGCCGCGGGCCTCCGGATCCCAGTAGGGTGCGCCGAGACCGGTGAAGGCCGGCACAAAATGCACGCCGGCGGTGTCGGGCACGCTGGCCGCAAGCGCCTCGATGTCAGCGGCGCTGCCGATTAGCCCCAGGCCGTCGCGCAACCATTGCACCACCGCACCGGCTACGAACACGCTGCCTTCCAGCGCATAGACCCGCGTGGCGCCGCGCTGCCACGCCACCGACGACAGCAGCTTGTGGCGGGACCAGGTGGGCGCCGCGCCGGTGTTCATGAGCACGAAGCAGCCGGTACCGTAGGTATTCTTCGCGGTTCCAGGCGCATAGCAGGCCTGGCCGAACAGCGCTGCCTGCTGATCGCCGACGATGCCCGTTATCGGCACCTGTCGTCCGCCGATGTGGGCCAGCGGCGCCTGGCTGGAACTGAGTGATGAGGCCGTCAATTCGGGCAGGCAGGCCGGCGGGATATCGAACAGCTCCAGCATGGGCTCGGACCAGCGCCCCGATTCCAGGTCCAGCAGCAGCGTACGGCTCGCATTGGTCAGATCGGTCAGGTGCGCGCGCTGGCCGGTGAGCTGGTAGATGAGCCAGCTGTCGATGGTGCCAAATGCCAGTTCGCCGCGCTCGGCGCGCGCGCGCGCATGCGGTATGTGCTCGAGCAGCCAGCTGAGCTTGGTGGCGGAAAAATAGGGATCGAGCCGCAGGCCGGTGCGGCGCGCCACTTCGGCCTCGTGGCCCTGTGCCTGCAGCTGCTCGCACAGCGCCGCAGTGCGCCGGTCCTGCCAGACGATGGCTGGCGCGATCGGCACGCCGCTGGCTCGCTCCCACAGCACGCAGGTCTCGCGCTGGTTGGCGATGCCGATGGCGGCGATGTCCGCCGCGCTGGCGCTGGCCTTGCCGAGCACCTCGCCGATGGTCGCGAGCTGCGTCTGCCAGATCTCCAGCGCGTTGTGCTCCACCCAACCGGGTTGCGGAAAGTGCTGAGTGAATTCACGCTGGGCCGACGCCACCGGCGCGCCGGTTCGATCGAACAGGATCGAGCGCGAACTGGTGGTGCCCTGATCCAGTGCCAGCACCAAGTGGGCCGCGGCTGCCACGGATCCTCCTAGTCGCCGGCCAGCCCGGCCGAGTCGAGCTCGAGGTCCGCGTGGATCTGCTGCACCACCGTGGCCGGCGTGCGCGTGCGCAGCACCGTGTACCAGACCAGTCCGGCCGCCAGGTAGAGCAGGAAGTACAGCGGAAACCTGTCGGCGGGAGCGGCCGGCGTCGGGTAGACCGCGGCGATCAGCGGCGGCGCCATGAAGGCCACCGACAGCGCGGCGCACAGCACGCTGGTGGGCGACAGCTGGCCGATGCGGCGCAGGTAGAACGGTGCCGCAACCGACACCAGCACATAGGCAATCAGGAAGCCGAAGGTCGAGAGGGTGCTCAGATCATTGAGGATATCGAGCAGCCCGACGCCGTCCAGCAGCAGCGCCGCGGGCAGCAGCAGCACCAGCACGCACGACAGCGACACCGCATGGTGGGGCGTGAGGTTGGTGTCGTGTGCCTTGCCCATTTGCGGATGCAGCATGCCGTGCCGGCCCATGCTGAAGAGCACGCGCGCGGCCGCATTGACCGCCGCCAGCGTGCAGGCGAACAGGCTGATGACAGCGCAGATCGAGATCAGCATGCCAAAGAAGCCGGCACCGACGCCGTCGGCCAATTCGTTGAACGGCGCCGCACTGGTGGCGAGCGAATCCGGCAATGCCTTGAACCCAAGCACCGCGACGTAGGCGCACAGCATGAAAAACAGCCCGCTGATGATGGCGCTCAGCAGCACCGAGCGTGGAATGTTCACCAGCGGATTGCGCGCCTCCTCACCGAGCGTGCTGGCGCTTTCGTAGCCGACGAAGCTGAAGATGGCGAGGATCAGGCCGGTCTTGAGTCCGGCGCCGCTCATGCCGCCGAGCCGGAACTGCGCGGCATCGAGCCACTGTCCGCGCCGCGCCAGCACGGTGATGCACAGCGCCAGGATCAGCAGCATCGACACGCCCTCGAGCACCAGCATCACGCGCGTGGAGAGCTGCACGTCCTTGTAGGCGATCAGCCAGACGCCGGCTACACCGGCCGCGAACAGCAGCGGCGGCGGTCCCGGCAGATGCAGCTGGTGCAGCAGCAGCGCCGCATACATGACCGAGCCCGCCATGACCGCCATGCCGGTCATGGTGTAGGCCAGTATCAGGCACCAGCCGCAGACGAACCCGAGCGTCACACCCAGCCCGCGCGTCACGAAGGCGTAGAGCGATCCCGGGGTGGCGGAGCGGCGCGTGAACTGATTGACGTTGGTGCCGACCAGTACCAGCCCCACGGTTGCGATCAGGTAGGCGAGCCAGGTGCCCTCACCGGCCGACGCGAACACCAGCGGCACGATGATCACCGGCGTCAGGGTCGGGGAGATGTTGGCCACCGATTGCGACAGCACCTCCGGAAAGGACAGGCACGTGGCCCGCAGGCCGTGACGTCCTCGCTCCTGCGCTGCGCTCATGCCCGCATCACCCTCGACCGGGCCGAGGCCGTGCCACGGCGCGCCTCAATGCGGCACGCTGTAGCTGGCGGGCACCCAGTCATAGCCGCTGCCGTCGGCACGGATGTGGCCCAGCCCCGGAAAACTCATGTGCGCGGCTGCGATCCATTCGCGGTTGTCCGCGGCCTCGTGGAATATCCGCAGGCGCTCGGCGCGGGCGGCATTGCCGTCGGTGTCGAACTTGAGCGTGATCTCTGGATCGGGGAACTGCACCGGCTCGATGTGCACCAGATCGCCGATCGCCAGCATGCGGTTGCCGCGGCTCTCGATGAGGTAGCAGGTGTGCCCCGGTGTGTGGCCCGGCGTGGCCACCGCACGCACCCCGGGCACGAGCATCACATCGCCGTCGAATGGACGGAACTTGCCGGCCTTGACGTAGGGCGCAAGCCAGTCGATGGCGTGCTGGAAGCTCTCCTTGGCAGCGTCACTGGCCGCGGCCTGATTTTCGGCTTTGAGCCAGTAGTCCGCCTCCTGGCGCGAGGCCCGCACCACCGCATTCGGGAACAGTCGCTCGCCGTCGTGCGACAGACCGCCGATGTGATCGCCGTGCATGTGGGTGATGTAGATCTCATCGACCTGCGCCGGCTCGTAACCCGCGGCCTTGAGATTGGCGATCAGCCGGCCGGTACCGGCGGACATGCGGCCACCGTCGCCGCTGTCGATGAGCACCAGCTTGGTGCCGGTGTTGACCAGGAAGGCATTGACCGAGAGCTCGTAGGGTTCCTTGAGGAACGCATGCGCCAGATCGTGCTGCAGCTGCGCGTCGCTGACGCCGTTGAGCAGACCCTTGATCGGCACGGTGAAGGTGCCGTCCAGCAGCGCCGTCACCTCGAAGTCGCCGAGCATCAGGCGGTAGTACGCCGGTGGCTGGGACTTCACCATGGGTGCACCCGCCTCGAGTGACGCCGCGCCCAGTAGACAGGCTACCGCCAGCAGCGCCGGCATCCATCCATGTTGTCTTGTCATGATCCGACTCCTCCCCTGCACTCACTGCATCTTAATGTGACCCGAGGCTCTCGAGCGCGCCTTCCACCGGGACGCACGCGCCCGTGTGCTGCGGGCGGAACAGCTGGCCACGCTCGGCAGCCAGCACCGCCGCCAGGCTCAAGAGGCCGCTGCCGAGGGCACCGACCGTCAGCGGCACGGTCGAATCGTTGAAGTGGCGGCCGATCGCCGCCCCGAACAGAGCACCGCCGAAGGTGGTGATGAATCCCTGCAGCGAGGCGCCCACGCCGGCGATGGCGCCGAGCGGCTCGAGCGCCATGGCGCCGAAGTTCGAGACCGCCAGGCTGAAGCAGGCCATGGTGGCCGCCTGCAGTGCCACGAAAGTCCAGATCTGCTCGTGGCCGGACCAGGCCACCAGCAGGTGCCCGAGGGTGACCGCGATGTAGCACAGCAGTGCCGCATGTGAAATGCGGCGCATGCCAAAGCGCTCGACGATACGCGAGTTCAGCAGCGACGCCAGCCCCATGAACATGGCGCACAGCGCGAACATGGTCGGCATCCAGCTCGGACGGTGAAACACGTTGGCAAAGATCTGCTGCACCATGCCGACGTACGAAATCAGCGAGCCGAACATGACCGTGACCGCCAGCGTGTAGCACAGCGAGATGCGGTCTCCGAACACGCGTGCAGCCGCGCCGAGGAAATGGCCCGGCGTCAGGCTCAGGCGGAATTCCGGATGCAGGGTCTCCGGCAGCCGCAGCAGCACCCAGGTGCCCACCAGCGCCGCGAACACCGCAAACACGATGAAGACGAACCGCCAGGGCGCCAGCAGCAGGATCAGCTGCCCGAGGCTCGGCGCGATGATCGGCACCATCAGAAACACCACGAAGGTGAGCGACATCACCCGCGCCAGCGTACGGCCCGAGTACAGATCCCGGATCACCGAGCGCGTCACCACGGCGCTCGCCGCCGCCAGTCCATGCACCAGCCGCCATGCCAGCAGCGTGTGGAAGCTCTGCGCCAGGCCGCACATGATGGCAGCCGCCACGTACACGGTGGTGCCCGCGAGCAGCACCGGGCGGCGGCCGAAGCGGTCCGACAGAAAGCCCCAGAACAGCTGGCCGATACCGACACCCGTCACGTACACCGTGACGATCCACTGGCCGTGGTTGGGATCGGCGACCTTGAGTTCGTCGACGATGGTCGGCAGCGCCGGCAGCATGGCGTCCACGGCAATGGCCTGCGTCGACAGCATCGCCGCCGCGATCACCACGAATTCCCCAAAGCCGATGCCGGCGTGCGCCGGCGGGCGCTGCGGATCCGTCGGCTTCACGCGCCGGTCCGGGCGGCACACAGCACCGGCAAAACCGGAAAAAAATGCAACAAAATCACAAAACTTGGCACTCTGGTTCCGAAGGGATTGGGGTCAACCGCGCAGCAGCTACGCCGTTGGAATACTTGCAGGTTAGTCGATTTGATCGCCACGCAGGAGACTTCGATGAGATACCTCAATGCCCTGATTCCGGCGCTCGCCATCAGTGCGGCTGCCAGCCTGTACGCGCCCGGTGCCGCGGCCGGGGTGGGCTACGCTCACCGCTAGCACGTTGGACGAGGTCGGCTAGGGTCCTTCCACGGTCGCGCCAGCGGCACGCA